>DASYZS010000145.1:0-6466 GCA_035945895.1 Candidatus Dormiibacterota bacterium | reverse complement strand
TGTTGTAGAGCGAGATCACCTGCTCTTCGTCGAGGTATTCAGTTTCCATCGGGGTCTCCACTATAGGAATATCGGGCCGCGAGCCCTGGGTATAGTCCTACCAGGAATGCCTCAGACCAAACCCTTCACCCCCGACCAGGTCGCTCGTTACGCCCGCCACCTCATCCTTCCCGAGGTCGGCGGCGCCGGACAGCGCAAGCTGCTGAACTCGAGCGTCCTGCTGCTGGGCGCCGGCGGCCTGGGCTCACCGGCCGCGATGTACCTGGCCGCAGCGGGCGTGGGCAAGGTGGGCATCGTCGACTTCGATGTGGTCGATGCGTCCAACCTGCAGCGCCAGCTGCTCCACGGACACGACGACATCGGCAGGCCCAAGGCGGATTCGGCGGCGGAGACGCTCCGCAACCTCAACCCAGACGTGGAGGTCGTGCCTATCAAGGAGCACGTCAACTCCGGGAACGCGATGGGGATCTTCGCCCCGTACGACGTCATCATCGACGGCACCGACAACTTCCCGACGCGCTACCTGGCCAACGACGCGGCGCACTTCCTGGCCAAGCCGCTGGTGCACGGCAGCATCTTCCGGTTCGAGGGCAGGCTGGCTCTGTTCGACTCGGCCAGGGGCACCGGCTGCTACCGCTGTCTTTTCCCCGAGCCGCCCCCGCCTGGCAGCGTCCAGAGCTGCGCCGAGGCCGGCGTGTTCGGAGTGTTGCCTGGGATCATCGGCAGCATGATGGCCTTTGAGACGATCAAGTACCTGCTCGACGTCGGCAAGCCGATGATTGGCCGCTACCTCCTGTTCGAAGGCGAGGACATGACCTTCCGCGAGCTCAAGCTTCGCCAGAACAAGGCATGCCCGCTGTGCGGTGAGAACCCGACCGTGACCAGCCTCATCGACTACGAGGCGTGGTGCGGCACGCCGGCGATGGAACCGAGCGAGGCAAAGGCCAGCTAACCTTCGAGCTGTGGTCGTCCAGCTCGATTCCTTCAACCCGGCCAAGTTGCAGAACGCGCGCGACCTCGTGCGCGGGCTGGGATCGGTGCTGGTGGCTTACTCGGGCGGCGTCGACTCCACCTTGCTGCTGAAACTCTCGTTGCAGGAGCTTCGGGATGAAGCCGTGGCGGTGCTCGCCAGCTCGCCCGCCTATCCCGAGTCCGAGCAGTCCGCTGCGCGCGGGCTGGCACGCGACCTGGGGGCGCGACTCGTTGAGGTCAATACCGGCGAGGTCGAGCTCGAGGAGTACGCGCGCAACAACCCGGACCGCTGCTTCCACTGCAAGGAAGAGCTCTTCGACACCCTCGAGCCTGTGCGGAAGGACCTTGGCCTGGACTTCATCGCCTACGGTGCGACCGCGGATGACGCCGGCGATCACCGACCCGGCCATCGCTCCGCGGTGCGGCGAGGCGTTCGCTTCCCGCTGCTCGAAGCCGGCATGGCCAAGTCCGATATTCGCGCCGCGGCGAGAGCGCTCGGACTTCCCAACTGGAACAGGCCCTCGTTTGCGTGTTTGTCGTCGCGCATCCCGCACGGCACCCGCGTGACCGTCGCCGCCCTGCGCCAGATCGAGGCCGCGGAAGACGCGCTCAAGGCGATGGGATTTCGGCAGGTACGCGTGCGCCACCACGACGACGTCGCGCGCATCGAGGTCGATCCCCAGGACATTCCGCATCTCATCGAGGCGCGCGAAAAAGTCGCCGCCGCCGTCCGCGGGGCCGGTTACAAGTTTGTTTCGGTCGACCTCGAGGGCTACTCGTCGGGCCACCTCAACCGAACCTGGCAACCCCAGTCGTCTTAGCGCTCGACGAGGGGACCACGGGGGCCACCGCGATCGCGGTGGGTCTCGAGGGTGAGGTCGTCGGCAAGGGCTACCGCGAGATCACACAGCACTACCCACGTCCAGGTTGGGTCGAGCACGATCTCGACGAGATCTGGTCGGCGGTCCAGGCAAGCTGGCACGAAGCGCTGAATGGCGCGGGCGATGTGCGGGCGATCGGCATCACGAACCAACGCGAGACGCTCGCGCTGTGGAACCCCAAAACCCTGGAGCCAATTGCGCCGGCGATCGTCTGGCAGGACCGCCGTACCGCCGACGAGTGCACTCGACTTCGCGAGGCCGGCCACGAGCCGCGAGTCCGCGAGGTGACTGGGCTGGTGCTCGATCCTTACTTCACCGCCACCAAGCTCGCGTGGGCGCTGAAGAACGTCGAAGGAGCAAGGGATGCGGCGGTCGGGACCATCGACTCCTGGCTGATCGCCAAGCTCTCGGAGGGGAAGGCCCACGTGACCGATGCCTCCAACGCTTCCCGCACCCTGCTGTTCGACATCGGCCGCGGCGCGTGGAGCGAGGAGATGGCGGAGCTCTTCGGCGTTCCGCTCGCCAACCTCCCCGAGGTCGTGGATTCGAGCGGTCCGATCGCTGCGAAGGTCGCGGGGATCGCCGGCGACCAGCAGGCGGCGCTCTTCGGCCAGGGATGCACCCGGGTCGGCATGGCGAAGAACACGTACGGCACCGGGTCGTTCGTGCTGATGCAGACCGGGGATCAGCGGGTCGCCTCGACGTCGGGCATGCTGACTACGGTGGCGTGGCGGCGCGGCGGCCGCCTTAGTTACGCGCTGGAGGGCGCGATCTTCGTCACAGGGGCCGCCCTGCAGTGGCTGCGCGATGGGCTGGGGATCATCAAAACCTCGGCGGAGGCGGGTCCTCTGGCCGCGTCAGTTCCGGATACCGGGGACGTCTACGTCGTGCCGGCCTTCGCGGGTCTCGGCGCGCCGCATTGGGACCCATACGCGCGCGGCACCATCGTCGGCCTGACTCGCGGCACTACCCGCGCCCACCTCGTCAGGGCCGCGGTGGAGGCCATGGCATTTCAGACGCGCGACGTGGTCGAGGCGATGGAGAAGGACACCGGCCGAAAGCTCGCGGAGCTGCGGGTGGACGGGGGCGCGGCGGTGATGGACTTGCTCTGTCAGCTCCAGGCCGACCTCCTTGGCACACCGGTGCGAAGGCCGAGGCACACGGAGACCACGGCCCTTGGGGCGGCCTTTCTCGCGGGGTTGGGCGCCGGGATCTGGACAGACGGCGACCTCGAGCGGCTGTGGAAGCTCGACCGCGAGTTCGAGCCTCGGATGTCGCGCGACGAGGCGGATTCGATGCAGGCGCGGTGGCGGCGTGCGGTGGACCGCAGCCTGCAATGGGAAAATCATTAGTCCCGTGAGCACTGAGACCGAAACCCCGGCCACTCGCCCGACCCGGCACCAGAACCTGTACGCGCACCACCTCTGGACCCAGCAGCGTTTCTTCGCGGGCATGCTCCTGGTGATCGGCCTGGGTTTCACCGCGTACGCGCTCTACCGGGGCCAGCTCTTCACACCGGGGTACGCGGTCTGGCTCGCTTACGTCCCGGTCGGGCTCGGGCTCGGCCTCGGAATCTGGATCTTTCGGCTGCGCAACCACGTGCTGGTCCTGGACGAGGGAGTGAGGATCTCGAGCGCGCTGAGGAGCGTGACCATCGACTACGAGTCGATCAGGTCGGTCAAGGCGCTTCCGTTGCGCCAGCACTTCCAGGACAAGCGCAGCAAGATGGTCGCGCCGATCATGAAGCAGCACATCGACCAACCGGCTTTGTTCCTTCGCGTGCGCGGCGACGAAGCAGAGCTCGCCGCCATCAAAGGCAAGCTCGGCATCTTTCGGGCCCGTCTGATGGACGAGGAAACGATCGCGATACCGGTTCCCGACGCGGACAAGGTCGTCTGGGAGATCAGCGCCCATCTGCCGGAGCGGCTGGGCAAGAACCAGGGCGGAGCCAAGCGGCGCAAGCACCGGCGGTGAGTCCGCGGTACTTCGACCGGTGGGACCTCGTCGCGGTCCTGGCCCTCACGGCGGTCGCTTTCGTGCTGAGGTTCTTCAGCCCGATCCTGCCGAACATCTTTGTGCCCGACAACCAGGGACCAGACATCACGAACTGCGTCTCCAGCACACCGATCGATCCTCAAGGCGACAAGGGGACCCTCTGCGGTCTTGCGTATCCCTTCAACCGCGGATACGGCAATCCGCTGTCCCCGCCGGCCGGCCAGGTTTTCGACGAGGTGTATTTCCCGGTCGACGCCTACGACGACGTCAAGGGCATCGAGCAGTGCAAGCCTTCGATGCCAACCGACTTCAATGTCGGTCACTGCGAGTTCAGCTACTTCGACCCTGAGCCGCCGCTGGCCAAAGAGATCATCGCCGCCGGGATGTGGAGCTACGGCTGGTACCGCGCCCATTTCCAGGGGGCCGCCGGCGACTACATCGACCTTGGGTACAACACGTTCGGCTGGCGCATCGCGGCGTGTCTGTTCGGCACGCTCTGCATCCCGATGATGTATCTGCTCGCGCGAAGGCTGTGGCCGAATCGCCTGTTCGCGATAGCAGCAGCGACCCTCACCTGCTTTGACGGGATGTTTTTCATCCAGTCACGGATCGGGATGATCGACATCTTCCCGATCTTTCTCATCCTCGCGGCGTACTTCACGTTCCTCGTCCACATCCAGAGCAAGACGTCCAGGGCATCGATGATCTCGCTCGTCGCGCTCGGCATCGTCCTTGGGATCGGCATCGCGGCGAAGTGGATCGTGCTGGCAGCGTGGCTCAGCATCGTGTTCTGGCTTGTGGTGGTCGGGCTGCGAGGTCAAAGGATCGCCAAGGTGCCCTTGACGGCTTACCTCCCGGTCGCAGTGATCGCGCTGGCGCTCATTCCTGCCGGTCTATATCTCGCGTTCTGGTACCCGTTTTTCGCACGCGGTCAGTTCCACAACCTCGCGGACCTGATGACCTATCAGTCGGAGGCGCTCAACTACCACCGATTCCTGACGGCGACGCATCCGTACGGTTCGCCGGCGTGGTCGTGGCCGTTTCTGTCGAGGCCGGTCCTTTACTACGCCGAGTCCGTGGGGCTGGGCAGCGACGCATTCACCGGCCAGCAGCTGATCTCGCGCATGGAGAACCTCGGCAACCCATGGATCTGGTGGACGAGCCTTCCGTGCGTGGCGTCCTTGCCGTACTTCGTGATCAAGAGGCGAAGCTTCCCGGCGGCGGTGATCCTGGTCGGATTTCTCTCCCAGTACCTACCGTGGTTCCCGATCACGCGGGTCCTGTTCATGTACCACATGTTCGGCGGCCTGATCTTCATGGTCCTCGCGCTTGCGTATGTGCTCGTGTACCTGGCGGAGACGCTTCCGCGCCCGCGTCGCCAGCTGCTGGTCGCGTCGCATCTCGCCGTCACTGTCTTCTTCTTCGGCTACTTCTATCCGCTCTGGACGGGCGTGCCCATCTCGGTTTCCGCCTACGTCGAGGATCCCGGGACGCCATGGTGGGGACCGAAGCTGTGGTTGATGAACTGCCATACGATGCCGTCCAATCCGACGGACCAGTCGAAGGTCACGCAGTACTTCTGTTGGAATTAGAGACCCGGCCAGGAGCGCCCTCGCCGGATCTTCGGCGCCCAATGCGGCCCATCTTCGGGCCCATCTCCTGCGCTGCTCGCTCACGCATCGACGGATGCGCTCGCTCCGCTGCTCGTCGCTGTGCCCGAATCTGGGCCACCTGGATCGCCGAATCTCTCGGCGAGGGTCTCCGGCCGTGCCTCTAACAGCCTTTTTGTTTCTAGCCGCCTGCGCGGCCGCGGGTTTTGGCATCACGTACCTGGCGGGGGTTGCGCTCAACCTCGAGGAGCGAATCGTGTTCGGCGCCGTGCTCGGTGCGATGGCCGTCGCCGGGACAACCTTCGTGATGGCCCTACTCGCGCGGGACGTGAATGCGATCACGGTCCCGCTCGGGTTGCTGATCGCGGTTGGTGCCGGCGTGCTCGCAATCATCTGGAAGCGCGCAACCCTCGCCGCGGACTGGGCCGACGCCCGGACTCGCTGGCCCGCCCAGTGGCCGTTGCTCGCGGTGCTCGTGGTGTGCGGCGCCTGGACCGTGCACTTCTTCCACCAGGCCTACGTGTACGCGCCGACGGGTCTCTACACCGGCTACGTCAACATCTGGGGGGACTGGGCGGCGCACCTGAGCTTCGCGGGATCGTTCGCGTACGGGCACAACTTCCCGCCCGAGTACCCGATCGATCCTGGCCATCGACTCGGCTACCCATTCATGATCGATTTCTTCGCCGCGGACCTCGTTCCCCTGGGGCTGTCGTTGACCGCGGCTCTGACCGCGACGAGCGCCATGCTCGGCCTCGCCTTGCCGGGGGTCATCTACCTTGCGGCGCTGCGATTCACCGCCGGGCGCGGCGCGGCCGTGATCTCGGTGTTCGTGTTTCTTCTCAGCGGCGGACTCGGATTCGAGCGCCTGTTCAGCGCCGTCCAGAGCCACGGTTTGTCGGTTCTGAATCACCTTCCCTTCGAGACCACGCTGGACCGCGACATCAACCTCCAGTGGCTCAACCCTGTGCTCGCGTACCTCGTGCCCCAGCGCTCCACGCTGTTCGG
>DASYZS010000144.1:0-30612 GCA_035945895.1 Candidatus Dormiibacterota bacterium | reverse complement strand
TGGTCGGGGGCCCGGGATTTGAACCCGGGGCCTACGGTCCCGAACCGGCATTCCGGTGGGTCCTCCCGTATCCTCGCGTGTCCTCGCGTGTCCTCCTGTACTCAATTTCGTCGGTGGTCGTGTCCTCTGGGGTCCCCCTATGTCCTTCTGGTTCCGCGAATGCGTGACATATCTGTGACACGGTTTGGGCGTTGGTCAGTGATTCGGTTTGTCTGGACCCCCTGAGCCTCCATCAAGAACCCAAAGGGGAGAGCGCGGCGTTGACGAGTCCGCCAAAGCGGTCAAGGTCGCGTCGCAGGCCGTCGGCAGCTAGCGCCAGCTCACCGCGACGATATCGATCCGCTCGGAGATCCCCTCCACATGGACTAAGCGCCGATCGGACGTTTTGAAGCCGGCCGGAACTGAGGCCGCACTGGCCAGCACCTGGTCGGCCTCGGCCAGGGCGGCGATGCGAGCTGCCTCGTGGACACCCTTGCCGCGCCATGCCTTGCCCCGGCGGGTCGCGATTGTCGAATGCAGTCCGATCCGGACCCGCGGTGCGAACCCATGGAGGCGGCGGTGCTCAGCCAGGGCTCTCTGGATGAGGGTTGCACACGTGAACGCCTTGTTGGGGTCCTCGAAGGCCACAAAGAAGCCATCGCCTGCGTGATCCAACTCCTCACCACCGTGGCCCACGAAACACGCCCGTAGCGCTTGGTCGTGCCACGCGATGAGATCCGTCCAGGCTTCGTCGCCGATCGCCTCCAGCAGTTTGGTCGAGCCGACGATGTCTGTGAACATGAAGCAGCTGGCGCCCTGCACCGCCGGCGAGGCAGCAGTATCGAGCTCCGCGAGCATGGACTCGGCCCGCTTTAAGTCCCATGCAGCCCCGAGATGATCGAAGGCCGCCCGAGCCGACTCCAGTTCCAGCCGGGCGCCGGCCGCGTCGCCGCGCCGCTCGTAGGCGAGCGCAAATGCCAGTCGAGTTGTGGCCACCTCATAGGGTGCCTCGAGCTCCTGCCAACCCTGGACGGCCTGCCGCAACGTCGTCAGCGCTTGGAGGTCACCCCCGTGAAGTTGTAGGCGGCCGCTCGCGCTCAGGGCCAGCGTACGCATCGCCGGCGTATCGCTGGCACGGGCGAGCGTTTCGAGAGCACCGGCGGCCTCCTTCGCCACCTCGCTAACCCCTGCGGCGAGTGCTATCTCGACGCGGGCGGCCAGCGTACGGGCGGTGTCGATTGGCGGTGCAAGCGGCTGGATCTCCACGTTCTGGATTGCCACCAAAGCAGCCTCTGCGTCGCCCCGGGCTAGTAGCAACAGCGATGCGCCGGGCTGCGGCTCTCGACCGAGCTCGTGAGCCTGTTTGAAGGAGGCATCGGCGCCGGGGAAGTCGCCGGCTCGCAATCGGACTTCGCCGATCTCGTAGAGCGCGTCACCGGCCAAATGCGGGCTCACGGGTCGAAGCTCGTCGCATGCCTTGCGCGCTTCCGCTTCGGCGTCTCGCCAGCCTCCGCGGAGCTTGACAATCTCGGCCCGGTGCACGCGACAAATCCCGGGAAAGCCGGTGATCGACTGGCGAGCGCACCACCGAGCCGCTGTCTGCGTCCAGTCGCTCGCGCGCCGGTACTCCCCAACATCTCGGTACGCGCTGATCGAGTTGCAGTAGACGATCCCGGTCGCGAACGGACCGAGCTCGCCGCCAACGGCCGCGGCACACGCCTCATCGACATAAGGCCAGCCCTCTTCGTGTCTGCCGCCGAGAGCCAGGTAGATGCCTTTCGCCACCAGGGCCATCGCCACGAGGTTGGGATCGTGGTAGCGGCTGCCAAGGTTGATGGCGGCGTCAAAGTTGGCTAGACCGGCCTCGAAGTCGCCCCGACGAAACGCCGCCCCAGCCTGGCGCAGGCGCAGCCAACCGTGTTCGACGCACTCAGGCTGGTCGGCGAGCAGGCCCTCGGCGCGGCGGAGCCAGCCCACAGCTCCGGCGCTGTCGGCGAACAGGTTGCGATGGGTGTGGACGAGCATCAGGGCCACGTGCGCGGCTCCGACTGTGTCGCCGGCCTCTAGAAAGGCGCCGTGCGCGCGTTCGAGCGCGTCAAGGCACACCTCACGGTCAGAGACCCACTCTCCGGTCTTGCCCAGTACGCGGAGTCCCTCGGCATCGAGCTCGCCGGCGGCATCCGCTTCATTGAGCAGCTTGAACGCATCGTGCCATTGATGACGCTCGTAGGCGTCCAACGCGGCCGAGTAGTGGCTACCGACGGCCTGGCCCACTGGCGGCGGATTCTACCGCCCGCCCCGACCACATGCCGTCAGGTAGCTCGGCCTTCGCGCCCGCCGCCACTTATCTGGCCGACAACGTTTCCGGCGGGCCCTACTCGCGAACGCTGGTAGAACTCGGATCGCCGATCTTGCCGTCCGATCCCAATCCGCAGCAAGCATGAGTTTCGCCAGTGGGGTCGATCCCCATGGTCTTGTGGAACCGCTGCCATTCCACGGCAACCACGAAATAGTTGCGGACGCGCGCGAGCACCACATTCTCGACCTGGCAAGGGGGTCCTGGCGCTGACTGGGTTCGTTGAGCCTAACGGCCTCGGAATTCTGAACCCGGGTGCCTCACGGTCCTGGGGCCGTGCGTGTGCTGGTATCTCGGCTGCCTGATGACGATGCGCGAGTTCAAGACGAGGGCCAGGAACCCCCTTCATCGCGGCTGTCGGCCCAAATCTTTCCAGAATCTGTGACAGAGCCGTGACCCCCAGCGGATTCGGCGTCTTCCAGTAAAGCGCTAGCTGACGTTTCTAAGTTCAAATCTGGTCGGGGGCCCGGGATTTGAACCCGGGGCCTCACGGTCCCGAACCGTGTCGGCGCCGTGTCCTTGAGTGTCCTGGTGCCTTCTTTGGGGGCCGCCTGAACTCAAATCGCGTGGCCGTCGTGTCCTTCGGTGTCTTCTCGGAACCGTCCGTTTCCGGGAATGCGTGATACGGCTGTGATCCGGCGGAGGGCAGAACCTGGCGGCGAGTGGCGGGGCGCGGGGCAGGCGGCCGACTGACGGTCGAGATCAAGCTCCTCTCCCACGTGAGTGCGGCCGAGAAGGCGCTGCTCGAACAGGCCGGGCGCCGGCTGAGCCGCTTCATCGACCGGCCGGTACGGCTGGCGTTGGATCGATGAGCCCCCTCTAGTGCTGCTCCCGCCTCGTTCGGGCGGTTAAACGCCGCTGCTTCAATCCGTGTAATGAGGACAAAACAATGATTGACTCGATCAATGTGGACCACGAAGGGAACGAGCTGATTCCATGGTCGCGTGCGGTCAGCCAACTCGACGCTCTGCGACCAGCCGGCGGCCGCAGCGGACCAACCTGTTGGCTCTCAACCATTCGCACCGATGGAGTTCCCCACGTCGCGGGAGTCGTGGGCCACTGGCTCGATGACACCCTTTACTTCGTAAGCGGCCCCACGACGAAAAAGGCGCGCAACCTCGCCGCTGACTCGCGTTGCAGCTTCGCAATCTCACTTCCAGACCTTGACCTGGTCCTTGAGGGAACCGCGATGCGCATCAGGGACCGCGTAACCCTGGAACGAGTCGCCCAGAGATACACCAATCGAGGCTGGCCCCTCGTGGTCGACGACGACAAAGTCACAGCCGCCTTCTGGGCACCCACGGCGCCACCACCGCCGTGGTATCTCTTCGCCTTCACACCAATTACCGCACTCGGTGTTGCCACCGCCGCTCCCGCCGGAGCGACCCGATGGAAGATTGACGCGATTAGGTCGACGTAGTTCGAGTTATCTCCTGCCTTTGTCTTCGGCGACTGCTGCGCGCACGAGGTCGCGCAGGGCCTTCTCATTTATCCGGGTGTCCTTGGCGAAGTCGATCGCCCTCGATCCTTTCGCTTCAAGGCCTGCGTTGAAGAGTCTTTGGGGATCCCGGAGACTTGCACCCTTAAAGAAGTTCACCTTGACCCCATTCTTGAGGGCGCCTATTGCGACGACGTTGCCTTTCAAGGTCCACACGGCCGTCCCCCACTTCCATTCTTCTTTGAGGCTCGGGTCGGCTTGGTTGATCACGGCGCGAAGCTTGGTCATCAACTCACCGCGCCAGTCGCCCAGCTCGGCGATTCGTTCTTCAATCAACTTGGATGCTTCTGCCATACCGTCACCTCCACGGAATCTGCGACGTACCGGTCGATGACCGCGGCGCCCAACCTAAGCCGCGCCACCAATTTCGCGGGCGGCCGTCAACGGTCTTTTCAGTGCGAGCCCAAGAGTTGCACTGCGCACCTGTGATCACGACCTGACCACGTAGGCAGCGACGAAGACCCTGGCCGCGGCGGCTGCGTGCTCGTCGAGATCGACGTCCAGAAGAGCCGACTCGACGGGATAAAACATGCCGCGGTCGAGCGTCGAGCCGAGCACCAACCACGCGAAGTGGTTGGCGGCCTCGGTAGCGTCTCCCGCCCGGATCCGGCCCTGCTTCTGTAGCTCTGCGAACCGATCCGCAAGAGCGGTGTAGACCCGACCGGGGATGAGCTCGTAGTAGCGCCGCGCGAGGTCGGGAAAGCGGGCGGCCTCCCCGATGATCAGGCGGCGAAGTCGCAGCACTTCAGATCGGGCGACGAAGCCGAGGTAGCGACGTGCCAGCCTTCCCAGCGCCGCCTCGAGGTCCTCACCTTGAAGCGCTTCCTGGATCCCGGCGACGAAGTCTTCCACGCGCTCCGAGTTGCCCAGGACCAGCTGTGCGAACAGGTCTTCCTTGTTCGCGAAGTGGGTGTAGATCGTCTGCTTGGACACCTGGGCCGCCGCTGCGATGTCGTCCATGCTCGTGCCCTGGTAGCCCTTCTCCAGGAAAAGCTTGGCTGCCGCCTCCCGGATTGGGCCTGAGCTTGCCAGTCGTCCTGGCCGTCGACGCACTTCAGTGGCCATTTTTGCCTCCAGAGATTAGTTCTTGCGTACCGAACAGTCTAGTACTATGTTAGTACTGGTCAGTCCAGTACCGATTAAATCCAAGGAGGCTCGAAATGAGCAGCGTGATGAAGATCAACGGCGGAACCAAGATCGACTGCACGGGCGCGGATAGAGTTACGCGGAGCTTGCTCGGCTACGGAGTGCTGGCCGGGCCGGTCTACGTGGTCGCGGCCTTGGTCCAGGGAATGGCGCGGCCAGGGTTCGATCTGCTCCACGACGACGTCAGCCTGCTGAGCAACGGCAACTTGGGTTGGATCCAGATCGCCAACTTCATCCTCACCGGCGTGTTCGTGATCGCCGCAGCGGCCGGCATGGCCCGAGCGCTGAATGGCCGATCGACGTGGGGTCCACGCCTTCTCGCCGTCTTCGGCGCCGGCCTGATTGCGGCGGGAATCTTCGTCGCCGACCCGATGAACGGCTTCCCTGTCGGCACGCCTGCCGGCCATCCTGTGAGTGTCAGCTGGCACGGCATGCTCCACATCGCCGCCGCGGGAATCGGGTTCCTCTGCCTGGTCGCAGCGTGCATTGTTCTGGCCAGGATGTTCGGTCGTGAGGGCCGGCGAAGCTGGATGGCCTACTCGCTGGTCACCGGGGTAGTTTTCCTGCTTGCCTTCGCCGGCGTCGCATCCGGGTCGACGAGCGCGGCAGTGGTCATCGGTTTCTGGGTTGGTGTCGTGATCGCCTTCAGCTGGATCGCCGCCGTCTCAATAGACCTCTACCGCAAGCAATCCGCCTGAGCCTGCCACCCGCGGTCGCGGCTCCCTCACGTGGAGTCGCGACCGCTTTTTTCACGATTTTGGTCGGGCTTGCGGGGAGAAGTGCCGGCAAGTAGGTCAACTACATTGCGCCCGTACCTGGCTGGGGTTCCCCGACCACCACATCTCGATCGACCAGCTGTTGGCGGTTGGAGACAGAGTGGTTGGCGTATTTCACTTTCACCGGATCGCACAAAGGCGATCTGTTTGGGGTCGCGCCACCGGGAGGGCCATCTCAATTAGGCAGATTGCGATCCAATCGCTGTCCATCAACTCCTTGATCGCGGCGCCCTTCACTGGACCCCAAGTTCGGCCGCTCCGGTGACGCAGTGTGCGCCTCATCCCGACAGCGCAGGCCAGCGCGAGCAGACCTGTTACAACAAAGTTCAGGATCTGGATCCAACCAAGATCCCCCAGGGTAAGCATGCTGATCGGCATGCGTCCGAGGACGAACCCCGGCCGAAATGGAACCTGCGCAAGCGAGAGTCCCACGAAGAGGGGACCGACAGCGGCCCCACCCGCCAAGTGCTTTGGTGACTCCCGGCGATGGTTCGCTTGCCCCTGCTACCGCCACTCGATTAAACCACTTGCCGATGTCCATTTGGTTGAAACTCCTTATCTACTGTCCAGTTATTCGTCTGAGACTCGGCGGTGGCCGGGAAAGGCTGCCACCGCATCCACATCACGTGACGTCACCAGTTTCAATATGGGTGGCGCCACTCACCAGATCCCGATGTAGTCGGCTTCAGGTGACGTTTGTCATCTTGCGATCTGTCGCCTGGAGGGTGGCCAAGTCGTTGACGAATCGGAAACTTCTGACCAGCTGCGGCTAATTCAACAAAGCGGTCCCGCGCGGGATGACAGCTGCCAGAGACGACGCTCGTGACGACCAGAAAGACCGCGAGATGGGAAGTGGATTCGTGTTTGATGAATCTTCGCGGGTGAACTCAACATCCCAGGAGGTGGTCTTACGCTCGCACAAAGGAGCTAGCGCCTTCAGAAGTATCGATGGATTGACTCGCAGCTAGACACGGGGTCCCTCCGGCTGGCCTCCAGAACAGCCGGGTTCGACCCCGGATTCCTCACCAGGAGAAGGTGAAGACCGGCGAGCCAAAGCACGTCTCCGGCGACGAACGTTCTGCGCACACCACTTTGTGTCTCGAGCTCGATCGAGCCTGTCTTCACGAGCACCAGAGCGTCTCGCCACTCGTCGGCTTCATATGCGTGGGCAGTGCCAGGGGGCAGGACCACCTCGCTCGTGAGAAACATCACAGCGATCGGGGAAGGTTGAATACCGTGCAGAGATCAGGCCGGAACGCTGTAACCTCAGCGATCGCCCCCTCCACGATCCGGAGGACGTTCAAGCCGGTCAGCCGGTACTCGCGTTTGCCGCGCGCGCGGAGGTAGGAAACCGCTGCCGGCTGCCGGTTCGCGGCGGTAGCAACGAGCTTGAAGTCGCCGAACGAGTCCGGGCCGAGAAGCTGCCGGTACAGGCCCATCACTGAGTCCCGACCGTCGAACCACATCAGGGCCGGCGGCATCGTCAGCCGCGCATCTTCGCGCAAAATCGATGTCAGCGAAGCCGCATCGGCGCGCTCGAAGGCGTCCATGAATCTCTGCAGCAGCGCCTGCTCCTCGTTGGTCGGGCGCGTCACCCGCGGGTCGGTCTCATCTTCATGCGGAAGCGCATCAC
This sequence comes from Candidatus Dormiibacterota bacterium, assembly GCA_035945895.1. GTDB lineage: Bacteria > Chloroflexota > Dormibacteria > Dormibacterales > Dormibacteraceae > 40CM-4-65-16. The sequence goes on along the minus strand of DASYZS010000144.1, from coordinate 23,224 downwards.
GCATCGTCGTTCGCGCCCGATGCAGCGCGCTGTTCACCGAGGGCAACGTCATGTCGAGCAGGTCCGCCGTCTCCTTCGCGGACCAGTCGAGGGCGTCACGAAGAATCAGCACGGCGCGCTGCCTTGGTGGCAGATGCTGTATCGCCGCTAGGTACACCAGCTGGATCGTTTCGCGTGCTGCCACCACTGCCTCGGGTTCAGCCTCATGCGGCGCCGCAGGCTCCAGCAGCGCGTCCGGATACGGCTGGAGCCAAGGGAGTTCGGTGGCCCACTTCGGCGTCGACCGCGGATCTTTGGTCGCTGGTGCGACGTCGGGAGCGGTCACTCTGCGCGGCGACCTCTCCAGGGCGTTGAGGCATGCGTTGGTCGCGATTCGGTAGAGCCAGTTGCGGAAAGAAGACCGCCCTTCGAAGTTCGCCCGGCTTCTCCACGCCCGGAGCATCGTCTCCTGGACCAGATCTTCAGCGTCGTCAACCGAACCCGTCATGCGGTAGCAGTGCACATGCAGCTGACGGCGGTAGCGCTCGGTGATCGCACCAAACGACGACTCGTCCCCCGAGCGCACGGCGGTCAAGACACTGTCGTCTTCGCCCACGCAATTCTCCTTGTTAGCAGAATGGGGAGGTCAGGCGACCTCCCCGCTGGTCAGGCACTAGAGGGATAGAAACTCTTCACGCCCGCTGCTCGTCGGCTCTCAACCGAGCCGCGACCGCCGACACGCACCCGAACGCCACCGCGACCATGGCCGCAAGCAGGACGCCGACCCAGTCCTTGTCTCCCAGCGCCAAGACGAGCAGCACCGGGGCCACAAGGCCGGACGCGAGGCAGAACGCCATCCACCGACGCCGCCCGTCACCCGCAAACTTGCGAGCCATCACAAAGCAGGTGGCGATCGTGCAGGCGAAGGTTGCCATCGATGAAATCTGGTGGACCGTCGCCTGTGCGCTCATCGTCGCCGGCATACCAGTCGGCGCACCCGGCGGGAATCCAAGTGCGGGATCCGGGTGAAAGATGCCTGCCACGACGGTGCCGACTCCAGCGACTACGAGCAGGATCGGCGCCCACGAGCCGCCACGGCGGCCTCGCAGCGTCCGGCGCACGCCCAGCGCGCACGCGATCAACAGCAGTCCGGTGGTCTCGAAGTTGGCGATCTGGATCCAGCCAAGGTCACCGAGGGTCAGGCTGCTGATTGCCATGTGCCTGATGTCAAACGCGGGCCGGATGAGAATCTCGACCAGCGCCACTGCGTAGAACAGCGGCGCGATGAGGATGCCGCACGCGAGCAGAACCCGCGTTGGCACGGTTTGCGAATCCGCGATATTGACTTGTTCTCGTCTGTTGACGATCTCCACTTCCCTGTACTCCTTTGTTGATTACTTGTTCCCGGCGGTTCTGAGGACGACGACCACCGCCATCGCATGCCCCCGTCCGAGCCCGAAGTCCTTGTTCAGCCACTCCACGATCTGACCGGACTTCACGCCAGGCTCGAGAAATCCCTTCGTCCGGGCGAGCCGGATGAAGTCCTCGGGCCCCTTGCCGGTCTTGGCCTTGATATTGGTGACGTAGGACCTGAACTTTGGATCGGCGAGATGTTCCTGAAGACTCACGTCCGTACCTCCTTAAATCGATTTCACCGCTTACGGAGGTTCAGACCCGGATTCAGGGAAAACTGTTCGCCGGGCACGAAAGTCGCCGTCGTGCCCGACCCGACGAGGCGGGCACGGCCACCTGTCTTGCCGACGGTGAGCGTGAGCAGTCCGCGGGGCTTCCGACGACCGCCTAAGGCTGAGCGTCCTGAGGAGGCACTCGAATCAACCCGAGTGCCCCATCAGGTCGAAACGATGGGTCATATATGAACCCCGACCGCTCGAATCAAGAGCGCTATCCCTATTAAGCAGGAGTGCTCCGCCAAACCAGGGCTCTGCTACGGCTATGACCCGGCTGAAGGTGAACTTCATACCGCCACCTCGGCGACGGGAACAGCCATGAGCGTCAGTGGGGGGTCACGCGAATCTGGTCGGATATGACCTTGCCGTCACTCAGCCTGATCATCCGGTCGGTTTGAGCTGCCAGCTCGAGGTCGTGAGTCACCAGCGCGAACGTAACGCCCTCCTCCCGATTCAGGCGCCTCATGACGCCGATCACCTCTTGCGCGGTCTGCGTGTCGACCGCACCGGTCGGTTCGTCGCCGAGGACCACGGCTGGACGGTTCATCAATGCTCGAGCGATTGCAACCCGCTGTTGCTGTCCGCCCGACAGTTCGTTCGGCCGACTACGACCCCGGTCGGCCAGGCCGACGATCTCCAGGAGTTGGAGAGCTCGGCGCTTTCCATCATGGTCCGCCGACCTCCGCGCATAGCGGAGCGGCAGCATCACGTTCTCGAGCACATTGAGCGTCGGCAGGAGGTTGTACTCCTGGAAGATGAAGCCGATCTGGCGGCTGCGCACATCGGCGCGCTCGCCATCGCCAAGCCGCGCGGTCTCGACGCCGTCGACGAGCACCTGCCCCTTAGTGGGCCGAAGCAGCAAGCCCACCATGTCGAGCAGCGTCGTCTTGCCGCTTCCAGACCGTCCGACGAAGGACACGAATTCGCCCGATCTGATCTGGAGTGAGACACCGTCCAGAGCTCGAACCACGTTCTTGCCCTGGCGGTAATTCTTTGTGAGGTCGATCAATTCGATGTTTGCCATGTTGTTTTCCTTAGTTGGTGGTCCGCAGGGCAGTAACCGGGTCGAGCCTGGCCGCACGGATGGCGGGGACAACGCCCGCGAGGGCGCCCAGGCCGACTGCGAATCCGATCACCAGAATGGTCAGCTTGGGGGTCAGTAGGAAGAGCTGGAGGGTGCCGGCGAAACTGCTGGCATTGATGAAAAGGGTCAGCGCCGCACCGAGGGTGTAGCCGACAAGACCGCCGATCAAACCGATCACGGCGGCTTCAGCCAGAAACTCGCGCAGCACGTCGGTCGTTCGCGCGCCGACGGCCTTCTTGAGGCCAATCTCGCGGAATCGCTCACTGACGGCCATGACCATGGTGTTGACGACCGACAGGCCGCCGATGATCAGGGCCAGTATCCCGATCGCAGTCGTGATGACGGTGAAGAGACTTGCGAACTGCTTGTAACCGTTGACAGATACGCTCGGCTTGGTCGCCTTTACGCCGGTGACCTGGTCGTTGATGCGCTGAGCGATCTGGTCGAGCTCGTCGAGTGATGCGCCGGTGCGGCCGTAAACCGTGAAGCCAGGCGTTACTTGGCTCAGGTCGAGAGTCTGGTTGATCGCCGGCGGAAGTGTGTCTCCGAGCAGCATCCGCGCGTCGGATGTGCTGACGTATGCGTAGCCGTCCGGCGCAGTACCGGTTGGGTTGAGGATGCCGACCACCTTGAAGCTGTGGTTGGCGAAGTTTGAAGGAGCGTCCGCGGGTTTGACCGGAAGATCGATGCTGTCGCCGACGCCCTTGTTGAATTCCTTGGCCAGCGTGGTGCCGAGCACCACCTCGCCACTGCCGCCAGTGCTCAGGTCTTGGCCCTGCCCGATTGTGACCTGAGGTCGTGCGTAGGGGATGGCGTCAGGGATGCGGTTGAAGATCGTTTCGGGAGCGCCGCCGAAGCTGAAGCCGGTCCCTGGCTTGACCAGGAAGCTGTAGGTCGGGAAGACAGCTACGACCCCTGTTACCGACTTGATCTGATCCATCTTCGAGAGCGGCAGCAGGCCGGTTCGCTGCTGGTCAGGAGCGGCAACCTGGACGTTGGAGCCGTAGTACTCGACGCCGGCGTTCAGCTGCTGGTTGAAGCGCTCCGACAGCGCGCCCATCGTGGTTAGAGCGAAGACTCCGATGACGATGCCGGAGATGGTCAGGATGCTGCGGAGCTTCCTGCGGGTGAGGTTGTGAAGTATCTCGTACATCTACTTCACCCCCAGAACGCGACGGCGGCCCTCGTACTCTTCAGCGTCGATCTCGCCGCGCGCGAAACGCTCCTTCAGGACATCGATCGCGTCCTGTCGAGTCTCACCGTGAGCCCATCCGCCGCCCCAGTAGCGGAGCTTCAGGATGAGAAGCGCGATGAAGAGCAGCGACAGGGCTCCAAACAGCAGTGGAAAGATCCACCAGAACGGATATCCGGGGACCACCCCCGGACCGAAGAACAAAAACATCTCGATTGCCTCCTTGGCTTGGTGATCGGTACCGGCTCCACTCGGCCGGGCTTGTACCAATCATTCGGTCCGGAGGCTGCGATGTCGTCGCCCCGCGAGCGGCTTCTTGGATACGCTCGCGGACGTACGCAAACGTCCTGCGCTAAGCCGGCGACTGCCCTGCAGTTACCAGACCGGTCTCGTAGGCGAACACGACCAGCTGGGCACGATCGCGCGCTCCAACTTTCTGCATCGCGCGAGAGACGTGCGTCCTGGCGGTGGCTGGACTGATGAAGAGGCGCGTGCCGATCTCCTCGTTGGAGAAGCCGATGCCCGCCAGCGCGACGATCTCCCGCTCACGATCCGTGAGGTTGGCGAGCAGGGAAGTCCGAGGACTGTGCGGTATCGGCTTGGCCACGAATACTTCGACGATCCGACGCGTCACGCTGGGCGAGAGCAGTGCATCCCCCGCGGCCACGACCCGGATGGCTTGCAGCAACTCAGACGGATCAGCATCCTTCAACAAGAACCCACTCGCACCGGCTCTCAGCGCTTCGAATACATACTCGTCTAGCTCGAATGTGGTGAGGATCAGGACCTTTACATGCTTGAGATCGAGATCGGCGGCAATGATCCTGGTCGCTTCGAGGCCGTCGACCTCAGGCATGCGGATGTCCATCACGACCACGTCGGGGTGTGTTTCTTTGACCACACGCACCGCCGAGCGGCCGTCGGCAGCCTCACCGACGACCTCGATGTCCGGCTCGGACCCGGCGAGGGCTCTGATGCCGACCCTGACCAGCGCCTGGTCATCGGCCAAGACGACGCGAACGGTCATTCAGCTCTCAGAGGAAGCGCCGCCCAAACCCTGAAACCTTTGCCGGCGCGATTGTTCGCTTCGAAACGGCCACCCAAGGCCGTTGTCCGATCGCGCATGCCAAGAAGTCCTTGGCCACCCGTGCCGAACGTTGATGCGCTTCCGGGACCATCGTCCAGGATCTCGATCTCGACGCCATCGTCAGTTGCATCCAGGCGAACCTTTGCTGCCGTTCCAGGACCGGCGTGACGGGCGACATTGGTGAGTGCCTCCTGGACGATTCGGTAGCATGCTGCCGACACAACGTCTGGAACGCGCTGGCCGGCGCTGTTCACTTCGAGCTCAACTGCAACGCCTGCGGCCCGCAATGAATCGACCAGGGATGGCACCTCCGCGAGCCCCGGCCCTGCGCCTGCCATCGGCCGCGCCCCAGCCTCGCCTCTGAGCTGCGCAAGCTCCGTCCTCAGCTGACCAAGCGCCTCTTTGCTGACGCTCCTAATTGCTGCGACCGCTCGCTGAGCCTCATCCGGCCGACTCTTGAGAAGGTGCTCAGCCACTCCCGCCTGCAGGCTGATGACGGCAAGACTGTGACCAACGACATCGTGGACGTCGCGAGCGATTCGCAGCCGATCCTCGGCGGCCTTGCGCCGCAACTCCTCTTCCCTGCTGCGCGCCTCGTACAGCTCGCGCGACTCAACCTCAGCCTGAAAACCACGACGCAAACCAACACCGGCTGCGAAGAGGCCGGTCGCTGCCAGCCACACGATCACAAAAGCCACGATCCCCAGAACCCAGCCTGATGACGAGCGAGCCAGTGCAAGACCTGCCGCGCCGACGATCGCGGCGGGAACCCAGGTTGAGGTCCGTGACCTGGCCACCAGCACGAGCAATCCTGCGAATGGAGCCAGATAAATCGGTCCTGGCGAGTAGCCGAGCCAGAGGAACAGAATCGTCGAGGCAAGAGAAGCCCCAAATGCAACGACCGGAATCGACCGCCAACCGACCAACGAGATGGCCGCGGCTACGAAAAGAAACATGGCCAACGTATCGAGAGGACGCTTTCCGGGCACCGACCGTGCGGCAACGGGACCCACAAAGAGTAGGAAGGCACTTAGCGCGAGCGGAGGCCCGGCCACGAGTACTGCGGTTGTCAAGCGATTGTCGAACCTTGGCCATCGTTGACCCATCGGCCCGAACGATACTCAGCCGGGACGTCGTCCACATCCGTCGAGGAGCGCAACCGCAATACGCAAATCTGCGTACGGCACGCTTGTCATGTCCAGGGTCGTCTCAGTTCTCACACATTAATCTCAGTTCTCACACATTAAGAGGACGCGCGCGAGGACCAACTCGACGGTGTAAGTGTGATTCACGGTTCTGCCAAGCACATCCGCTTATGGCGCGCCTGGTTTCAGTTACAGAGCTCCATCAGCCGGAGCGCCGAAGTTCATGGCGACCATGGTGCGTCGCCGGCAAGGCGCCCGACACCAGGCAGTGTGTGATTTTCGTAGCAGGGTGAAGCACGGTCCTGGCCAGTGCGTCAATCTGTCGGAATTGGGGTCTGATCGCATGGCATGCCAACTCCGCGTTGGCCCACGAGGTATGTGTGCCCCCTAGCTACGACTTCTTCTAATCGGCGGACTCCGTCGTGGTTACTCCGAGCTTGGTTAGGAAGCTACGTAGTCTGTCTGCACCCATTCCTCGGCGAGGCGCCCAGCGTCGTTGTACCTGAATGTGCCGATCACTTCCCGTTCGAGGTGTTGCCCAGTGGGCTCGACGGGGCCCGATCGGCGAGTAGGTGAAGATCCCGGTGAAGTCGCCCGAGAACACAGTGCGAGCCGCCAGGAAGTTGCCGTCGACGATGATCTGCTCCCGGACGAGTCGGAGGTCGCTAAAGCCTCCACGCAACGAGGCGAAATAGGCGCTGAGCTCCTCGAAGCTCAAGTTGCTTCCAGGTCCGTGGAAGAGGTAGTCCTCCGCGAAGTAATCGCGGAGCTTGGCGTCGTCCTCGATCGCGATCGCCTCGTTTCCGATGCGGATCAGATCGCGGGCCAGGGGACTGTCAGATATGTAGCCAGGCATGCATTCCTCCAAAGGTCTCTGCGTACTCGGACGGCGGTGATCTGTGGAGCGCCGCCTGTGCGCCATGATCGCTAGAGCGGCGGAATGTTCTGGTTGCGACGCAGGATATTGTTCAGGTCGTACCGGCCCTTCAGAACCTGAAGGCGTGCGAAAGTGCGGTCGCCGAATGCGGCCCGCACGCGCTCGATCGGCTCGTCGGCCTGCATATAGTTGATGTAGCCGCCGCTAACGGACCACGGTTCGATCGCCGCTGCCGTCTCGCGCGCCCATTGGATCTGCCGCTCATCCAGGGCCGGGTCCAACCAGCTCGCCATCACGCTCACGTTGAAGGCCGCATTGCGAAAGCCGACGGCTGCAGAGTTGAAGTCGATGTTCTTTGGCGTGCCGTGCAGAGATTCGATCAAGATTTGGCCGGGCGGTCGGCCGAAGGCAACCATGCGCCGGAGCAGCTCGTCCAGCAACTCGTCCGGGAGCTCACGCACGAAGTGGCCCTTCCAATAGTTGCGGTCCACGCCGTAGGCGGGGTTGAAGACATGCTGCTGCGCCAGGAAGGAGTGCAGGCGGACTCCATCGACAGCCAGCCCCGTGCCCGAGCGGAGCGCGCGTAACTCTGCGGGGTCACCATGCGAGCCCGTGTAAGACGGCGCCACGATAAGGGTCGGCACAAGGGCGGCGTCCACAGAAAGCACGGCCTCGCAGCTGAAGTCATTGCCCGCGTTTGCAACGACCTCGCGAAAGATCCGGAGTGCGTCTCCGACGCCACTTCCGACATACGTGAGGCGACCACCAAGAAGTTGCTCGAGCGGATGCAGGCATAACTCGATTCGCGTGGCGACACCGAAATTGCCGCCACCGCCACGCAGCCCCCACAGCAGCTCGGGGTTCTCATCGGCGCTTGCCCGAACGACGGTCCCGTCCGGTGTGACGAGCTCAGCCCCTACCAGGTTGTCGCACGTCAGCCCGTACTGCGCCGTCAGGTGACCGATCCCCCCACCGAATGTGAGACCGGCGACACCGGTTGAGCCGACTACGCCACCGGGAGTCACCAACCCGAAAGCCTGAGTCGCAGAGTCGAAATCGAGCCACGTCGCACCCCCCTCGGCGCGCGCGATCTGCGCGGCGCCGTCGACCTCGACTCTGCGCATCAGCGAGAGGTCGATCACCAAACCGCCATCACAAACACAATGTCCGGCCGGGTTGTGCCCGCCCCCGCGCACTGCGACCTGCAGCATGTGCGACCTGGCGAAATCGAATGCTGTCGCGACATCGTCAGCGTGGAGGCAACGCGCGATCACGGTCGGTCGGCGATCGATCAGCAGGTTGAAGCATCGGCGCGCCGACTCGTAACCGGAGTCACCAGGGACGAGCACGGCGCCGGCCAGCGACCGCCGCAGTTCGGTCAGGTCCTCGTACGCGGACGATGCTGCTTCGACTCCATGCCTTGACTCTCCGGTCAACCGCGACCGACGCTTGCTCATCTCGAGTCTCCCCCTTCGCTTAATTCATCAGCAGTGACTGTTCGGCGGCGCCAAAGTCATCGTCGAACCGCCCACAGCCGCCAGCGGCCAGGCACCCCTTTGAGCTTGGTGACGCCTCGGTCCACGAACTCGATTCCGGAGCCGGCGACCAGGTCACGCACAGTTTGCGAGACAAGTACTTCGCCTGCCGCCCCATGCTCGACGACGCGGGCCCCGATATGGACCGCGATGCCGCGAACCTTGCCTTCGACGTACTCACACTCTCCCGTGTGAAGTCCGGCTCGAATCTCGATGCCGAGGTCGCGGACGGCCGCGCCAATATCGTTCGCGCAGCGGATCGCGCGCGCTGGGCCATCGAAGGTGGCGAAGAAGCCGTCGCCAGCATTATCGATCTCCCGGCCATGGTGCCGGGCGAGCTCAGCGCGGACAAGCCTGTGGTGACGCTCCAGCAGCTCGGCCCACCTGCGGTCGCCAAGGTCGACAGCCTTCGCCGTCGCTCCAACAATGTCGATGAAGAGGACGGTCGCGAGCGCTCGTTCCGGCTCCCGTTCTGGACGGTTGCCGGTGATGAACTCTTCAACAGCCTCCAACACCGGAGAATCGAGTGCGAAAGTGCCGTGTATCTCCCCCGGAAACTCGAGATAGCGTGCTCCGTCGATCGAAGCGGCGAGCTGACGGGCGGCCTCTGGGTTGGCGATCCTGTCAGCGACACGGTTCATCACGAGCGTCGGCACGCGGATCGACGGCATGATCCCGCGTACGTCGATCTCGATATTCATCCGTTCCAGGTCGGCGTAAGCGGACGGGCTCGCCGCTGCCTGCGCGTAGCGTTTGAAGAACTCGTAATAGGCCAGGTCAGAGCGTCGTCGAGCCATCGGTGTTGAGCCGAACAGGTAGTCGTCAGTTGGTCCCTGCTCGGCGAGGGTGCGAATTGTCTCCTCGGCTGCCTCGGGCGTCGCACCCCAGGGATAGTCGGGGCTCTGCACCCAGCGCGCCTGCACCTCCCACAGGATCAGCGCCCGTGTGCGTTCCGGATAGGTCGCGGCGAAAAAGCAGGCCATGCTTCCACCCTCCGACACCCCGAAGAGCACCGCGCGCTCGCTTCCGGCCGCGTCCATCACCGCGCGAATGTCGTCGCTGCGCTCCTCTAGTGTCGCCACCCCCGCCTGACGGTCGGATAGACCAGTCCCTCGCTTGTCGAACAGGATCAATCGGCAAAACCGCGCCAAACCCTGTCGCCACTCCACCAAAGACGGCCACTCCCAGTCGAGCACAAGATGCGATGCCCACGATGGCGCCCACACCAGGTCGATCGGGTTGCTCTCGCCCATGACCACGAAGGCGATACGCAAGTCACCCGACCGGGCATACCGGATCTCAGGCTTCGGCAGCCGACTCTCCTTTTCCAGCGACTCGCTAACGACCTAGAAAGAACTCGGCGAGCGCCGGAGCAAGCACATCCGGCGGGACGCCGTGCCACTCGCCTTTCAACACGCGTAGCGAGCCGTTGGGAAGGGCGGCACTGACACCTTTTGCCCAGGCGCGGAGGTTTTCGCCGCTGCCCTCGCTTGCCAGCACCAGGGTAGGAGTGGTGATGGATGACAATCGCTCGGCGGTCATGGATCTGAGGATGATCGAGTCATAGACGAGCGTGTGGGCCAGTTCCTCCAGCGCAGGCCAGTACGACTCTCCGCGCATCCCAGAGATCATCTCCGCTGGAACGCCGATGCTCTTCATCCAATGTTCGAACCCGTCTCCGGGGCGGCCGACGACAATGAGCTTGGCCACTTCAGCTCCGAGATCGGGCCCTGTCGGCGCTGGGTTGTCGACGGCCAGAGGCGGTTCCATCAGAGTGAGCCTCTGAAAGGGGAGTCCACGCGCCGCTGCATGCAGTGCCAGCACCGCGCCCGAGGAAAAGCCATGCACGAATGCGGACCCGCCCGCAGACTCGATGAGGGCTTGCAGATCGTCGATCTCGCGATCGACGTCGTAGGGCAGAGTGTCCGTGCTCTCGCCCCTTCCACGGCGGTCATAGGTGATGACCGTGAAGTGCGGGGCAAGCTGTTCGGCGAGCGCCGGCATCGGGCTCCAGCCGCGAAAGCCGCCCGCAGCGTCAACCAGGATGAGCGTCCGTCCTGTCCCAACCTTCTCAAAAGCGATCGACGTTCCGTCTTTTGACACCGCCTTGCTTGTGAGCTTGCTGTCCAATTTGCCAAGACCTCCTGGAGCGCGATCTATTCGCACTAAGTCTTTCATGGGACATACCGCCAGGACTTGCCATGGACGACCCCGCACGGCACCCCCACGTGGGCGGCCTCACGGTCCTGACCCGTGAGACCACACTAGGACTACACACATATAAGGAGGATGCGAAAGACAACGTCTTCGTTGGTGAAGTAGCGCTAAAAGGTCCCGCCGCGAAACGCCGCTTCGCTGTCTGTCGCGACCTTTGGCCAGTCCGGTCCAGCAGGGCGCGCTTCAGCCGACCAGGACTTTCAGCTCCTCCAGCGACTCGCGAACCAGCGCTCGCCAATCCTGGGTGCTGGCCTTGGTGACCCAGCGATCAAACGCCACCTTGAATACCGCTATCCCCGCCTCGGCTGTAAGGCTCGCAGTCGGGTCGGAAACGCCGCGACGGCGCAGCGCCTCCGCGATGGCGGCCGCGAGCGAAGCCATCTTGATGAGCTCTCGTTCGCTAAGCTCGGCGTTCGCGGATATGACCGCCCGGCGCTCACGTGCATAGTCGCGCCGCTCGGCGTTGAACACATCACCAGCGGCCAGGAGGGCTGCCGCGACCGCCTCGATGGGACCGGCCGACGCTGGCGCACTCGCCACCGCGTGAACGAGCAGCTTCTGCAAATCCGCAGAGCCCGCGAACAGAACCTCGCGTTTGTCAGCGAAGTGCCGGAAGAAGGTGCGTTCAGTGAGCCCAGCCCGATTGGCGATCTCGGCCACCGTGGTCTGGTCGAACCCGCGCTCGCCATACAACTCGAGCGCGGCTTGCGCAAGCCGGCCGCGCGCGTCGGGACCCCAACGACTCATGTCTGAATCATAGTGTTGACAGCCACTGACATCACCGTGGTACAGTGATGGCAGCGACTGACATCGGGCCCGAGTCAAGCGCCAATTGGAAATCGACCTAGCGATAGGAGGCTTGACCATGCGCGTATTCGTGACCGGCGCGTCCGGATTCATTGGCTCTGCCGTCGTTCGCGAGCTGCTCGCTGCCGGGCACAGCGTCGCAGGCCTGGCCCGATCTACCGCAGCCGCCGAATCGGTCGCAGCCGCAGGTGCAATCGTTCATCGCGGGGACCTCGATGACCTCGAAAGCCTACGCCGCGGAGCGTCCGCTGCTGACGGTGTCGTTCACACGGCCTACAACCACGACTTCAGCGTCAGCCGGTCGGACGCCGCAGCGGCAGACAGGCGCGCTATCGAGGCCATGGCCGAGGCGCTCGTCGGCACCGGCCGGCCGCTCGTAATCACTTCCGGAACGGGGCGCCGAGCGCCTGGTCAGGTGGCCACGGAAGACGTGTTGCCGGATCCGACGGCTGACCTAACCGGCCGTGTTGCGACAGAGCTGTTTGCCACTTCGTTCGTTGAGCGCGGAGTGCGAGTCTCGGTGGTCCGTTTCCCACCCAGCGTGCATGGCCGCGGCGACCACGGCTTCGTCCCAAGGCTCATCGATATCGCGCGCAGCAAGGGCGTCTCGGCTTTTCCCGGCGACGGGACCAATCGATGGCCCGCGGTAAACAGACTGGACGCCGCTCACCTATTCCGACTGGCGGTGGAGTCAGCGCCGGCCGGGGCTCGGTTGCATGGCGTCGGTGACGAGGGTGTGCCGGTCCGGGAGATCGCCGAAGTCATTGGCCGGCATCTCGACGTGCCGGTGGCCTCGGTAGCCGGGGATCAACTAGCGGAGCATTTCGGCTTTCTCGGCGCCTTCTTTGCGGCCGACCTCCCGGCATCGAGCGCCATCACCCAACAGCTGCTGGGATGGCATCCCGAACAGCCCGGGCTTACCGCCGACCTGGAAGAGGGTCACTACTTCGCACAGAAGCCGGTCGCGGCTGCAAGCTAATACATTGACGGGCCGCTCCGCGAGGAGCGGCCCCCATGCCTTTGAAAGGCGCTAAGTCAAGTCGGGAGCTCCTCCTTACCTACTTAGTTCAAAGGTCGCGCCTCACGGTCTTGCAATGTGCGTCCGTCGGCTTCGGACGCTGCATGGTTACCGGTTGCTATCCCGCGATCTCACATTGCTGCCCGACAACACTCTTTACGCCGCCTCTCGGTTTGGTTGCTCCATAGGAAATTGCTCTACGGCTGAGTGCAGCGGACTCCAGAGAGACTCGGAACTTGCCGATCTTGAATTACAAGAATGGTTGGGGGCCCGGGATTTGAAACGGGGGCCGCACGGTCCCGACATGTGCGTCCGACGGCTTCTCTCGCTGAATGGCTACCGGTTGCCTTCATCGATCTCACATTGCCCAACGACAACAGTGTTTTCGCCGCCTCGGTTTAGTTGCTCCGCGGGAAATTGTGATACGGGACGAGTGCCATTGACTCCAGAGACACTCGGATATCGCCGATTTTGAATACGAAAATGGTCGGGGGCGAGGGATTTGAACCCTCGTCCTCACGGTCCCGAACCGGCCGTATGTCGTGTCCTCCCGGGTCCGGCCGGTTCCTTCAGTGTCCTCCTGTACTCAATTTCGTCGGCCGTCGTGTCCTCGCATGTCCTCCTGTGTCCTCCAGGTTCCGCGAATGCGTGACACAGCTGTGACACGGTTTGCCTAATGAGTCGTTGCTGGCCGACGGGTGGGCTGCCGCTTATCGCGCCTGCTGTAGCCCTTCTGACGCGCCGACGTACTCGGTGCCGATACTGGGTTCAACGTCGCGTTCATAGACCGAGAATCACAGCAACAATGGCATGGCCGTCACGGATTCGTGTCGCAGTTGTTCTGCTGGCCTTGGTACAGATAGCTATCTGGGTCTTGGCCGCTGCGATCGAGTGGTCCTTTCGTTATCTAATGGTTGGTCCGGGATCTCCTGCGGCGATCAATCGGGAGCGATTCGCAGTTGCCCTCTTCTTCGCGGCGGCGATCAACCTCACCGTGCTAGTTCCGTTTCTGTCGCACATGCTATGGGGCTGGTTGATACTGACGCTGGTGCAGATCACTGATACCGCAGTCTCGGTCGTCCTATTGGTGACAGTGTCGACGGATTGGTGGCTTGTCGCAACGCTCGCGGCGATCACTACGGCCCTGCTATTCACGTGGCGAAGAATCCAGCGGCATCGGCAGGGCTCCAAACAACTCGAACGATAAGCCCACCTTGAGCAACCCCAATCGATCAGCTCGCACGTGCCGGAAAGTAAGTGCGACCCCGTGGCCGTCGGATTCGCTGCCGCACGGGGCCGTCAGCGTTTCAACTCAACTTTCAAATCGGTCCGGTTGCCGCAGGTGACGCTTCTCCTCGAATTTCCGCGATCGCCCGAGCCGCTTCCCTGGAGACTGACCACCACCCAGGAACCTCCGCGTCATCCTCCGCCGCGAGACGCTTCAGTTCGGCAACTGCAGATTTGACCTTCATGGCGCCCAGCGCATATGCAGACCAAAAGCGAACTTCAGGAGAAAGGTCGCTCAGTCCCGCGACCAATTCCGCTGCAGACTCATAGGCGAAACACGATCCCAGTGCCTCAGCTGCGGTTCCGCGCAGGCCCGAATCTTGTCCTTGATCCTTGATGACTTCTCTAAGTGCTCGGATCGCTTTCGGCCTTCCAAGGCTCCCCAGCGCCTGCGCGGCAGACTGACGAACCATCGCGTCAAGGTCGCCACGCATGACCTGGATAAGACGAGCAGTTGCCCTGGTATCCCGGAGAACTCCCAAGGATCGGGCTGCCTCGCCGCGAAGGAAGTGGTTTGAGTCGGCTAGGGCCACAAGTAACGGCTGGAGCGCATCGGCCTTCTTGAAAGGACCCAGCTTCTTAAGTCGGCCCAGGACCCAGACGGCTGAGGACCTGATTCGGAAATCGACCGACGGATCGGTAACGATCCTGGCCAAGCCTTCAAGCGAGGTGCCACCCGCCCGCTGAAGGTCGACGACCGTTTCGGCAGGTTGGCCGGGTGCTAACCAGAGGCGACGAATCCTGGCAGATAAATTCGACGAGCCGGCTGTGTCTGTCGATCCCTCACGCATTCAGCTCAGCACAATAATGCCGAAATGCCAGACCACGAAGTCGGAACACTGCGGCGGTGGGCGCGAGGCGATTTCCATCCCTTAAGGACCGACGAGCAGGGTCGCGACCCAGTCGATGAACTGGCAGCCGAGATGCCGGCATCGCCGGAGTCATGGTGGAAGGCGTTTCAAACAGTCTTTGCCGGAGCCAACAGATCAGTGTTCAAGAATCTGGCGGAGCCCTTTGAGGCCCTACTCCACGTGGGCGGGGAGACTTTATGGGATGAGGTGGCCGTAGCGTCACGTCACGACCGCAAGATTGCGAATGCATTCTGGGATGCGATGTATTTCTTGCAGCTGCCTCAAGAAGCCTACAAACGCCTTGGTCGGCAGATGACAGTTGAAGCTTTCGTCCGACACGAACCGCGGATTCCTTCGGCGCCAGGTCAACCGCGGCCCGATGAATGGGAGGACAGCTGGTCAGGGGAGGTGCTCTTCTACTTGACTCAGAACGACCCCGAGGAGGCTTGGGCTATCTGCTTGGAGCTGCTTGCTGTTTCAGACGATCCGGGATGGGCTGCGACGATCGGAGCCTTCATCGTCGAGGATCTGCTGCACGATTATGGCGACGGGTTCATCGATCGTATCGAAGCCGAGGCCACAAAGAACGAGCCGCTTCGACGCGCTCTTCCGATGGCTCGATGGGTCGTACCTGAGCACCTCGTGGCTCGACTCAAGACCGCCTCAGGGCCACATTGGGACGAGAAGTCCTAGCGATCAAGGTGCATCTCGATCTTCCGATTTGGCAGGAAGGACTGGCTTCAGCGCCAGTCGAAGAGCGGACGTGACCGTCGTCGGGATTGCAGTCGTGGTCTTGTACACACTTGTCGGCGCGGTATTCGCCCTCAACCTCTGGCGGGCATCCAACCGGGCAGCGGCGGCGTACTCTCGCTTCTACGCACGCGGCTTCCGATTGCTCCGGCCTGCTGGCTTCGGAAACGACAGGGTCGGCTACTGGCGTATAAGCGGTGCGTTCATGATGGCGACAGGCGGGGCCTTGCTCGTTTTGATTGTCTGGATCGCTCTGTATACCTCGCCAACCTAATCCAAATCGTCACCGCGGGGCGCGGTTGATCCATACGTGAGGTGCCACGCAGACGAGACCGATGAGGCATTTGCACGCGCGCTTATTTCGTCAACAGCGATCAAGGCAATGACATTCAAGAGCTCATTCGCCGACTCGATCGTGTTGAGCACCTGCTCGAACGAGCTAAGCCGCGGTAATACTCGTGCCGCGGAAGCGAATCAGTTTCTAGCCGTCTAGAAGGGCTAATTCGTCCCAGCTTCGCAGTTGCCGGTCAGTAAACAAGCAAGAGCGCCAGCGTTGCTGCGGCGACGCCGCAGACAGCCACCACGATGCTGTCGCCCCCAGGCGGACAAGGGGGACGGTCGCACTGGGGCGAGTCATGCTGGCGCGTTGTGCGAGTTCGGAAGGGCGAGTGCCACTCTCGTCGAGCTTGGATTTTCGAAGAGATGTGATGCACGGTCCAGGGGCCGTGCGTCCTGCCGGTATATCGGCCGCCTGATGACGATGCGCGAGTTCACGAGGGCCAGGAACCAACTCCAAACGGGCTGCCGGCACCGAGTTCATCGAATATCTGTGACACAGCTGTGACACGGTCGTGATTCAGAGCCCTTGGCGTAAAGCGCCAACTGACGTTTCTGAATTCAAAATCTGGTCGGTGGCCCGGGATTTGAACCCAGGGCCTCACGGTCCCGAACCGGCCGTAGGTCGTGTCCTCCAGAGTTCGGGCGGGTCCTTTCGTGTCCTTCTGTGTCCTCCTTGTTCCGCGAATGCGTGACACATCTGTGACACGGTTGGTCGCAATCAGGACGTGCGCAGTCTTCGCGATGGGCCACGGCTGGGATACGGAAGCCACCGAGTAAGATCACCAACTCACCTGCCAGGCCGCTTCGAGCCTGGCCGACGGCACCTGGCAGGAATCACGCCGAGCGGACCCGCGAGCTGTTGAGGCCGACGCGCACGGACCCAGTCGCGGGTCAACATCAGAGATTCTTCGAAGCTTCCGTCGCAGGCTTGGCCATCCACCTTGCGCACACTTAGCTATGTGGTAGGTGATCCCTGATGATCGGGCTGACGGCTTCGATCGCCTTCATAACCGCCGGGACCGTGTTCGCCAACTCGGTGATGGTCTTCAGCGCAACTCGAACGCGCCTGCCCATCTTGCCGCGCTCGGACTCAGGTAAAGCGCCGACTTCGGCGAGCACGGCCATCGCATCGAGTGCGTCCTCGCGCTGATCTTGAGCCGCCTCGCCAGCGGAGCTGATCGCGTCGGTTAGCTGCTGCAAGGCCTCAGCCAGCCTCACATCGCCCCGGCGGTCGACCACCTTGATGCGAGCTTCCGCGTGCTGAAGTAGCTCAGCGAGGTTGAGCTGACCTACGTGGTGGATCGTGACGTTGATAGATGGCGTCGCCGGCGCCACAGCCTTCAGCGGTGGTTCTGCGGCAAGGGGCGCAGGCGGCTCGTAGAGACTGAGCCGGCCCCTGATGTCGACCAGCTTGCCCATGTCGCGCTGTAAGTCATACGCGAGCTCGCGAATACGATCAAGGTCGGTCTCGCGGCCACCCACTACCCCGACGAAGATACCTTCGAACTCCTTGCGCAGCGCTTTCGTCGTGACAACTCGCTCCAGGTACGTGGCGTTGTAGTTGTGCCAGCCCAGTAGTTGCGCCTCAATTCATCGACGCGTCCCGGCTGCGGGTACACGTGGACGTCGATCTGAGCCAGCAGTTCATTGCCTTTTGTGATCCGATCTTCTAGAGCAGCATCGACCGTCGCAACCGAGTAGCCGGCAGCGAAGTAGGGTGGCGCCTGGTAATCGCGGCGTTGGCCGCTTTTGGTGGCATCCGGGCCCTTGTCGCTCCAGCGACCTCTGCGGCGAATCGCTTTCAGCCCTGGACTTACCGGAGGATCGAGCACACTCCGACCGACCGCGACATTCGCAACTAGAAGGCGCTTGGTGCGCTGCTGCTGATAATCGCCTGTGCCGCTCTGGTGTTGTTCGCGTTCGACCTAACGCGCTGAGGGTCGCCCTCACCGGAGTGAGAGTCGCCGCCGAGTAGACGACTCCCCCTTGTCTGTCGGCTAGTGTGCCAGTGTTCGCAGCGCTGCAAGCACCAGCGTGGTCGCGGCTATCAACCTCCTTACGTCAATCCGGAGGTCGATGCGAACGCGAAGCGTCACGATTGCTGACTCCCGCCTTTAGGCGTGTGGATGGGCCAACGCCGTCCCGACCCGCCTCCGCCTGCAACTCGGCGTGGGCGTGCTTGGAATCGTTGGGCGGCCGGCGAAGTGAATTCCACGGCGGGATTGCGTCCCCCAGAGACGGCGAGTCACCTTCTCAGTTGATGTGCCCGCGCGTATCGACTTGTGGTTGATCCGGCTCAATGGCCGCCGGCGTTCCACGGCATCGCCCGTTCGCTAGGCCGATCGGACCTCTTCGGCCAAGGTACGCAACCGTCGACTGTCTCGATCACCGGCAAGGCCGGCAGCGCGCTCTACATCGCGGTCGATCACTTCGACCACGGGATGGTTCGAGAATGCTGCAATCTCCAGACGCCGACTAAGAAGGTAATGCCACGTGTTGGCGGCAACGCTGAGGGCGGTCGGGATTCCACGCCTGCGGCCATCCGAGAGGACAACCACCTGGTCTTCCCTCAAGAGGTCGAGGGGATGCTGGCCGGCATCACGTGTGTCTCCGAGAAACCGCGACGCCCAAGATGTTGCGATTTCGGCGGAAGCGTCCAATCTCACATATCCGCAGAGTGCGCGCACACCATCTCCGGTCAGTCGGCCAACCGCAGCAGCATCTATGAGCTCGGCATCGAATTGATCCTCGATCGGCTCAAGCCGTGCCGTCTCATCACTCGCTGGCATTCCATTCGGACCCGCAACCTTCTGTATACCTTGTGCGAGTGTTCAGTCACCCTCAACTCACGCTCCAATCACCGTCTCGCTGAACCTTCGTGCTCGAGATACGGCTTCTGCGACTTGTTTGTCGACAGAGCGGCCGTAGCGCTTGACGAGTGACTGACAAGTCTCAAGCGACTCCGCCCTATGTCCAATCTCCTCGAGAGCGACAGCCTTGCCGAGCATTGCCCAAGCCACTTCCTGCTGTATGCCCACGGTGCCGGAGCCGACATAACGATCGATGGCGCGGTTTGCGTCGGCCATGGCGGCAACGTGCTGGTTTAGAGCAACCAGCGCCGCAGACCGGTGCCTTAAAGAGGCAGCGATCGCCTCCTGGAGGCGGTCCGAAGGCCCCCGAATTCGGGAAGTCCACCATTTGTGAAGGACCTCGTCGAAAACCTCTACCGCGGCGGCGTACTTGTGTCGTGATGCGAGCTCGATACCTTTCGAGACCAACGACCAGGCCAAAAGATGGGCCAGTTCTGGATCGTCCCCGCGATCGCGAAGAACGGCTGCAACTCGCTCATACATCGCCATCTCTTCATCGTGACGACCAATGTCGTTTAGAGCTGCCGCCCAGTTGTTCAAGCCCTGCGCCAGCGGTCCAAGGTAGGGATACTCTGCTGGCACGAATGCGGCGAGATCTTCGAAGACAGCGATCGCTTCCTCTGGACGCCCCATGTCGACGAGGTCGAGACCACGGTTGGTCATTGCCCAAGCGACGTGGGTGCGAAGCTCCGGGTCGCTTGAACGCCGATATACGGTTACGACGCGCTGATTGATAACAGTGCTGCGGTCACGATCGCCCAGCTGCCCGGTCAAGAGTGCTTCGGTCACAGAGGCGCGGGCAGCGAGGCGCTGTTTCAGAACCGAGCTTGATTTCGCGTTCCAAGTAGCGATGACCCGGCAAATCGTCAGTGAATAGCGCGGGAATCGCTCCGCTAGCCTGTGAGCAAGTCGATAGAGCTGCCAGCTGATGTACCAGCTCACGACCGAGAAGTCATCAGGCACCTCTCCACGTCGCTAAACACCAAGCTCCAGCGATTATCAATGTCTTGACTAATTCGGGGAGGCTGACTCCCGGCGTACCCAACCCAACCACCATGTCAACCACGGGCAAGGCAGCACGTGCCACACCTGGATTGGCCACGTCGAGCTCAAGCTGCCCGAGTACCTCCGCTTGACGACTCAGCGACTGAAAAACCCCGAGATCGCGGGGCCGGGACAGCGACGCCGCCCGAATCAACCGGAACAGGCGTGTGGGTACTAAGTGGGTACTGGTACCCAAACCTTCTGTGTGCCTCCGCCGAGCTGAACTCGATATTTCCAGGCGATTTGACCTCCCAGCGGATTCCCGGAGCCCCGATCTCCAGTGCTTGTGCGTGAAGTTCGTGAGCGACTGGGTAGCATGCCTCATGACCGAATCTCATTCTTCTGGCGACGAACATGAAGGGTGACGATCTTCCATGGTTTTCGAATCTATCTTGGTGGCAGAAACTCCTGGTCGCAGTCACGATCTTCGTCGTCCTATTCACCCTTCTCTTACTTCCCAAGAAGGTCTTTGCCGCGGCGTTGGTGGTGGGAACGGTCATCAATGTGGCTCTTGGATTTTGGCGTGGCTACCGCAACCGGCGGCTCTGAGGGGCAGTTACCTGGCGCGGCCAGAATGCTCGCTGCACTACCTCCGGAGAAACAGCCGTTTCAGCCGGGCCCACGGCCCGCCGTCAACCCAACCTGCGGCGTGCACTTGGATCCGATTGTTAGATTCGCCCATGACCGCGCGGCCGACTCGGTGGTGCGATCGCCGTCGCCGTCGGCTCCGAAGCCAGATGGACTCAACGATGGCGGCAAGGCCTAACAAGTACACAATCAAGCGCCAGTCCTGCGGAAAAATCCAGGAGGCTGCGCCCACGAGCAGCCCGGCACCTAAAGCAAGGCAAGCATTAATGCGACTGTTCGACCCCCGACATCCGACTCCC
The DNA here is from genome assembly GCA_035945895.1 of Candidatus Dormiibacterota bacterium. Classification (GTDB taxonomy): domain Bacteria; phylum Chloroflexota; class Dormibacteria; order Dormibacterales; family Dormibacteraceae; genus 40CM-4-65-16. Next base: position 2,567 of record DASYZS010000144.1, on the reverse strand, counting down.
CCCACCAGTACCAACGGCTTGGTGACAGAGAGGAGGGATGAGCTAAAATGGTTGGCGCGGGTTCGGTTTCGGCTTGTCTAAATGCCAGGTTGGTCCTTATGAACGCGACGGCATAGGTGATGCAAGACACAAGAGCCACGACCATTCCCATAAAGACCACGGGCAGGAACACGCCCAGTGGTCCGCCGAGCTGGAGCGCGTACGCGGCGGCACCTCCAATCGCCAGCCCACCAATCATGGTCTCGCTGGCGCGACTCTCGAGATTTATCCGGTGTAGGACCAGGCTAATCTGCGGATTCGCTTGAAGCTCCTGCTGAAGGCGCGTCCCCGATCCGCTTAGGCTCGGTCGGCCAGTCTTACCCACTTGCGAATGATGTGCGATTTGACCTTAACTCACGCTTCTTAATGATTCGCACCACGATGTGCCGTCCGACTCTCGTTCCCCCGCCTTGGCCATCGCCAGTCCGATCCTCGCAGGGCCCGGGCCCAACCATCACTTTGGTCGGCTGACCTCCGTCGGAAGGGGGAAATTGGATGGTCGCAAACTCGCGAGGGAGAGCGCACGCGGGTTTCCAAGCTTGTGGTCGGCTTGGGGCTCCATAACGCAAACAGGGAAGCCTCGACTCGCTACGGGTTCGCAATTGCGTTCGTGGTCATCACGCGCGTCGAGAGCGAGCTGGCGTCGGCCTTTCGTTCCCGCGTAAATCAGCCGTCACTGTAAGGGTGGGCCGTAAGCCGGCTCCATATCACTCGCCCGGAGGCGTCGCGGACAGCGAGCAACATGCCGCTGACGGGCAGGTAGTCAACGGTGCCTTCGCCAGATTTGATCGTCTGGAGCGGCGGGGCCAGCACGGTCTGTAGGCGTCGGTGATCGACGACCACCTGGACGGTGAAACGGACGGGAAGAACTTTGAACGGACCGGTCCACCGCACGAAAACGCCGCGTGCAAGGTCGCGGTCTTGTCGAGCTGCGTCGTCAATCGCGAGGAAGGCAAGCAAGGCCCCGATAACCCAGAACGGGATCCAGACGATCGGCAACCCAGGCATCACCGGCCGGCCCTGGAGCAGGACGACGACAGTGAAGATGGCAGGTAGGACGGAGGCGATCGCCAGCGAAACCACGATGACTTTCAACGGGTGGCCCTTCCCCAGTGCCGCGTTGGAACTGAGGAAGTTCGCGATGTCAGGGGTCATGGGTAGCTGCTCGTTCACTGTAGGGCGCCTAGCCGCGGTTGGACATTCTGAATCAGCGGGCCGACTTCAAGCGCGCCAAATCACGCTGGGCGGCATTTTCCTAAAGCGAACCGCGTAGCTACGCTCTCCGGGCCGCGCATTAGCCTCACCAATGGGCGCGTAGCCCGTCAACGGCAGCCGAGTCGACCATCTCCAAGCGGCAGCGCGCCTTAGCACATTGATATCCGGCTCGGTCCCAGACCTGACTGGTTAGATAGGTATTTGGAGGTTCGACGGCGGGCGGCTCAGCTCCCTCCGCCTAGGATCTCACTCGACGTCACGCCGACAAAGGCCGACGGGCGTAAGCCCTTCGCCGCAGGATCAAGCTCATTCGGTGATAGATCGCCTTTTGAGGAAGTGCTGCAATACTCTCTGAACCAGAGCATGGCGACCCGACTCGATTCCCCGGCGTACCTGGCGAGTCGTGTCGTATTGGGCCTCGCAATCGGAGTCCGACTATGGGCCCTGATTCCGATACCCCTCGGCATCGCGATGTTCTCCATGACTCCCAGTTACACGACAGAACTGCTTCGCAGTCCGATCGGCTGGCTGCTTCTTGCGCTCGGGATTGCATTCACCGCGGGAGGCTACGCCGTGAACGAGCTCGCAGTTAGGTTGTCCCGCAAGGGCAAGCTGCCGGTAGGTGCGCTATTGATTGTGGTCAGCACTATCTTCCTGACGTTCCCGGCGCTGTGGATTGTGTTTATTGGCCCGGCGCTCGTCGTCTTGCTTCAGCACCCTTCTTAGTCGCCACAGCGACTTCGGTTCGCGTTATGTAAAGACTGCGAATTTGTGTGGGCCGTGGCTGACTCGAACCACCTGGCGGCACCGGTCGACCGGGCCGCGCGTCCGATCGTTCCCGGCGCACGACCGACTGGTCTCCTCGGGCAGCCAGCGGGCACCCGCATCCGGCCTGCAGGCCGCGGAACGCACCCTCTGCCGCTGTGCGCGTTCCTGTGACCCCCTGTGACCCCCAAGGCGAAATCGCTGTCGGATGGGTCGCTAGCCACACGTTTTGAATTCAAGACTGGTCGGGGGCCCGGGATTTGAACCCGGGGCCTCACGGTCCCGAACTCTGAGATCTTTCGTCCAGAAATGTCGGAAACGATCGGATTCAGTTCGAATCGTCCGACGCTCCCCCTGCTTTCGTCCAAATTTGTGGCGTTCTTCGCCTGGATTACTGCACGAAGTGCTGCAGGATGGACAGAAGTCGGACGCTGAACCGCACCGATTCATTGCCGCCACCAAGATCGATCGCTAGCGACCAGCACATATAAGAAGACGCGCGCGACGCCACCCACTCCCCGCGGTTTTGAAGACCGCGTTTCTAGGGT
>DASYZS010000143.1:0-10093 GCA_035945895.1 Candidatus Dormiibacterota bacterium | reverse complement strand
CCTGGATGTCGAAGTGATAGAGGGTCATGTCAACGTCCAACGACGAAGCGAACCGCTCCAGCTCCGGCAGCAACTTGCCTTTGAAGCGGCCGCCCCACAACTTCTTGTTGGCTATGGCGTCAGCCTCTTCGGGTCGCCCAGCAGCTTGCCGAGGTCGCGTGTATGCAGCTGCCCCTGGACCTGCGCGGCCGTGCGCACGCCCATCCCCCAGAGCTTGATGAAGCCCGCCGCCGCCGACTGGTCGAACTGGTCGCCCTTGCCGTAGGTCGCGAGCGAGTGCTGATACAGCTGCCGCGGGCTCTTGCGCCCGACCACCTGCGACGAGCCTTTGTAAAGCTTCAGCCGGACGTCGCCGGTGACGTGGCGCTGCGTCTCGGCAACGAACGCGTAGAGAGCGTCGCGGAGCGGGCTGAACCACAGGCCGTCGTAGACCATCTGGGCCCACTGCTGGGCGACCTGGTCCTTGAACCTGGCGACCTCCTTGGGCAGCGTGATGTCCTCGAGCGCCTGGTGGGCCTGCAGCAGAATCACCGCCCCCGGCGCCTCATAGATTTCGCGGGACTTGATGCCGATCAGCCGATTCTCGAGATGGTCTATCCGGCCGACACCGTTCTCGCCCCCGATGCGGTTGAGCGTCGTGACCATCTCCAACGCCGCGACCGGCTTGCCGTCGAGCGCGACTGGCAAACCCTCCTTGAAGCTGATCTCCACGTACACGGGCTCGTCCGGGCAGTCGTACGGGTCGCGCGTCCACGCGTAGACGTCCTTCGGCGGTTCCGCCCACGGATCTTCGAGAATCCCGGCCTCGATCGAACGTCCCCACAGGTTCTCGTCGGTCGAGTAGGGCTCGCGGACGGTCGCGGGCACCTCGATGCCGTGCTTTCTCGCGTACTCGATCTCGTCGTCTCGGTTCATGCCCCACTCGCGGACCGGGGCCACTACCTGCAGGTCAGGGGCAAGGGCCGCGGTGGCGACGTCGAAGCGCACCTGGTCGTTGCCTTTGCCGGTGCATCCGTGCGCTACCGCCTGCGCGCCCTCACGGCGCGCGACCTCGACCATCATCGCGGCGATCAGCGGACGGCCGAGTGCCGTCGCCAGCGGGTACTCCTTTTCGTAGACGGCGCCCGCCTGCAGCGACGGCCACACGAAGATCTGCAGAAACGGCAGCCGGCCGTCGGCGACATACGCGGCAGACGCGCCGGTTTTGAGAGCGCGTGCCTGTATCGCTTCGAGGTCCTTCTTTTCGCCCAGGTCGACGGTGAAGGCGATCACGTCCCACCCCTGGTCCTTGAGCCAGCGGATCGCAACCGAGGTGTCGAGCCCGCCCGAGTAGGCGAGCACGAGCTTCTTACTCGGCACCGAGCAACTCTTTGAGCGTGCGTACGGCGCCGGGTTTGCGGAGGACCACGATGATCGTGTCATCGCCGGCGACGGTGCCGGCGATTCCGGGGAGCGCAGCCTCGTCGATCCGCCGCGCCACGAGGTTCGCGGTGCCGGGTGGGGTCCGGATCACAGCCATCGGCTCGACGACCTCAACCGAGAGCACCAGCTCCCGCACCAGCGCGGCCGAGCTTCGGTACCCCGCCCCGGAGCGCACGAGCCCAAGCTCCTGGATGTCGCGCGAGATCGTTGCCTGCGTGGTGTGCATCCCGCGACGGGCAAGCGCCGCCGCGATCTCGTGCTGGGTATGCGCGGAGCCCTTGTTCACCAGGGCGAGGATCGCGCTGTGCCGTTCGGCCTTCGTGACCGTCACTGCACCGCCCTCTTCATGACGGAGTGCGCACGCTCGATCTCGTCCGGCGTGAGGATCAGCGGCGGCACCAGTCGGACCGAATGATCGTCGACGGCGTTGACGATCAAACCCGACTCGAGGCACGCCTGCTGGAATGCCTTGGCCTTCGCATCCTCGAACTCGAAGGCCTGCATCAGGCCGAGGCCGCGAACCTCTTTGGCCCCGAGATCCTGGATAACTCCATGAACGAGCTCACCCATCTCGGCGGCGTGACCGACGAGTCCGTCGCGCTCGACGACGGCGAGCACAGTGCTCGCGACCGCGCAGGCCAGCGGGTTTCCACCGAAGGTCGAGCCGTGGTCACCTGGCTCGAACACGTCGGCCCGCGGGTTGGCGAGGCACGCGCCAATCGGCACACCTCCGCCCAGGCCCTTGGCCAGCGTCATCACGTCCGGTGCGATGCCCGCGTGCTGATACGCAAACCAGCGACCCGTACGTCCGATGCCGGTCTGAACCTCATCGAGGACCAGGAGCAGATTCTTCCGGTCACACCATTCGCGCACACGCTGCAGATATCCGGGTGCGGCCGGGATGATTCCGATCTCGCCCATGACCGGCTCGAGCATCACCGCCACCGTTTTGTCCGTCGTCGCCGCTTCGATCGCTTCCGCGTCGTTGTAGGGCACGTGCACGAAACCGACCGGCAACGGCGCAAAAGGGTCGGAGTACTTGTTCTGTCCGCCGGCGGTCACGGTGGCGAGGGTGCGGCCGTGAAACGAGCCGGTCGCGGTGATGATCTCGAAGGCGCCGTCACGGTTCCTCGCGCCCCATTTGCGGGCGATCTTGATCGCGGCCTCATTCGCCTCCGCGCCCGAGTTGCAGAAGAAGACTCGCGACGGGAAGGAGAGCTCGACCAACCGCCGCGCCAGCTCGACCTGCGGCTGCGTGAAATAGAGGTTGGACGTGTGGATGAGCGCGCCCGCTTGCTTGTTCAGCGCCGCCAGGACCTCGGGATGGGCGTGACCGAGCAGGTTGACCGCGATGCCCGCCACGAGATCGAGGTACTCGCGTCCCTGGTCGTCATAAAGGAGGGTGCCCCATCCGCGAACGAAGGTGACCGGTAGTCGCCTTCCCGTTTGCATGAGGTAGCGGTCACTCAGCTCCGACATGGATTGGATGACTTTCGTCATGGCGTCACCATCGTGCCGATCCCCGCCTCTGTGAAGAGCTCGAGCAGCAGCGCGTGCTTGGTGCGTCCATCGACGATGTGCGCCAGCGGCACTCCGTCCAGAGCACGCAGGCACGCTTCGAGCTTGGGGATCATGCCCCCGGTCACCTCGCCTTTCGCGATGCGTTTGCGCGCGTCTTCTTTCGTGAGCACCGGGAGCACTTCGCCATCGGCGCCGAGCACGCCAGGCACGTCGGTGAGCAGGATCACCTTGGCCGCCGTCAACGCTACGGCGATCTCGGCGGCCACAGTGTCCGCATTGATGTTGTACGCGTGCCCGTCGTACCCGAGGCCGATGGAGGCGATGACCGGGATGTAGCCACGCGCCAGCAGCGCCGTGATCGGCTCTTTGTTGACCTGCGTCACGCGCCCGACGAAGCCCATCGACTCGTCCAGCGGCTCGGCGATGATGGTCGGCCCGTCCTCGCCGCTCATGCCCACCGCCTGGCCGCCGAGGCGATGGATCGCCGCCACCACGTCAGGGCTGACCTTGCCGGTCAACACCATCTTCACGACCTCCATCGTCTTTTCGTCGGTGACGCGAAGACCGTTCTTGAACTCCGCCTTCAACCCGAGGCGCTCGCTCATCGCCGTGATTTCCGGCCCGCCTCCGTGCACGAGCACCGGCTGCATCCCGACGTACCGAAGCAGGACCACGTCGAGCAACGTTTCGTCCCGAGCCTCGTCGATCGCGTTGCCGCCGACCTTGATGACAATGACCTGTCCGTGGAAGCGCTTGATGTAGGGCAGCGCCTCGACCAGGACCTTGGCTCGTTCTTCGACCGTCAGCGTCATGTCGTGTAGTCGGCGTTGATGCGCACGTACTCCTCCGATAGGTCGCAGCCCCAGGCCTCAGCGCTTCCCTCGCCTAGTCCGAGCGTGGCCACGATCTCGATCTCCGGTTGTTCAAAGGCCTGGCGGACTGCCGCCAGGTCGACGTCGACTCCCGCGCCCCGCTCGAAAACGACGAGGCCGCCGATGGTCAGGTGGAGGCGGTCGAGCGCGAGCTCGGCGCCACTGTAACCGAGCGCGCAAACGATTCGTCCCCAGTTCGGGTCGCCGCCATGCACTGCTGTCTTGACCAGGCTCGAGGAAGCGACTGTCCGCGCGGCGAGGCGGGCATCGGCGCTCGAATTGGCCTCGACCACGCGGACGGTGATGAGCTTGGTCGCACCCTCACCATCGCGGGCGATCGAGCGAGCCAGCTCGCGCGCAACGTTTTCGATTGCGGTCCGCATCCGATCCGCCTCATGCGTGCCCGCGCGGATGGGCTCGTTGCCAGCGGCGCCATTCGCCAGGATCAAGAAGCTGTCGTTCGTCGAGCTGTCGCCGTCGACGGTGACCTGGTTGAAGCTGCGGTCGGCGATCGACTTTGTGATCTTGCCGATGAGACCTGGCTCGACGACGGCGTCGGTGGTGATGTACGCAAGCATCGTCGCCATGTTGGGGTGGATCATCCCGGACCCCTTGCACATGCCGCCGATGCGGACTGTCGCGCCAGCCAGGTCGAGCTCCGTCTGAGCGGTTTTCGGGACGGTGTCTGTGGTCATGATCGCGCGAGCGGCGGCGTCGCCGGCAGTGGGGCTCAGATGGCCGCACGCCTCGGTGATGCCCGACTTGATCGCATCCATGGGCAGGAAGCGACCGATCACGCCGGTCGAGCTCACGAGCACCTGGTCCGGGTCGAGGTCGAGACGGTCGGCCGACAACTTGGCCATCAGCAGGGCGTCGCGAAAGCCCTGGGCGCCGGTGCAGGCATTGGCGTTGCCCGAGTTGATCGTCAGCGCCTGGACGCGGTTGCGCTGCAGGTGCAGCTGGTCGATCACCACAGAGGCCGACTTGACCTTGTTGGTCGTGAAGACCCCACCGGCATCGCAGGGATAGGCGGAGTGGATGACGCAGAGGTCGTCCCTTTGTCCGCTCGGGATCGCCGAAGCTCCCGCCGTGAAAGCCTTGATGCCGCAGGCCGCGGTGCCGGCCCGGAATCCTCGGGCGAAGGTCACGGCCACTGCAGGGGTCCTTCCAACCCAGCCGTGCGATCCAGCCCGAAAGCGATGTTGAAGCACTCGACGCCCTGGCCCGACGCGCCTTTGACAAGGTTGTCGAGCGCCGCGGTCACCACGGCCTTGCGGCCCTGCGCGGAGACGTTCACCAGGCAGAGGTTGGAGTGGCTGGCGAGCTTGGTCGCCGGGGTCTTGTCGACCACCTTGGTGAACGGCTGGCCGGCATAGAACTCGCGATAGACCTCGTCGAGGTCAGACGGCGAACCTTTCAAGTCGAAGTAGCACGTGGCGAGGATGCCTCGAGTCATGGGCACGAGGTGCGGAACAAAGGTCAGCTGCAGGTCGGCCGCGAGCTCCTGGGTGATCTCGGGCAGGTGGCGGTGGCCTTCGATCGCATAGGCGTGAAGCGACTCGTTGACCTCGCTGAAGTGCAACCCAAGTCCGACTGACCTTCCCGCGCCGCTGACACCTGACTTGGCGTCGATAACGATGTCAGAACCGACCAGCCCTGCCGAGACCGCGGGCGCCAGGGCGAGTATCGACGCCGTCGAATAGCAGCCAGGCACCGCCACGAGCTGGGCGCCCCTGAGGTCGGCCTCGTGCAGCTCGGGTAGGCCGAAGACCGCCTTGGCCAGCAGCTGCGGCGCGGGATGTGGTTGCCGATACCACCTCGGATACTGCGAGGAGTCATGCAGCCGGAAATCGGCGCTCATGTCGATCACCCGGATTCCGGCCGTGAGCCACGACTCGACCCTGGCCGCGCCTACGTTGTGGGGCAGGCAGCTGAAGATCACCTCGAAGCCGTCGGGTTGCGGCTCGGCTACGAACTCGCCCTGCAGCTCGAGGAGAGGAAAGACCTCCGAGTAAGGCTTACCCGCGAACGAGCGCGACGAGAGCTGGACCAGCTCGACGTCGGGATGGCGCGCCAGCAGACGGATGGCCGTCATCCCGGCGTACCCGTTGGCGCCGGCCACGGCGGCGCGAAGCTTTCTGGTCACGGACGCATGAGTATACAGCGGACTGCATAATCATGCGGACACGTTCGGGTCGTTGAAGAAGCAGGACTCGGCGCCTGTGTGGCATGCCGGTCCGTGCGGTCGCACTCGCAGCAGCACGGCGTCGAGGTCGCAGTCGAGGCGCACCTCCTCCACGTCCATCGTGTTGCCGGAGGTCGCTCCCTTCTCCCACAGCCCCCGCTCGCGGGAGTGGAACCACGCGTGTCCCGTCTCTCGGGTCCTGCGCCAGGACTCCTCGTCCATATAGGCAAGCATCAACACCTTGCCTGTCTCCGCGTTCTGTACGACGGCCGGCACGAGCCCTTTCGAGAAATCCGGATTCACCTACCTCACCTCCAGACCCTTGGCCGCCAGGTCGAGCTTGACGTCCCCCACCGAAAGCTCCCCGAAATGGAAGATCGAGGCCGCAAGCGCAGCGTCCGCGCCACCGGCCGTGAGCGCTTCGTACACGTGTTGTGACGAGCCCGCTCCGCCGGAGGCGATCACAGGCAGCCTCACCGCGGAGCTGACCGCCTGAAGGAGCGCGAGATCGTAGCCCTTGTGCGTGCCGTCGAAGTCCATCGAGGTCAGAAGGATCTCGCCCGCGCCCAATCGCTCACCCTCTTTCGCCCACTCCACAGCGTCGCGACCCGCCGCGCGCCGGCCCCCATGACTGAAAACCTCCCAGCCAGGCGAGTCAGCTCGTTTGCGCGCATCGATCGCGAGCACCACGCACTGAGAGCCGAAGACCTCCGCGCAGCGCGTGATGAGGCTCGGGTCTTGCAGAGCCGCGGTGTTGACCGACACCTTGTCCGCGCCGTGCGTGAGCAGCTCGGCCATGTCCTCGACGCTGCGCACGCCGCCTCCGACCGCGAGGGGGATGAAAACCTGGTCGGCGGTGCGCTCGACGGCGTCGAGCAGGATCTTCCTGGCCTCCGACGATGCGGTGATGTCAAGGAACACGATCTCGTCGGCGCCCTCGCGGTCGTAGGCGGCCGCAAGCTCGGCTGGATCCCCGGCATCGCGGAGGTCCTCGAAACGCACGCCTTTGACCACGCGGCCGCCGTCGACGTCCAGGCAGGGAATGATTCTCTTGGCCGGCATCAGCCGCACAGGGCCACGAAATTCGCGTAGATGTGGAGACCATCCGCGCCGCTCTTCTCGGGGTGGAACTGAGTGCCCATCACACTTCCCGATGAGGCCGCCGCCGCAGGCGAATGTTCCGAGCAGCCGATCGCTGCGCTCGACGACTCGGGAGTGAACGAGTGGACGAAGTAGAGGTACGACTCATCGGCGACGCCTTCCCACAGCGGTGACGGGGCGGTCTGCTTCGTGCGGCACCACCCGATGACGGGCAACCGGGGGCTGTTCTGCACCTTGACCACGCGTCCCCTCAGAAGGCCCAGGCCTTCGTGGCGACCGTGCTCGAGCGATTCTTCGAACAGCAGCTGGTAACCCAGGCACACGCCCAGGATCGGTTTGCCGGAGCGGGCGAGCTCGACGAGCCTGCGGCCCAGTCCCTGCTCCGAGAGCTTGCCCAGGGCAGGTGCGAAGGCGCCGACTCCGGGCAGCACAACGCCGTCGGCGCGCTCGAGCTCGGCTGGATCGGATGTGAGTCGAGCTTCGGCGCCGACGTGAGTCAATGCGCGCTCGACCGAGCGGATGTTGCCGACCCCGTAGTCGACGATCGCGATCATCCGAGCACGCCTTTTGAAGAGGGCACGCCGCCGCCCGTGACTCGGACGGCTTCGCGCAGCGCGAGGCCGAGGGCCTTGAAGGTCGACTCGGCGATGTGATGCCGGTTGCGGCCGCGGATGAGGTCGACGTGGATCGTCGCTCCGGCGTGCAGCGAGAACGCGCGCCAGAACTCCTCGAGCACCTCTGACTCGATGGTCCCGATCCGTCCCCTCAGCGAAACGTTGTAGGACAGGTACGGGCGCCGGCCGAGGTCGATCACCACCCGGGCCAGCGACTCGTCGAGCGGCGCGTAGGCGGACGCGAAACGCGCGATGCCTGCCCGCTCTCCCAGCGCCTTCGAGGTCGCCTGCCCGAAAACAATGCCCACGTCCTCGACCAGGTGATGCGGATCGACCTTCACGTCACCTGCCCCCTGCAAGGTGAGGTCGAAGCCCGCGTACCGCGCCACCTGCTCGAGCATGTGGTCGAGAAAAGCGAGGCCGGTCGCGATGTCGATGCGACCGCGACCTTCGAGCACGACCTTGGCCGCGAGCTGTGTCTCTTTGCTCTTGCGTTCGACGGACGCTCGCCTATTCAAGCCTTACCTCCACCGCGTGGGCGTGCGCGCCCAGTCCCTCGAGCTCGGCGAGGCGGACCGTCGCCTTGCTCAACGTCTCCAGGTCGCCCCGATTGAGGCTCAGCACGCTCGTGCGCTTGACGAAGGTGTAGACGCCCAGAGGCGAGCCGAACCGCGCCGCACCGGCAGTGGGCAGCGTGTGGTTCGGGCCTGCGACGTAATCGCCGAGCGGCACGGTGGCGTTAGGGCCGATGAAGATCGCGCCCGCGTTGTCCACCCGTGCGGCGATGCGGTCCGCGTCGGCCGCGACGATCAGCAGGTGCTCGGGTGCGAAATCGTTGGCGACGTCGACGGCCTGGTCCATGTCGTCGGCGACGATGACGCAGCAGTTCGCTTCACGAATAATCTCGGCGCGCTCGAGTCCGCGCACCAGGTTATCGAGCTCTTCTTCGACGCGGGTCGCGAGCTGCGCAGAGTCTGTGATCAGCACGCCCCAGGCGAGCGGGTCGTGCTCGAGCTGGGCAGCGAGGTCCGCGGCCACGAAGTCGGGCCGGGCATCGCCATCCGCCAGAACCACCACCTCGGTCGGGCCCGCGATGCCGTCGATCCCGACCGCACCGAACACTTCCTTCTTGGCCAGCGTCACATAGATGTTGCCGGGGCCGGCAACCACGTCCACGCGCGGGATCGACGCGGTCCCATAGGCCAGCGCGGCGATCGCCTGCGCACCGCCAACTCGATACACCGCATCCACCCCCGCGATCTTTGCGGCGGCGAGGATGGCGGCGGGAATGCTGCCGTCAGCTCTCGGCGGCGTCGCGAGCACTACCTCCTCGACCCCCGCGACGCGTGCCGGGATGGCTGTCATCAGGACCGTCGACGGATAGGCGGCCCTGCCGCCGGGCGCGTACAGGCCGGCTCGCCGCACCGGGCGAGTCCTGAGGAAGAGGCCCTTGGTGCCTAGAAGCTCCTTCGGTCGCTGCAGAGAATGAAAATCGCGGATCCGCGCCGCGGCAAACTCGAGTGCCTCGCGATCCGAGGTCGCAAGACGTTCGAGGGCCCCTCTCAGGTCCGCCACGGACACCGCAAACGCCTCGCCCTCCGCCGGCGCCCAGCCGTCGAACCGTTTGCCCAGCTCGCGCAGTGCGTCGTCACCGCGCGTCATCACCTGCGCGCAGATGTCGGCGACCACGGCGCGCTCCTCGGCAAATCGCGAAAGGTCAAGGCGGCGCCGGGAAAGCGGCGAGTCGAGCCACGACGCGACATCGAACCTGCGCACCGTCATATCGCCTCGCGCAGCTTCGCCACCACCGACTGCACGGCGGCGGTCCGCGTTTTCATGCTCGCCTGGTTGGCGATGAGGCGCGCGGTCGACTCCCCGAGGACGGCGGCGATCCGGAGGCGGTTCTCGCTCAGCGTGCGTCCGGTTGCGGTCAGGTCGACTATGCCGTCGACCAGGCCGACCTGGGGCGCCAGCTCCACCGAGCCATGCAACCGCACCAGCTCGACCGCCTGCCCTCGGCCTTCGAACCACGACATTGCGGTACGCGGATATTTCGTGGCGACGCGCATGAGGGGCGGCCAGGTGTCGGGTCCATCGAGCTGTGAGGCGGCGGGCACCGCAAGCACGAGCCGGCACCCGCCAAAGCGCAAGTCGACCAGCTCGTAGTGCGAACCGGGGGACTCCCAGAGGATGTCCTTGCCCACGACGCCGAGGTCGGCCGCGCCGTGGTCGACGTAGGCGGGCACGTCCGCCGGGCGCACCAGGATCACCTTCACAGTCGGCGTTTCGATCAGGAGCCGACGCCCCAGCTCCTCGGCGCCCAGCTGAGCCACGCCCGAACGCGCCAGCAGGTCGAGCGCGCCCTGCGTCAGGACTCC
>DASYZS010000142.1:0-36445 GCA_035945895.1 Candidatus Dormiibacterota bacterium | reverse complement strand
TGGCGCAGCGCATACCCAAGCTGCCTGGCTTCAAGAACCCGTTCAAGAAGGTCTACGAAGTGGTCAACATCTCCAAGCTGCGTCGCTTCGAAGATGGGACGACCGTCGACGCCGAGGTGCTTGTGAGCGCCGGTCTCGCGCGGCCCGGCTTCGAGATCAAGGTGCTTGGCACCGGCGATCTGCGGCGCCAGCTCACCGTCGAGGCGCACGCGTTCAGCAACAGCGCGCGCCAGGCCATCGAGGCGAAGGGGGGCAGCGTCAAGGTCCTCGGTCAGCCTCGACAGCGCGGCCCTAAGCGGTCTGGTAAGAAGGAAAGCCAGCCGGCGGCTGTTACCGAGGAGAGTACCCCTCCCGCAGAGGCCTAACCCATGAACCTGATCCAGGCGCTCGTCAACGCGATCCGGCTGCCCGAGCTCCGCAACAAGATCCTGTTCACGGGCGGCATCCTGATCATCTTCCGGCTCTTCGCCAACATCGCCGTCCCGGGCGCAAGCCAGTCCGCGCTGAACAATCTCTTCAACTCGCAAGCGCTGCTCGGGCTGCTCGACCTGTTCTCCGGAGGCGGGCTGTCGCGGTTCAGCGTCGTGGCGATGGGCATGAACCCGTACATCAACGCCACGATCATCATGCAGCTGATGACTGTGATCTCCGAACGCATCAAGGAGATCCAGAAAGAAGGCGAGATGGGGCGGCGGCGGATTCAGCGCTGGAGCCGCTACCTGACTGTCGCCCTCGGCGCCGGCCAGGCCTACGGCTTCACCGTCCTCTTCCAGAACACGAATCCCGCGATCCTCGGACCTCTGGACTGGTTCCAACGCCTGCAGATCATCCTGGTCCTGACCGCCGGCACCGTGATGCTGATGTGGTTCGGCGAGCTCATCACCGAGTACGGGATCGGCAACGGTGTTTCGCTGATCATCTTCGCCGGCATCATCGGCCGCGGCCCCGCGGGTATCCAGTCGGTCTTCGCGGCCCACACCACGGGCGGCGGCCTCGCCGACTACGTGCCGTTCATCATCTTCGGCTCGATCGCTCTGATCATGACCGCGGTGATCATCGAGGTCCAGCAAGCCGTGAGGAAGATTCCGATCCAGTCAGCTCAGCGGGTGGCCGGCGGACGTGAGGTGGGACGTCGCGCAAGCTTCCTGCCGCTCCGCGTCAATCACGCGGGCGTTATCCCGATCATCTTCGCGATCTCGGTGATGTTCCTTCCGACGATCATCGCGAACTACTTCAACGCTGCCCCGCCGAGCACGTGGTACTACCGCGCGGCGACGTGGATCCAGGGCAACTTCGCTCCCGACACTCCGAACGTGCCGATGGCGATCGCGTACAACGGGCTCTACTTCCTTTTCACGTTTGGATTTACGTACTTCTACACCGCGATCACGTTTGACGTGAACGACGTGGCGGACAACCTGAAGCGATACTCGAGCTTCATCCCCGGCATACGTCCAGGGCGTCCCACCGCGGAGTACCTGCAGGCTGTGATGAACCGCGTCACCTTCGTGGGCGCGTGCTTCCTCGGATTCATCACCGTGATCCTGCCCATCGCCACTGCGAAGATCTCGGGCATCCCTCACCAGCAGATGTACCTGGGCGGCACGGCGATCCTCATCGTCGTCGGTGTCGCGCTCGACACGATGAAGCAGCTGCAGACGCAGCTGGTCATGCGCCAGTACCGCGGATTCATCAAGTGAACCTGCTGCTCTACGGCGCCCCTGGCTCCGGCAAGGGGACGCAGGCCAACATGCTGCGCTCGCATTTCGGCATCCCGCACATCGCCACCGGCGACATGCTGCGCGCCGAGATCGCCGCTGGGACCGAGCTCGGCCTGAAGGCCCAGCCGATCCTGGCGGCCGGGAAGTACGTGTCCGACGACATCATGATCGGAATGATTCGCAACCGCCTGCGCCAGCCCGACTGTGAGCCCGGGTTCATCATCGACGGTTTTCCCCGCACGGTGCCGCAGGCGGAGGCGCTGGACGACCTCATGGACGAGCTCGGCAAAGGCTTCGACCGGGTCATCTACCTGCGGGTCCCGGTCGACGAGCTCCTGCTCCGGCTTTCGGGCCGGCTGGTCTGCCCCGTCTGCCAGCGCACCTACCCGCCTGGAACGGCGGCGTGCGCGGTCGACGGCAGCAAGCTCGTGCAGCGCGAGGACGACAAGCCGGAGGCCGTACGGCCGCGCATCGAGATCTACCTCGAAAAGACCGTCCCGGTCCTTGACCACTACCGCGGGGCCGGGCTCGTTTCTGAGATCGACGGCCGGGGAACGATAGATGAGATCAGCAGCCAGGTACTGGCGGCTGTCGACGGCACTCTGGTGAAGAAGCGAACCGCATGATCAACTTGAAGACCGCCCACGAGATCGACCTGATGGCCCGCGCCGGCAGCCTGCTGGCGTCCGTACTGCCTCCCCTCGCGGAGGCGTGCGTGCCGGGCACGAAGACGGTCGAGCTGGACCACATCGCCGATCGGCTGATCCGGGAGGGGGGCGCCACGCCAGGCTTCCTGGGCTACCACGGCTTCCCGAAGTCGATCTGCGTGTCGATCAACGACGAGGCGGTTCATGGCATCCCCGGGAACCGCAAGATCGCTGACGGCGACCTGGTCAGCCTTGACCTCGGCCTCGTCCTCGAGGGCTTCTGGGCGGACGTCGGCGTCACTGTGGGCGTCGGCAACATCACGCCCGAGGCCAAAAAGCTCCTCCGCGTCACGGAGGAAGCGCTCTACGTCGGCATCGACAAGGCCCGGCCCGGCGGCTTCCTGGGCGACATCTCGTCCGCGATCCAGCAGCACGTCGAGGCGAACGGATTCTCGGTCATCCGCCAGTTCGTCGGCCACGGCATCGGCCGGCAGATGCACGAGGACCCGCAGGTGCCCAACTTCGGTGTTCCGGGCACGCCGCCCCGGCTCAAGCCGGGCATGACCCTGGCGATCGAGCCGATGGTCAACGCAGGCACCCACGAGGTGTACATGAAGCCGGACGGCTGGTCGATCTGCACCGCCGACGGCAAGCTCTCGGCCTACTTCGAGCACACAGTGGCGATTACAGAAAAAGGCCCAGTGGTGCTGACACAAGGGGCGCTCGACTGAGGGTTCCAACGAGTTTGGTACAATCGCCGTCCGTGCCCCAACGCCCCTCACTCGTGAAGGGGGTCGTGGTGGAGCCTCTTCCCAACGGCGTGTACCGGGTCGAGCTCGAGAATGGGGCCAAGGTCCTCGCTCACGTCGCCGATCGCGCCGGCACCCATTTCACCCGCCTTCTCGCGGGGGACAAAGTTGGGGTCGAGCTGGCGGAAAGCGATCGGTCGCGGGGCCGTATTCGAGAGATTTGGAGATGAAGGTACGTCCGTCAGTCAGGAAGATGTGTCCGAGCTGCAGGGTGATCAAGCGCAACGGCGTGGTGCGAGTGATCTGCTCCAAGACGCCCAAACACAAACAGAGGCAAGGGTAGGGAGCTAGATGGCAAGAATCGCAGGCGTCGACATTCCACCGGCCAAGCGCGTGGTCATCTCCATGACCTATATCACGGGCATCGGCAACTCCACGGCCGAGAAGATCGTCAAGAACGCCAACATCGACCCAAACAAGCGCACCAAGGACCTCAGCGAAGAGGAGGTCGCACGCCTTCGCCAGGTGGTCGACCGCATGACCTCGGCCAAGGACATCCTCATCGAGGGCGACCTCCGCCGCGACGTGGCGACCAACATCAAGCGGCTGACCGAGATCGGCTCCTACCGTGGTCAGCGCCACCGCCGCGGGCTGCCCGTACGCGGCCAGCGCACGCGCACCAATGCGCGCAGCCGGCGAGGCCCCAAGCGCGCGGTCGCGGGCAAGAAGAAGGTCAAGGCGGGCAAGTAGCGATGGCAAAGGCCAAGAAGGTCGTCCGCACGCGACGCCGCGAGCGCAAGAACGTGGTCAACGGACAGGCTCACATCCAGTCGACGTTCAACAACACGATCATCTCGATCAGCGACATCGACGGCAACGTCATCGCTTGGGGCTCGGCCGGCGCGCAGGGTTTCAAGGGAAGCCGCAAGTCGACGCCGTTTGCCGCCCAGCAAACCGCGGAGGCGACGGCCAAGAAGGCGCTGGAGCACGGTATGCGCTCGATCGAGGTATTTGTCCGCGGTCCGGGCGCGGGTCGGGAGGCGGCCATCCGCTCGCTCCAGGCCACCGGCCTGGAGGTGAGCGCGATCCAGGACGTCACGCCGATCCCGCACAACGGATGCCGCCCGCCCAAGAGGCGGAGGGTCTAGCGATGGCGAACTACAGCGGCCCTGTTTGCCGCTTCTGCCGCCGTGAGGGTGCCAAGCTCTATCTCAAGGGCGAGCGCTGCTACACGCCGAAGTGCGCGATCGAGCGCCGCGCGTTTGCGCCGGGAATGCACGGCCAGGCGCGCAAGCGCAAGACCTCGGACTACGGCGTGCAGCTGCGCGCCAAGCAGAAGGCGCGCCGCATCTACGGCCTGCTCGAAAAGCAGTTCCGCAACTACTTCGACCAGGCGTCGAGGGAGCCGGGCGTGACGGGTGTCAACCTGCTCCGCCACCTGGAGCTGCGCCTGGACAACGTCGTCTACCGCCTGGGCCTGGGCACCTCGCGCAAGCAGGCGCGCCAGCTCGTCGCGCACCGGCACTTCGAAGTCAACGGAAAGACGGTCAACGTGCCGTCGTTCCAGGTGAAGCCTGGGGACGAGCTGAAGATCAAGGGCTCGGACGGTGTCTTCGACGTGGCGCTGGACGCGTCCAAAGTGCGCCCGGTGCCGTCATGGCTTTCGTTCAACACGGACGACAAGTCCGCGAAGATCCTCGCCCGCCCAGACCGTCACGAGATGGAGTCGGGCGTGGAGGAGCAGTTGATCGTCGAGTTCTATTCAAGGTAAACACGGAGGCTAGTTAATTCAGTTGGCGATAGACACGCAGATGACCGTAACCCCCCAGGTTCGCAAGCTCGAAACGAGCGCGAACTACGGCAAGTTCGATATCGAGCCGCTCGACCCTGGGTTCGGCACGACGCTCGGCAACACGCTGCGCCGCGTGCTGCTTTCTTCGCTCTGGGGCACCGCCATCACCTCGATCCAGATCGACGGCGTGGCCCACGAGTTCACCGCGATCCCACACGTCAAGGAGGACGTGACCGAGGTCATCCTCAACCTCAAGAAGCTGCGCCTGAAGAGCTTCACCGAGGACCCCATCACCCTCGTGTTGGACGTGAAGGGTCCGGGCGAGGTCCGCGCCTCGAACATCCAGGCCAACTCCGACGTCGAGGTTGTGAACCCCGACCTGTACATCTGCACGCTCGCGGCGAAGGGACACCTTCGCATGGAGCTCAACGTCGAGCGGGGCAAGGGCTACGTTCCCGCCGAGCGCAACAAGCGCGAAGGCCAGCCCATCGGCGTCATCCCGATCGACTCGATCTTCTCTCCGGTGGAGAAGGCGAACTTCGTCGTCGAGAAGACCCGTGTCGGGCAGTCGACGGACTACGACCGTCTGATCATCGAGGTCTGGACCGACGGCACCATGTCGCCGGAGGAGGCGGTGAGCCACTCCGCCGAGCTGTTCACGCAGCACCTCAACCTGTTCGTGCGGTTCCGCGACTCGATCGAGAAGCACGAACGGGAATTGAGCGGCGAGAAGACGGGCCGAAGCCCGCTGATGGACACGCCGATCGAGGAGCTCGACCTTTCGGTGCGGGCTTTCAACTGCCTCAAGGCCAACGAGATCCAGACCGTGGGGCAGCTGCTCCAGAAGCGCGAGGAAGAGCTGCTTGCTCTGCGCAACTTCGGGCGGAAGTCGCTCGACGAGATCAAGGAGAAGCTGGTCGAGAAGGGATTCATCAAGCCCGAAGAGATGGGCACGGTCCTCCGCGGCTAGCCTGATCTTCGATGCGACACCAAAAGAGCGGACGCCACTTCAACCGCGACACCGATGCCCGCAAGGCGTTGATGCGCAACCTTTGCACGTCGCTCCTCGAGAGCCCGAGCGGGCGCATCATCACGACCGAGGCGCGCGCCAAGGAGATGCGACGCTGGGTGGAGCGCATCATCACGACCGCCAAGGCCGGCGACGTGACCGCCCGCCGCAAGGTGAGCGCGGACATCTCCAAGCCCGAGGTGGTGGAGAGGTTGTTCTCCAACCTCATGCCCAGGCTTTCGGAGCGGCCGGGAGGCTACACGCGGATCATCCACAAGGGCGCGCGTCTCGGCGACGCGGCGCCGATGGTGATCATCGAACTGGTCGACTGAACGGTCGACGTTCGCTTCAAAAGTGAATATCAAAGTCGTGCTGGAGTACGACGGGACGAACTTCGCCGGCTGGCAGCAGCAGGCCCAGGGAAGAACCGTCGAGGCGGAGCTGAAGCGCGCGTTGCGCTCGGTCACGGGCAAGGACGTGGTCGTGTACGGCGCCGGCCGCACGGACGCGGGTGCGCACGCGGAAGGGCAGGTCGCAAACTTCCATACCGACGGCCGGATCGGGCCGCGCCGCCTGATGGCGGCGCTGAACGCGCGGCTACCCGAGGACGTGGCGGTGCTCTCGGCCGAGGAAGTGCCAGAGGATTTCCACTCCCGCTATTCGGCCAGGTGGCGTCGCTACCGGTATCGGTACCTCGACCGGCCCGCGCGTCCCGCGCTAGAGCGGGGACGATGCTGGTATGTGCGCGGACCGCTCGACGCGGACGCGATGGCCGGGGCTGCGAAGGCGCTCACCGGCAAGCACGACTGGACCAGCTTCTGCTCGGCGACCGAGCCGCCAGACGGGCGGGTGCGCGAGATGCGCTCCGCGACGGTCGCGCGGCGAGGCGAGTTCGTCGAGCTGGAGCTGGTGGCGGAGGGCTTCCTGCGCGGCATGGTCCGCAGCATCGCGGGGGCGCTGGCCGAGGTGGGTCTCGGCAGGCGGCCGGCGAGGTGGGTGGGGGAGGTCCTTCGAGCGCGCGACCGCCGTCAGGCGCCGCGCACAGCGCCCGCAGGAGGGCTGACGTTGATGGAAGTGATTTACTGAGGAATCGTGAGTAAACAAAAGACGTGGACGGCGAAAGCCGCGGATCTGAAGCGCCGGGTGCGCGCAGGGCACATTTTTAGGAGCGTATGAGTAAGCAAAAGACGTGGACGGCGAAGGCCGCGGACCTGAAGAGTGACTGGTACGTCGTGGACGCGACAGACCAGGTGCTCGGCCGCCTGGCGTCAGGAGTGGCCGCGATCCTGCGCGGCAAGCACAAGCCCACCTACACGCCGCACCTGAACAGCGGCGACCATGTCGTCGTCATCAACGCAGCCAAGGTCAAAGTGACGGGCAGTAAGATGCAGACCAAGGAGTACACGCGCTACACGGGCTACCCCGGTGGCCTGCGCAAACGCTCGCTGCAGAAGGCGCAGGACCTCGACCCCACGTTCCCCGTGACCACGGCGGTACGTGGAATGCTCCAACGCAACACGCTCGGGGCGGATATGCTGAAGCGCCTTCGCGTCTACGCAGGGCCGGATCACGGCCACGCGGCGCAGAAGCCGAAAACGCTCACATTCGACTCCAAGGGGAACTTGAAGATTGGCTGATTTGATGAACCGCGGAACCGGCCGGAGAAAGAACGCGATCGCGCGTGTGCGCCTCACGCCCGGTGAAGGCCGTGTCACCGTCAACGAGAAAGACCCGCTCGCCTATCTGGGGCGCCGCGTCCTCGAGACGGCCGCGCTGGCCCCACTTCGAGTCACTGGCACGCAGCGCAAGTTCGACATCAGCGTGAAGGTCGTGGGTGGGGGATCCAGCGGCCAGGCAGGCGCGATCGCGCACGGCATCGCGCGGGCACTGACGCGGTACGACCCCGACCTCCGGCCCGCGCTCAAGAAGGCCGGCCTTCTGACTCGCGACGCGCGCATGAAGGAGCGGAAGAAGTACGGACTGAAGCGGGCTCGGAAGGCGCCGCAGTACACAAAGCGCTAGCCGAACGGGCCCTGTCGTGGCCCGATTGCTGGAACACGCGCGACCTCGGTGGTCTGCCTCTCGACGGTGGCGTGACTCGCTCGCGGGCGTTGATCCGGTCCGACACGCTGGTCCACCTGACTCCGGAGGGTCGCGATGCCATGTCAAGGTACGGCGTCAAGACGGTGCTCGACCTGCGCAGCCGGAACGAGAGGCTCACCAACCCGAGCCCGTTCGACGGCGCCGTGGGTCCTGTTCGATATGTCCACCGCGAGCTGATCGACGATTCGAACATGAACAGCATCGGCGACTCGAAGGACATGTTCGAGCGCTACGTGTTCATCATCGACAGCCGGCCCCACGCGTTCGCCGGCGTGTTCGGCGCCATTGCGGAGGCGGAGGGCGGCGTCGTCTTTCACTGTTTCGCGGGCAAGGACCGGACCGGCCTGGTCGCGGCGATGCTGCTGTCGCTGGCTGGTGTGGCGCCGGATGACATCGCCACCGACTACGGACTGACCGACCTCCAGCTGGCGAAGCAGTACGAGGTCTGGATCAGCGAGGCGCCTCCGGAGAAGCGGGAGCTCTTTCGCGACGAGCTGCGCTGCCCACCGGAAAGGATCCTGCGCGTGCTGGACCACTTCCACCGCAAGTGGGGCGGTGTCGCCGCCTACCTCGAACAGGCAGGCGTGCCGGCGGCCGACCTCGACCGGCTCCGCCAGAGGCTCGTCTAGACGGACGCCCTCCGCGGCCGGCTCGTCGAGCTTCGCCCGGACAACGTCGACGTTGCGGCGGGTCACTTCAACTGGTGGGTGTGGCGAGTCGAAGACATGACGCTCATCGGCCACGGTTCGATGCGCGGTAAGGCCGGGGACCCGTACTGGATCGGCGCGTACATTTTCAGCAGGCGAGGTCGGTATGAGGGTGGCTACGGTGCTGAGGTCTTCCGCCTGCTTCGCGACCGTGCCGTCGAGCTCGGCGCGACGCGGGTAACGGCGAACGCCCCCGACGTGGAGCGGCGTTCCGCGCTCGAGGCGGCGGGGTTCAAAGTCGTCAGCGCATTGCCGCGCCGGCTTGCGAAGCGCCGACGGGGGTGGGGATTCGTTCGCCTGGAGTGGCGGCCCTAGGCGATCACTCGGTCGCGAAGCGCGCGAGTAGTCGAGCGATATGCCGGGCGGCGTTTTCGAAGTCTCTCAGCCGCATGAACTCGTTCGGAGAATGGGCACGGTTACGTGAACCCCAACCGACTCCGGGGTTGATCACTGGCACTCCCCGGTTGGTGAACAGGAACATCGGAGTTGTCCCACCGGTCAACGGCACGATGAGCGCCGGCTTGCCGTAGACCTCTTCGGCGACCTCGGCTGACATTCGCACCACGTGGGCTGACGAGTCGGTGACCCCTGGCGGCTCAGCCCCCAACACCTCGACGCGCACATCCTCAAAGCCACTCGCCTTCAAGTGCCGGCGCAGCTTGTCCAGGATGTCGTCTGGATCCTGGTTGGGCACCAGCCGGAAGTCCATCTTTGCGCGGGCATCGGCTGGAATCACGGTCTTCGAGCCTTCGCCCTGGTAGCCGCCACCCAGTCCCGCGATGTTGGCCGTAGGCGTGAAGAAGGCCCTCTCGACCTGGGTCACGCCATCCAGCAACTTGTCGAGTCCGAACTCACGCAGGTAGGCGCCCGACGTATTGGGGAGCACCTCGAGCATCGCTTCTTCGGCGGCGGTCGGTGGGCGAGCGTCATCGTAGAAGCCCTCGATGCGGATCCTGCCGTCGGAGCCCTTGATCGAATTCAGCGCCCAGATCAACCGCCAAGCTGCGTTCGGGAGCAGGTTCGCGGAACCCGAGTGAGCATCACGCGAGATCGTGTGGACTGAAAGTTCGACGTACAACATGCCCCGCGCACCGAGGCGAACTATCGGCCTGCCGTCGTCGTCGATCTGGCCCTCCTCCCAGATCGCAGCGTCGGCTTTCAGGTCTGCCCCGTGCTGAGCAACCCAGTCCGGTAGGTGAGGCGAGCCAATCTCCTCCTCACCTTCAGCGAGCCAGGTCAGGTCACATGGGTATCCACCTGTGATCGCTCGCAGCGAATCGATTGCGGCGAGCCGAGCGACGAATTCGCCCTTGTCGTCCTTGGAGCCCCGGGCGTAGACAGCGCCGTCCCGCTCCGTCAGGTCGAAAGGCGGCGAGTCCCAGAGCTCGAGAGGCTCGGGCGGTTGGACGTCGTAGTGGTTGTAGAAGAGCATCGTCCGGGTACTCTTCGATCCCGATGCATGCCCGAGGACGACGGGATGACCGCCGGCAACGTTCGAGGTCGTGGTCTTGAAACCCCGGCGTTCGAGCATCTGGCTGACCATCGCGGCGCAAGGCTCGATCGCCTCGTGCCGAGCCGAGACGCTGGGGATCGCGCACAGTGCTCGGAGCTCTTCCATCCATTCGGCCACGTGCGAATGGACGTAGTCGTCCAGGGCAGCGGTATCCAGCGTCATCGACTGAAGGTATCAACTTGTGCCGGCAGAAACCGCTTACCCAGCCGATCCAGTGCGGATAGTGCCGGCAGAAACCGCTTACCGGAGTCCTCTGGACGCTGGCGAACCGCTCTTAACAGCCTGGGTTGGCGCACAGCCTGCGGCCCGCCACACTCGAGGCCATGAAAAACAAAGCCGTCGTCACGCAGCTCTATCGTCTCAACGTCGAACCAAAGGTCATCGATCAGCTGAGCAAGCTCGCCGCTCGCACCGGCGAGCCCAAGACCCGTCTCGCGCGGCGGCTCTTCACCGACGCCGTGATGAGCTACAAGCCCGGCAAGAACGGAGCCAAGGCTTAGGCCCTTTGCGCCTCGGTCGGCTGCTCGGCGTGCCGAGGCTCCTCGCGCGTGTACATGTCCTCGATCGTGCCCGCGTATTTCTGCGAGATCACGCGCCGCTTGAGCTTCAGCGTGGGGGTGAGCTCCTCGGTCTCCGCGGTCCAGTCCGTCGGGAGGATGGTGAACCTCCTCACGCTTTCCACCTGCGACACGTGATGGTTGGTCTCGTCCACGGCTTTCTGGACCTCGTCGCGCACGGCGGGGTTCCGAGCCAGGTCGGCCATCGAGGAGAACGCGATGCCGGCCTTCCGCGCCCACACCGGCGCGACCTCGGAGTCCAGGACGATCAACGCGCTTACGTACGGCCGGCGGTCGCCGATCACGGCGGCCTGGCCGATCAACGGATGCTGCTTGAGCAGCGCTTCGAGGTTGGCCGGCGAGATGTTCTTGCCGCCGGCGGTGATGATCAGCTCCTTCTTGCGGTCGACTATCTTCAGATAGCCGTCGGCGTCGATCTCGCCCACGTCGCCTGTGTGGAGCCAGCCGTCCTTGTCGATCGTCTCCGCGGTCTTTTCGGGGTCCTTGTAGTAACCCTTCATGAGGTTGCCGCCGCGCAGCAGCACCTCGCCGTCCTCGGCGATCTTCATCTCCACGCCGGGGTCCGCGATGCCGACCGTCCCATTCTTGATCCGGTCGAGCGGGTTGTAGGTCGCGCCTACAGTGCACTCGGTCATGCCCCAGCCTTCCCACAGTCGAATGCCCAGGGCCTGAAAGAACTCGATCACGTCAGGATTGATCGGCGCCGCGCCAGTGATCGCCCATTCGATGTCCTGGAGACCGACCTTGGTGCGGATCGCAGTCCAGACTGGGCGAGCACGCTCCGCCGTAGCGACCAGCTCGGCAGGCGGTTCACCGCCCCCCTGCTGCGCGCGCGCGAGCTTGCGACCGACCTCGATCGCGCCCAGGATCCCGTTCCGCTTGGCGTCGTCGGGCTCGGATTGAATGCCGGCCATCAGCGCCGCCTGCAGCTTCTCCCAGACCCGGGGCACACCGATCAGCGACGTCGGCTTGACCTCGACCGCGTACGCGAACAGCAGCGCCGGGTCGGGACAGAAGTTGACGACTGTCTGCTGGCGAATCGCTCCGTAGTGACCGACGAATCGCTCGAACACATGCGCAAACGGCAGGTACGAGATGTGACGGTGGCCCTTGCGGTTGAGGAACGAGGTCGAGGACTCGGCCATCCAAGTGACGTTGCTGTGCGCCTCCATCACACCCTTCGGGGGTCCCGTGGTGCCAGACGTGTAGACGAGCGTCGCCAGGTCGTCGGGTTTGACTCGGCGCCACTCCTCGAATGCCTCGGGGTCGCGGGCATCCTCCTCTGCGCCCTCGGCGAGCAACGCGTCCCAGCTCGTGATCCAGTCGTCAAGGGTCACACCCGCAGGCTCCATGACCACCACGCGGCGGAGCGTGGGCAGCTGGTCGCGAACCGCCTCGAACTTGGCCAGGAATCCGGCGTCTTCCACGAACGCGATCACCGCATCGCAGTGGGCGGCGATGTACTGCACCTGCTCCGGCGCCAGCGTGTTGTAGAGGCTGACCGGTGTGCCCAGCGCATGCAGCACGCCCAGGTCGGCGACCAGGTGCTCGGGTCGGTTGCGAGACATGATCACCGCGAACTCGCCCGGCGCGAAGTGCAGGGCCTTGATCCCTGCTGTCGCTTTGCGGACCTCTTGCCGGTATTCGGCCCATGTGCGTTCGTGCCACTGGCCGGAGGAGTCTTTCCACCTGTGCGCGACCTGGTCCGGGATGGCGAGGCAGGTCTCTTCGAAATTCGTGAGGACGGTCTTACCCCGCGAGGCCGCATCCATCTCGGCCCTCTCGGTCTTGATGTCCCTCGCCACTCTCGGGAATACACTACTCGGTGGTGGTGGGGCGGGCTTGATTTACGTTCGATCGAGCCGTTCGATCGTGACGTTGGCCGTGGCAGGGCTCGTTTGCGCCGGGATTTTCGGCTCGCTGGCCCTGGCCGCGTTCGCGTTCGGACAGGAGGCTGTGGCCGGCGCGACCTTTGCCGCTGCGGCCGCAGTCGGGATGCTGCTGGCGCTGCGCTCGGGGCTGAAGCTGCGCCGCTGGCCGCCGGCAAGACTCGGCATCTTCCGCGACCGGATCCTGGTCATCCAGGGCCGCCACGAGATGCGCGCGCTCTGGACCGCGATGGAGGCTGTGACCCTCGCCGAACCGAGCTCATGGCCGCGCGTCCGTCTGACCGACCGCCTGACCATTCGGTTCAAGAACGAACCGCCGCTCAGCTTCAAGCCAGCGACCTTCGGGCTCGCGCCTGCGGCTTGCCGCGACCTGATCCAGAAGCTGCGGGACGACCCCAAACTGCGGGTCCGCCTGCCGGAGTTCGACTCGTTGCGAGACCTTGTGGTCAGGCCGGTCGTTGCCGGCGAGCTGATCGAACCCCGCCTATAGCCCGAAGCGATCATTATCGCTTCGGTGAATTCCCTCAAAGGGCGCGACTTCATTGACGTCGCAGACCTGGAGCCCATCCAGCTGCGCCGGATCCTCGACCTCGGGCACCGGATCAAAGCCGGCAACTGGAAGGAAAAGCCGCTCGACGGGCGGCACATCGCCATGCTCTTCCAGCGACCGTCCCACCGCACCCGCGTGTCCTTCGAGGTGGGGATAGGCCGCCTGGGCGGGCACATCACAACCCTCAGCGGCCAGGACGTGCAGCTTGGATTCCGCGAGTCGATCGCCGACGCGGCGCGCGTCCTCGACCGTTACGTCGATGGAGTGGTCGCGCGTTTGCGCTCTCATGCGGACCTCCTCCAGCTTGCGAACGCTTCCCAGAAGCCGGTCATCAACGCGCTCACCGACCGCTCACATCCCTGCCAGGTCCTGGCGGATCTCATGACGATGGAGGAGGTGCGCGGCGAGCTCTCGGACCAGCAGGTCGTCTACATCGGTGACGGCAACAACATCGCGAACTCGCTCATCGAGGCATCTGCGCTTGGCGGTTTCAATCTGACGGTGGTCGGACCGCCCGGATACCACCCCGAGGCGAGCGTGCTCGAGCGAGCGCGTAGCCTCAACTCGGGAGCACACCAGGTCGCCATGCGCGACGACATCGCCGGCCTGGAGCACGCGACAGTGATCTACACCGACGTGTGGGCATCGATGGGACAGGAAGACGAGCGAGCCGCGCGCCAGAAGGCGTTTGGGCCGTACCAGGTCAACCAGAGAGTCATGGAGCTTGCGCCGCAAGCCGTGTTCATGCACTGCCTGCCGGCCCACCGCGGCGAAGAGGTAACCGACCAGGTCATCGACGGCAACCGGTCCGTCGTGTTTCAGCAGGCGGAGAACCGTCTCTATGCGCAGATGGCGCTGATGTCGGAGCTCTTTTCGGCATGAGCGTGATCCAGCAGTTCACCTTGCAGCTGCTGGAGGTGACGAGGCACATTGGTCCCATCGAGATTGTCGACGTCGTCGTCGTCGCTTTCGTGCTCTACCAGGTGCTGCGACTCCTGCGCGGGACGCAGGGGACGCAGATCGTGGTCGGGCTAATCCTGCTGGCGGTCCTCGGCGTCGTCTCGACGTCCCTCAACCTGGTGCTGCTGTCGTGGTTGTTCAAAAACGCGACCCTCTACATCATCGTCGCGATCCTTCTCATCTTCCAACCCGAGCTCAGGCGGGCGATGGACCAGCTCGGCCGCATCGGTCACATCGGCCGGCCGCTATCCCGGTTCAACCCGCAGAAGTACAACCAGGCGATCTCGGAAACGATCCGCGCAACCGAGCGTCTCAGCATCAAGCACACCGGCGCGCTCATCGCGTTCGAACGCGAGGTGGGCCTCGAGGACTACGCCGCCACCGGTGTCCGCATCAACGGCGAGATCTCAGCCGAGATGCTGCAGTCGATCTTCTATCCGAACTCGCCGTTGCACGATGGCGCCGTGATTGTGCGCGGTGACCGCATCGTCGCCGCCGGATGCCTGCTGCCACTTCCTGAGGAGGGAAGCGTGCGCGAGCGTCTTGGCACGAGGCACCGGGCGGCGCTCGGGCTCTCGATGGCGTCGGACGCGCTGGTGCTTGTAGTGTCGGAGGAGACGGGGAACATCTCAGTGATCGAGGAGGGAAAGATCAGCCGCAACCTCGACGCCGACAGCCTTCGCCGCCGCATCGCGCTCAAGGTGCCTTCGCAGAACGGCAATGGGCTGTCGCGCTTTCGGATTCGCAGATGAGCTGGGGCATCATCACCGACAACTGGCGCCTGAAGCTGCTGGCCTTTGGACTTGCCGTGCTCATGCTCGGCGCCGTGGCCTTCTCCCAGAACCCCGCAACGTCCGGATCCCTGAACGTTGGCTTGACCTACGCGAACATTCCATCGAATCTCATCCTGATCAACCAGCCAAGCAAGACGACCGTCACGTACTTCGGCGCGGCGGACAAGGTCAACCAGGCCAAGAACTGCAACTGCTTCACCGCGGCGGTCGACGTGTCGCACGCAAAGCCCGGCACGAACGTCAAGCTGACCGTGGTCGCAAGCTCGACGTACCCTACATCGGAGCTCAGCGTCCAGAACCCGCTGCCGATCTTGGTGACCATCGACGATTACGTCCAGAACAAGGATCTGCAGGTGCAGGTCAACGCGCACCCGGCGGCCGGCTGGAGCATCACCAAAGCGACGGCGCAGTGTCCGAACACCCCCTGCATCACGCACTTCAGCGGGCCCGCGAGCTGGCTCAAGAACATGATCGCGACCGTGACCTACCCAAGCGCGGTGAACCTGGGGTCGATCGACTCGCCCAACCAGCCGATCCAGCTGACCAACAGCAACGGCCTGGTGGACCTGGGCACCTGTCAGCACACCGACCCCTGCGCCACGCTCGACACGCTGACGGCTTCGATCCACCTCGAGGCCGTGCCAGGGTCAAACAGCAGCACGGTCGTGCTGCTCGATCAACCGCCTTCCCACGGTCCGGCCGCCGGCTACCGAATCACAGCTGTGACCATCACTCCGAACACGGTCAACATCACCGGTGATCCGGCCACCCTCGGCAGGATCCGAAGCATCATGCTGCCCGCGATCGACCTGAGCGGGAAAACCTCGGACTACCAGGCCACCGTCAACATCCCGTATGAGAACTACCCCGGGATCACCGGGAACGTGGCCATGGCCAAGGTCACGTACTCGATCTCGCCCAACCCGAACGCCAGCCCGGGTCCCTAGGAGTAACCTGGCCGCCTCTGCAGCCGTTTCAGCCTCGTCGCAGCAAGGTAAAAACAACCTTCAGGAGTTCGGGTAAGGAAATGTGCGGGATCATCGGCTACCTGGGCGATCGCGAGGCGACCCCCATCCTGATGGAGAGCCTGAAGCGCCTCGAGTATCGCGGCTACGACTCGGCCGGGGTGGCGGTCCTCGAGCAGCCGAGGCCCGGCGAGGCGCGGCACACCAGCGTCACCAAGTCAGAGGCCAAGGTCGACACGCTCATCGAGAAGCTCGAGGCCAACATGCCGTCGGGCAAGCTCGGCATCGGCCACACGCGCTGGGCGACCCACGGCAAGCCGACCTACGTCAACGCCCACCCGCACACCGACTGCCACGGGAAGATCTTCGTCGTCCACAACGGGATCATCGAAAACTTCGCCGAGCTGAAGGCTGAGCTCGAGAAAGAGGGGCACGAGTTTCCCTCGGAAACGGACACCGAGGTCGTCCCGCACCTCATCGAGAAGTACTACAAGGGCGACTTCCTCGCCGCTGTACGCCAGGCGCTGAGACGCATCAAGGGCGCTTACGCGCTGGCGATGTTCTCGAGCGACGATCCCGAGCTGCTGGTCGGCGCGCGGCTCAACGCGCCGCTGGTCGTCGGACTCGGAGACGGCGAGTATTACGTTGCCTCCGACATCACCGCGATCATCCCGTACACCAAGCGCGTCCTCGTGCTGGGTGAAGGAGAGATCGCCGCCGTCACGCCGCTCGGTACCGAGGTCTCGACCCTTGACGGCGTCACGGTCAAGTCAAGGATCGTTCACGTCGACTGGGACGTCGCGCAGGCGCAGAAGGGCGGATATCCGCATTTCATGCTGAAGGAGATCAACGAGTCGGACGACGCCGTCGCCAACGCGATGCGAGGTCGGCTGGCCGACGACGGCACGGTCTCGTTCCGCGAGTTCGACATCCCCGATGCACGGCTCCGCGCCATCAAGGACGTCTTGCTCCTCGGGATGGGCACGTCGCTGCATGCGGCGATGGTGGGGGAGCTGGTGATAGAGGACTGGGTCGGTATCCCGGCGCGCGCCGAAGATGCGTCGGAGTTTCGCTACCGCCGGCCGACGGTTGGCACGGACACGCTGAACGTCGTGATCACCCAATCCGGCGAGACCGCGGACACCCTGGTCGCCCTTCAGCAGGCGAGGGAGCGACAGGCCCTGAGCGTCGCGGTCACCAACGTGATCGCCAGCTCCGCAGCACGTGACGCGGACGGCGCGATCTACCTGCACTCGGGACCCGAGATCGGCGTCGCGTCGACCAAGACGCTGCTCGCGCACATGGTCAGCCTCTATCTGCTCGCGCTTCGCCTCGCCACTGTCAAGGGCCGGATCTCACTCGAGCGAAGGCAGGAGCTGGTCGATGCGCTGCGGAAGCTTCCGGACCAGGTGCGCGGCATCCTGGCGCGGGACGACGAGATCAAGAAGCTGGCCCACAAGTACAGCAAGTACCGCAACTTCTTGTACGCGGGTCGCGGGCTTGGTTACCCGGTCGCGCTCGAAGGTGCACTGAAGCTGAAAGAGATCTCCTACGTGCACGCGGAGGGCACCTCGGGCGGCCTGCTCAAGCACGGACCGATCGCGCTGGTCGACGAGGAGTTCCCGGTCGTGGCGGTCTGCACCGAAAGCTCGACCAAGGACAAGATGGTCAGCAACGTCCACGAGATCGTGGCCCGAAGCGCACCCGTCCTAGCGTTGGTCACCGAAGGTGACCGCTCGCTGGATGGCGTCGCGACCGACGTTTTCGTCATGCCGAGGGTGGAAGAGATGGCCTCCGTGATCCTGAACACCGTGATGCTGCAGCTGTTCGCGTATCACATCGGGGTCGAGCTTGGCCAGAATGTCGACCAGCCCCGCAACCTCGCCAAGAGCGTGACAGTCGAGTAGGCGTAGTCGCGGCAAGCGGTTTCTGCCGGCACTTTTCGCCCCAACTGCTCTCGGTAAACGGTTTCTGCCGGCACTTTCGTCGTTCAGCCCACAATGAACGGCGTGCAGCGCATCGGAGTCGACGCCGTCTCGGTTGATCGAATCGCGCTCGCCGTAAAGCGCTCGGGCCAGGGGTTCCTCGACAAGGTCTACACGCCGGCGGAGCTCGCCTACTGCCGGGGCAACGACGAGCGCCTGGCCGGCAGGTGGGCGGCCAAAGAGGCGGTGATCAAATGCTTCGACGGCACGGGCATATGTTTTCCCCGCCGCCGCATCGAGGTGCTCCCCGGACCCAACGGCGCCCCACGCACCCGGTTGCTGGGCGACGACCGGGGGGCGCAGGTCGAGGTCAGCATCACGCACCACAGCCGCCTCGCGGTGGCTACAGCTCACCTCGAGATGCCAGAAGCGACGGCGCACCTGCTGCACGCGCCCGAGGCGGTGCTCATCCCCTCGCGTCCCCTAGACGCCCACAAGGGAACGTTCGGCACGGCGGTGGTGCTGGCGGGCAGCCTCGGGCTGACCGGCGCCGCGTACCTCTCGGCGACCGCCGCCGCCCGCACCGGGGCCGGCCTGGTGAGGCTGCTCGTGGCGGACACGATCTACCCGATCCTCGCCACCAAGTGCACGGAGGTGATGGCGACGCCGGTGCCCGAGGTCGCGCCGGGCGCAGTGGGGCACGCGGCCTACAGCTCGATCCTCGGCCAGCTCGCTGCCGCGGAGGTGGGGGTCATCGGCCCGGGACTCGGCCGCGACAGCTCGACGTGGCGGCTCGTGGTCGACCTCGCGCAGCATGCGAAGTGCCCGCTGGTGATCGACGCGGACGGCCTCAACGCGCTTGCAGAGTCCACGCGGATCAAGGGCAAGCTCGGCAAAACTCGCGTCCTGACTCCGCATCCAGGCGAGCTCGGGCGTCTTACCGGCAAGACCGCGGACGCGATCAACGCCGATCGCACCTCCGCCGCGCGCAAGGCGGCGAAAGACTGGGGCGCGATCGTCGTGCTCAAGGGAGCCCACACCGTGGTCGCACATCCCGACGGCCGCACCAGCGAGGATCCGCACGCGGTGCCGGCGCTGGCGACTGGCGGGACGGGCGACGTCCTGTCTGGAATCATCGGTGGGCTGATCGCGCAAGGCTCGGAGCCGTTCGCGGCCGCCGTCACCGGCGTCTACATCCACGCGGCCGCCGGCGGGCGGATCTCGGAGCGCATCGGTGAGTCGGGGCTGCTCGCGAGTGATCTGCTGCCGGAGATCCCACTGGTGATGAACGTGCTGCGCCAGGGCGGCCTCTGAATACCGGCCTTCGCTGGGCCGAGGTCGACCTAGGCGCCGTCAGCGCCAACTGCGAGCGGATTCTGGGTCACCTGCCGCGGGGCACCGAGCTGTTCGCGGTGGTCAAAGCAAACGGCTACGGCCACGGCGCGGTCCCGGTCGCGAACGCGGCGCTCGAGGGCGGCGCGTCACGGCTCGCGGTGGCAACGCTCGAAGAGGCCGAGCAGGTGCGCGGCTTGGTCGATCCCGAGCACATCATGGTGATGGGCGGGCTGCTGCCGTCCCATGCCCGCGCCGCGGCCTCGTCCGGGTGCAGCCTCGCGGTCTCGAGTCGCGAGGTGGTCGAAGCCCTTGCCGGCTCGCAACCGGAGGTGCCGGTGCACCTCAAGGTCGACACCGGGATGGGACGGTTCGGCGCTGCACCCGAGGATGCACCGTCGCTGGCGTGGCTGATCGCCGAATCAAGAGGCACTCACCTGGCAGGAACATGGACCCACTTTGCGAAGGCCGAATCCGACGACGACACCACGCGGCGTCAGTTCGAGTTGTTCCTCGACACGTTGTCTCGCTTCGAGGTCTCACCCGGAACGCGGCACGCGTGCAACTCGGCGGGCGCGCTGAACCATCCGGACTTTGCACTCGATGGCGTTCGGTGCGGCATCTCCATCTACGGCTGTGAGTGGCCGGGAACCAAACCGGCCCTCGCGCTTCGAGCAGCGATCACCCACGTCAAATCCGTAGAGAAAGGGACGACGGTGGGTTACGGCTCGCTGTGGCGAGCGCCCGGGACGGCCCGCGTGGCGACGGTGGCGATCGGATACGCCGACGGCGTCCACCGAGCGCGCGCGAATCGCGGTCACGTCCTGGTCCGAGGCCGCCGCGTCCCGCTGATCGGCATGGTGAGCATGGACGCGATCACGCTCGACGTGAGCGAGGTCCCGGACGTACACGTCGGAGAGGTAGCGACGCTGATCGGGCGCGACGGCGACGAGGTCATCACCGCCGAAGAGGTCGCCGAGTGGTCGGGGACGATCAGCTACGAGATCCTGACCTCGATCGGTCCCCGCGTGGAGAGGCGATTCTCGCCGTAGAGCTCCTGCAGCCGGCGCTGCGTCCAGCAGTGTCTGCAGACCTTGTTCGGTTTCTTCGTCCACCGTCCGCAGCCGAGAGAGCAGGGCTGCAGCTGGTGATGGCAGGCGATGCAGAGCACGAGCAGGTTCGCGTCTGAGTCGTCTCCGCCCCGCAGCACCGCCCTGCGGTGATGGACCTGCAGCTGCAGGTCGGAGCCGGGCACTCCGCAGATCTCGCAGCACCCGCCGCGCGACTCGATGAGCCGGCGACGCCGCGCGGGCGTGAGCTTGACCGCTCCAGTGCGAAGGTTGTTCGCCTCGCGCATCCGCTCGCGTAGCGTGGGTTCGGGCAGCAGCGGTGCGAAGGGTCCCGTTTGGCCGGCCGAGCAGCGCGCGCACTGGACGACCAGGTTCCCCGCGCCCGATCCACCGGTCTGATCGACGAGAAAGAGGTACAGGTTCCACGGCCACTCGAGGCCGCATGACTCGCACGCGCCTCGGCACCGCCGGAGGACCACGCGACGAGCACCGCCACCCACCACCAGGCGTCCCGAACGCACGTTCGACCCGCGATCAGTCTATCCCGTTACGGGCGTATTTGCCTTTCCTATGGATGCAATCAAAACAATTGATTGGATCTATCGGAGCCCGTACGCGTTTACTGTGCGAGATGGCAGACACGCAGGCGGTCCTGTACGGCGACGAGGGCTCGCACGAGTCGGCCGCAATGGCCGATCTCCTGAACAGGCTCGGAGTCGAGTTCGAGTACCGCGCGGTCAATCGTGATGACGCGGCCGCGCGTGAATGGGAGCAGCTCGACGGCGATCGATTGCCGGTGCTGCGCTTCGGCAGCAACTCCATCGTGCGCGGCTTCGACCGCATCAAGATCCAGCAGCTTTTCGGCTGGGTCGGCTGCTAGGGCAGCGGCAGGGTCGGCAGGAACTTCGGGACGACGCGCGCCTGCGTCGCCTGCTCGAAGGCGTAGGCGAAACCAAGCAACCGACCCTCTGAACCCGCGCCCGCGAACAAGCTGAGGCCGACCGGAAGTCCAAACACCGATCCAGCGGGGACGGTGATGATTGGGTAACCAGCCACCGCGGACGGCTGTGTGCTCCCGCCGAGCCACCGGTCCCCGTCGACCTCGTCGATGACGGCTGCCGGCTGCCCGCTCGGTGCGACCAACGCAGCAAGCTTGTGCTTGCGCAGGACGAGGTCGATTCCCTCCTGACGGGCGAGGCGCCGCGCCTTGTCGCGATCCGCGAGATATTGCTTGCTCTTCAGGCCACGGGTCGCCTGCGCCTCTTCGAAGATCTCCTGCCGGAAGTAACGCATCTCTTGGTCGGCGTGCGCCTCGTTCCAGCGGATCACGTCGGCGAGCGTCCTGACCGCCAGACCTCTCCGGCCGCGCAGGTAAGCGTTCAGCCCCGCCTTCAGCTCGTACACCAGGACCGTGTGCTCGGCGTTTGATTCGCGCAGCTCCTTCACTGTCGGAAACTCCACGTCCACGAGCACCGCGCCGCAGTGCTTCAGAGCGCTCAGTGCCTGGTCGTAGCACCTGTCCGTGTGCTCGGAGTATCCGGAGAACGGCTTGCGCAGCACGCCCAGCCGCTTGCCGCGCAGCGCGTCTTTCTTCAAGGCCCGCCGGTAGTCCAGCGGACGCCGGGCGATGACGCTCAGCAGCGCGGCGGCGTCTTCCACGGTGCGGCACATCGGGCCGGCGGAGTCCTGGCTCGCGGAGATTGGGATGATCCCCTGACCGCTGACGACTCCGACGCCGGGCTTGATCCCGACGATGCCGTTGGCGGTGGACGGGCTGATGATCGACCCGTCGGTCTCGGTGCCGACGGTAAGCGCGGCGAATCCCGCGGCGGCGGCCACGCCCGAGCCCGAGCTCGATCCGCTGGGCGTGCGGTCCAGGACATGCGGATTCCTGGTCTGGCGGCCGCGCCCGCTCCAGCCCGATGACGACCGCTTGGAGCGGATGTTGGCCCACTCGCTGAGGTTCGTTTTGCCGATGAGCACCGCGCCCGACCGGCGCAGGCGGGCCACCAGCGGTGCATCGCGCGGCGCGGGAGCGCCGGTCATGGCGAGCGATCCCGCGGTGGTCAGCATCCGGTCGCCGGTGTCGATGTTGTCCTTGACCAGCACGGGCAGGCCGTGCAGCGGACCACGGGTGCGGCCGCGGCGGCGTTCGGCATCACGGCGGCGCGCTATGTCGATCGCGTCCGGGTTGAGCTCGATCACGCTGCGCGTCTGGTTGCGGTCGAGCGCCTCGATGCGTTCGAGGGTCATCCGAACAAGCTCCAGCGACGTCAGCTCGCCGCTCTCGAGCTCATGGCCGAGCTCCGCGGCGGAGAGCTCGGCCAGCTCGGGATGTGGACCCAGCTTCTAGCCCGCGTTTTCCACGTCGCGGATGTCGAACGGCCGCAGGAACGGGGCAGGGTGGAATGTGATGAAACTCGGCGGCGCGATGTTGAACAGGGGGCCGAGCGACGCGGCACGGGCGTTCATCGCGCCTGGGTTCGTGCCGCTCCAGCTGTCCGTGTCGAGCCGGTTGATCAGCGTCTGGAATGCGCTGATGGTCTCGGCCGGAGTGAACGTGCAGTGACCGGCGCGGTGCACGAAAACCTGGCGCAAGTTGCTGCTGTCTCCCTGGCTGCTGACTACGCTCGCGTAGGCGCTCTCGTCAGTCACGTCGACGAGCCCATCGCCGGTCGTGTGCATCGTCAAAACTGGGATTTGGTTGTCGCCGTTGAACACGATGAACCTGGTCAGGTAGTCGAGGGCCGCCGGATCCGCCGAAATCCGAGCAGCGCTGTTGAGCGTGTCGAGGTCCTTGTTCAAGTCGAGGCCGGCAGCGGCGTAAAGCCCCTGCACCTCGGCCAGGTCGGCGGAGTTCGCGAGCTGCGCACGGTAGTCGACCCCCGTGTTCCAGGAGAAGTTCCCACCCGCGCGCCGCTCGAGCTCGAAGCGGCCGAAGTACGCAAAGAAGAAGTCGACGTTTGTGTCCCAGAGGAACTGGTTTTGCTCCTGCGTCGGGAAATCCGTCGGCGCCGGCTCGGGAGACGCAGGGTCGAACCAACCCGGCAGGTCGGCCAGCGCTGCCGACAACGCGATACGGGCGCGGCCCTGCGGAGTTTGCTGGGCTGCGGCCAGCGCGCTGCTCGCAACGTTGAAGTTGATCGCCGCGTCGGTGAAGGACGTGAAGTTGACCAGCTTCGACCCTGGTGTCGGCATCAGGGTCTGGAGCGCGAACTCTGAATCGAGGCCCTGGTTCCAAACGCCCGGCCCACCGGCGACGACTCCACACATCGGAAGGGCTGCGGTGAAGCGGTCAGGAAATAGCTGGATGAGCCCGGCGGTGATCATGCCGCCGAGCGAGTGGCCCCACGCGATCGTGCGCGACGGATGGCCAAATCCCAGCGTGTCGAATTTGTCGAGGACTGCGATCTGGTCCTGGAAGGCTTGCTGCAGGGCCCACCCGCTGGTCGCATAACCAGAGCCTGCCAGCGCGTAGCCGTGGCCGAGCAGCCAAGCGCCGGTCACCGGATCGCCAACGTCGGCTGCCGTGTGTGAGCTGAACGAGTAGCCGTGGCTGTAGAGGACGAGGGTGCCGTTCCATGGCGACGGCACTTCGATCTTGTAGGGCGCCACGAGCCCTGAACTTTCCGTGGTCGTTCCGGTGAACGTGGAGACGCCACCGGCGGATGCCGCAGCCGGCAGCAGCGCCAGCCCCAGTCCCGCGATCGCGCCGACGCTCAGCCGGCGCAGCCATATGCCTACCCGCATATCGATCACCTCCACCCAAAGCCGACGAACTTTTGGAGTCTAGAACGGCCCGGACGAAGCCCGCACGCTGGAGTTCGCATGGCCTCCGGAATACGGCCCCACGCCGCCGATTTCCAGATGAGTGGAAAGCAGGTGATCCTAAACTGGCTCTACTGATGGCGGAACCCGCCGCCCAAACCGCTTTTGCGGAAGAGGCTCTGACTCACCTCGACACCTTGTACAGGGGCGCGCTCCGGCTGACTCACGACCCGGACGCCGCCCAGGACCTGGTGCAGGAGGCCTATCTGCGCGCCCTGCGCTACCAGCACAGCTACCAGGCCGGGACCAACATGAAGGCGTGGCTCTTCGCCATCATGCGCAACCTTTTCTGGGATCGCTTCAAGGGCTCACGCAAAGAGGACGTGAGCCTGGACGACGTCGGCGACTTCGTCCTCTACGACAAGCTGCGCGACGAGGGCGCCAAGCCCGAGGCGGACGTGCTCGACCGGATCGCGGCCACCGAGGTCGTGGCGGCGGTCGACAAACTGCCCGCGCTCCATCGTGAGGTGGTGCTGCTGGTCGACGTCGAAGGCTTCTCCTACAAGGACGCTGCGGAGACCCTGGGGGTGCCGATCGGGACGGTGATGTCCCGTCTCCACCGGGCCCGCCAGCAGCTTCAAAAATCCCTCTATGACTATGCCGTCGAATCGGGTATCGTCCACGCCGGCGGACAACAGGACCAGGTGCCACAGCAATGAGATGTGAAGAGTGTGCGGACAAGCTCGACCGCTTCGTCGACCGTGAATTGACCAACACGGAAGCCCTCCAGGTGCAGCTCCACCTCGAGGGATGCCCAGACTGCATGGAGCACTACGAGTTTCAGGAACACCTGAAGCGCGTGGTGAAGCACTCCTGCGACTGCGACACGGCCCCCAAGGCGTTTCGAGAGAAGCTGCGCGAGATTCTCAGCTAGCTCGGCTCGCGGCCGCGCGGCTCTACGTCATCACGCCGGACGTTTCGGCTGACCGCGCCGTTGCCATCGCGACGGCCGCGGTGCGCGGCGGCGCCGAGATCATCCAGCTGCGCCACAAGTCGATGGCGCGAGGTGAGCTGCTCGAGCTGGCACGGCGGTTGCGCGCCGCCCTCACCGACGCGTTGTTCATCGTCAACGACCACGTCGACATCGCCTTGCTGAGCGATGCGGACGGTGTCCACCTCGGACCTGATGACCTGTCCGTTGCGGCGGCGCGCCGCATCGCCGGCGACCGCCTGCTCATCGGCGCCTCGGCCTCGATCCCGAATCGGGTGCGCGATGCGGTGAAGGAGGGAGCTGATTACCTCGGGTGCGGCCCGGTGTTCGCGACGCCGATCAAATCGGAGAAGGAAGTCCTGGGACCACGGCGGATCGGCGCCCTCGCCAATGTGGCCGGGGTGCCTGTGTTTCCGATCGGCGGCATCGATGCGTCCAACATTTCCCAGCTCATTGGGCTTGGATTGCATCGCGCCTGCGTCATCCGCGCTGTGGGCGACGCCCCCGACCCCGAGCAAGCCGCGCGCGAGCTCCATGCGATGCTGTCAACGAGATGAGCGTCGGGGGCATGGGGGAGCTCGGCCTGGTCGCGCGCCTCAAGCCCTACCTGTCGTCGGGCGCCGGCGGCGACGACGCCGCCGTCATCGCGGACGCAACCGGCTTCGTCGTGGTGAGCACCGACATGTTCATCGAGGGCGTGCACTTCGACCTCGGCTGGATGAGTCCCAATGACGTCGGTTGGAGATCGCTTGCGCTTGCCCTGGGCGATCTCGCGGCCAAAGGCGCGGACCCGGCCTGGGCGCTCGTCTCGGTCGCGATGCCCAGGCGGTGGCCGTTCGAGCATCTCGATGGCATTTACGCGGGCATGCACGAGCTCGCCGGACGCTACCGGCTGGCCATCGAGGGTGGCGACCTCAGCGCGATCGACGGCCCGGCAGTCCTGTCGCTGACGGTGGCGGGCCGCACGAACGAGGCGCCCCTCGCCCGGTCACTGGCGGAGGCCGGCTGGTCGGTGGCGGTCACCGGTCCGCTGGGACAGGCCGCCCGGGCGCTCCTGGAGAAGAGGCCTTACAGGCTGATCCCACGCATCGATGAGGGCAAGCGTCTGAACGAGCTCGACCTCTGCTGCGGCGATATTTCCGATGGCCTGGTGCGCGAGATGGAGAAATTTGCCGCCATGGCGGGAGTCGGTTGCGTGCTCTGGGGCGAGGACGTTCCCCGTGCGCCCGGCGCATCGCTCGAAGAGGCGCTGACGAGCGGGGAGGAGGCGGAGCTCGTGGTAGTCGGTCCCGCCGAGCTCCTGAAGAAGTCTGGCCTGCAGTCGGTCGGCAAGCTCACGGAGGACCGCGCGGTGAAGGTCATCGACGCGCGCGGCGCGGACATCCGGCTGAGAAGCACCGGCTACGACCACTTTGCCTGACGTTCTCACGACCTCGCCCGCCGAGACCGAACGCGAGGGCGCGCTCTTGGGCCAGAGGCTGCGCGCGGGCGACGTCGTGCTGCTGACCGGCGAGCTCGGCGCGGGGAAGACGACGTTTGTGCGCGGAGTGGCGCGCGGGACGGGCTCGCGGTCGGACGTCGCCAGCCCGACGTTCCAGCTCGTTCGCATCTACCCTGGCCGCGTCCAGCTTGCGCACGTCGACCTTTATCGGATCGAGAGCAACACCGAGCTGCGCGACCTCGGCCTCGACGAGCTGGCCGACCATGGTGCGGTCGTGGTCGAGTGGGGCGATCGGCTGGAGGTCGATGGCGCGGCCGTGATCGCGATCGAGCACCTCGGCGGCGACCGCCGCCTCATCAAGGTGAAGCGTGATCTTGGTCATTGATACGTCCGCGGCGACGGCTGTCGTCGCAACGCTCAACGCCGACCGTACGGAGACGTTTCTACCCTCGCGCGGCGAGCGGCTGCGTGGGACGCTGCGCCGTATCGCGCAACAGGACGTCACGAAGGTGGCTGTGGTGACAGGCCCCGGTTCGTTCACCGGGCTGCGCGTCGGCGTCTCGTTTGCACTGGGACTGGCGATGGGAAAGCGCATCCCCATCGTGCCCCTGCCAACGCTAGAAGTGCAGGCGGCACGGAGCGACGAACAGGTCACGGCGGTCGCAGACGCCGGGCGAGGTCGCTTCTATTTCTTGCTGCCAGACGGCAGGTCGGGCGTCGGCGAACCTGCAGACATCCCGACCACTCATCCTCTCGTTGGCAGGCTGGAACAGGCTGACGCGCTGATCGCGGCCGGCCACCAGTTCAAGCCCGAGAACGAGCTGCGGCGGTTCGTTGACGCGGCGGCGAAGCTGCTCGAAACTGCGCCAGAAGTGCCGTATCGTAATCTCGAGATCGAATACATGCAGTCGTTCTCCCCGAGGAAGGTTTAGATGGTCCAGATCCGCCAGCAGCTCTCGCTCGAGCTGATGCGCGAGGCCGACGTGAATACGGTGCAGGAGATCGAGCGGGAGATCTTCGCCACGCCCTGGCCGCGCAATGCCTACTACCGCGAGCTGGCCTCACGGGCCAGCGCGCATTACGTGGTCCTCCGCCAGGAGGGCGCCGTTGAGCGACCGACCGGGTATCGAATCCCCGATTTCGACCCGACGATCATCGGCTACGGCGGAATGTGGCGGATGTACGACGAGGCGCACGTCACGACCATCGGGGTGCGGCGAGACCTGCAGCATCACGGCTACGGGAGGATCATCTTCGCCGGCCTGGTGCAGGCCGCGTATGACATGGGCGCGAAGTGGGTGACCCTCGAGGTCCGGACCACCAACGAGAACGCCATGAAGATGTACGAAGGATTCGGGTTCAAGGTCATCGGCAGGCGCAAGGGTTACTACACCGACAACGGTGAGGACGCCATCGTGATGTGGTCCGACTCGATCCACTCGCCGCGCTTCCGCAAGGCGTTCGAGGCCAACCTCGAGCGGATCGAAGCCGAGGTCAAAGGCTTGCGCCGCGACCTGCTGACGAAGGGCGAGCAGTAACCCTCACCCTCGGCATCGAAACCTCGTGCGACGAGACTTCGGTCGCGCTGGTCGACGACGGACGAACAGTCCTGAGCAACGTCATCCACTCCCAGGTCGACGTGCACAAAGAGTTCGGCGGAGTCGTTCCCGAGCTGGCCGCGCGCGACCATCTGAAGCGCCTGCCAGGCCTCATCGACCTGGCTTTCGAAGAAGCGAGCGTGGTTCCGGGCGACGTCGATCTGCTCGCTGTCACGCGCGGCCCGGGCCTGGTCGGCTGCCTGCTTGTCGGCGTCGGTGTGGGGGAAGGGTTGGCGGCCGCCTGGCGCAAGCCGCTGACCGGCGTCAACCACCTGTGGGGCCACATCTACGCCGCGATGATCAGCAGGCCCGACCTCGAGCCGCCGCTGCTTGGCCTGGTCGTGAGCGGCGCCCACTCCGACCTCGTGCGGATGCCTGAGCACGCGCGCTTCGAGGTCATCGGCCGGACCCGTGACGACGCTGCCGGCGAAGCTTTCGACAAGGCGGCGCGCATGCTCGGCCTTGGGTTCCCGGGGGGCCCCGCCCTGGACCGTCTCGCCCGCCACGGCGATCCCAAACGACAACCCTTGCCGAAGCCATCGCTCCCCGGCCTCGAGTTCAGCTTCAGCGGGCTCAAGACGGCGCTCCTCTACCGCCTGCGGGAGCTGGGGGAATCGATCACCCAGCAGGATCGGGCCGACCTGGCCGCCGCCTTCGAGAGATCGGTGGTGGAGTCGCTGCTGGAAAAGCTGGACGCCGCCCTTGAACAGAAACCTGTCGAAGAGGTTGTCGTGGCCGGCGGTGTGGCAGCGAACTCCCTGCTGCGGAGGCGCGCCTCCGAGGTCGTCGCGGGTCGTGCCCGTCTGACCATGCCGCACCTAGAGCTGTGCACCGACAACGCGGCCATGATCGCGGCGGCGGGCTTTTACGCGGAGCGTCGGGCAGCCGACGTCGATCCGTCGTTAGGCTGGAGCTGATGAGCGTAAAAGGGTGGACGGTCGTCTACAAGGGGGACAGGATCCAGGCCGAGATCATTGCCGCCTCCCTGCAGGCCGAGGGGCTGCAGGCCGAGGTGTTCGGCGACACCGCCTATGGGGTCGGAATCAACCTGACGGAGGCCCGGCTGATGGTCCCGGACGGCGAGGCGGAGACGGCTCGCAGGGTGATCAGGGAGGCCGAGGCCAAGCCGGCCGACGACGAGGTCTAGCGGCGCCTTCTGGCGCGGTAGTACTATTTAGCAGTCGACCTGCCAGAGTGCTAAGCGCTCGCGGCTGGGGAGTGCCAAGTAGTCATTGCTGATCAGCTGAGGAGGGCTGTACATGAACCTGAAGCCTTTGGGTGACCGGGTGGTAGTCAAGCCGGTCGAGAAGGAAGAGAGGACCAAGAGCGGGATCGTGATCCCGGACACCGCCAAGGAGAAGCCCCAGGAGGGCATCGTCGAGGCGGTCGGAACAGGCCGGATCCTGGACAACGGCACCAAGGTGCCGATGGAGCTCAAGGTCGGCGACAAAGTGCTCTACGCGAAGTACGCCGGCAACGAGTTCAAGCTCGACGACATCGAGTACCTCATCGTCTCCGAGAAGGACGTACTCGCCGTCGTCGGGAGCAACGGCAAGAAGTAATCATCACCAAATAGAAGAGGGAAACATATGGCGAAGGTAGTCACATTCGATGTAGATGCTCGGCAGCATCTCAAGAAGGGCATCGACACCGTTGCCCAGTCGGTGCGCATCACGCTTGGGCCGAAGGGCCGCAACGTGGTGCTCGAGAAGAAGTTCGGCGCTCCGACCGTCACCAACGACGGCGTCACCATCGTCCGCGAGATCGAGCTCAAGGACCCCATGGAGAACACCGGCGCGCAGCTGCTGCGCGAGGTCGCAACCAAGACGAACGACGTGGCCGGTGACGGCACCACCACGGCGACGATCCTGGCTCAGACCATGATCAGCGAAGGCTTCCGCAACGTCACCGCGGGCGCGAACCCGATGCAACTGAAGGTCGGCATCGAGAAGGCCGTCGAGGCGGTGGTCGAGGAGATCAAGAAGCTCGCCCAGCCCGTCGCCGACAAGAGCGAAGACGTGGCCCACGTGGCCGCGATCTCGAGCCAGTCGGAGGAGATCGGCAAGCTCATCGCCGAGGCCAACCTGAAGGTTGGCAAGGACGGCGTCATCACGGTTGAGGACAACCAGGCCATCACGACCGAGCTCGAGTTCGTAGAAGGCATGCAGTTCGACCGCGGCTACATCGCCGCGTACATGGTGACCAACCCGGACCGCATGGAAGCGGTGCTGGACGAGCCGTTCGTGCTCATCACCGACCGCAAGGTCTCGGCCATCAACGACCTCCTGCCCGTGCTGGAGAAGGTCGTGCAGATGGGCAAGCCGCTGCTGATCGTGGCCGAGGACGTCGAGGGCGAGGCGCTCGCCACGCTCATCGTCAACAAGCTGCGCGGAACGTTCACCGCCGTGGCGGTCAAAGCCCCAGGCTTCGGCGACCGCCGCAAGGCGATGCTCGAGGACATGGCGATCCTGACCGGCGGCCGGGTCATCTCAGAAGAGGCCGGCCTGAAGCTCGACCAGACCAAGATCGAGGACCTGGGCCGCGCCCGCAAGGTCACGGTCAACAAGGATGACACCACGATCGTCGTCGACATCGAGCACGACGAGAAGCGCCGCCAGGCCATTCAGGCCCGGATCAAGCAGATCAAGGCGCAGATCGACGAGACCACGTCCGACTTCGACAAGGAGAAGCTGCAGGAGCGGCTGGCCAAGCTGGCCGGCGGTGTTGCGGTCATCAAGGTTGGAGCCGCGACCGAGGTCGAGCAGAAAGAGAAGAAGCACCGCATCGAGGACGCGCTGAGCGCGACCCGTGCGGCAATCGAAGAGGGCATCGTCGCGGGCGGTGGCACCGTGCTGCTGAACGCGCAGAAGAAGCTCGATGGCGGACTCGGCCTGAAGGACGACCAGGCGACCGGAGTCGCGATTGTCCGCAAGGCGCTCGAGGAGCCGATCAAGCAGATCGCTTTCAACGCCGGCAAGGAGGGATCGCTCATCGTCGAGCAGGTCCGCAAGGCCAAGCCGGGCGAGGGCTACGACGCGCTCAACGACAAATTCGTGAACATGTTCGAAGCCGGAATCGTCGACCCGGCCAAGGTCACCCGCTCGGCGCTGCAGAACGCCGCGTCGATCGCCGCGATGGTGCTGACCACCGAGGCGATGGTCACCGAGGTGCCGGAAGAGAGGAAGAACTCGGGAATGGCGGGCGGCATGTCGCCCGACATGATGTAGTCGGGAGTTTCACCAAGGGCCGGGGTTGACCCCCGGCCCTTTTTCTTTTCCGGTAAGCGGTTTCTGCCGGCACTACCTTGAGCAGCGCCGTCCGGTAAGCGGTTTCTGCCGGCAGAAGTTGCCTTAACAGCCTGGGTTGGCTTGCGGAGACGACCTGACCCATGCTGGGTTCATGCAGAAACTGGAGGCCGCACGGCGCCGGCTTCCGGCCGGTGCCGCCTTTTCGGGACAGACCGCAGCCCGGTTGCACGGACTCGATGTGGAGCCGTGCAATCCCATCGAAGCAACGGTCCCGCCGCATGCAGGCGTCTCCGGTCGTGCACACATCTCACTCCGCCGATCCGTGCTCAACGGCGACGTCGTGCACGCGCGAGGCATGCCCGCGACTTCGATAGTCAGAACCATTGCGGACCTGTGCGCAGCGCTCACCCTGGTCGAAGCAGTGGTGATTGCCGACGCTGCCCTCCACAAACGTCTCCTACGACTCGGTGAACTCAGGTCGTGGACGAAATCAAATCGGCGACGTCACGGCATCCGTAAGCTGAGGCGCCTGCTCGACCTGGTCGAGCCGGCTGCCGAGTCGCCGATGGAATCCCGGTTACGAATGGTGCTTGTGCTTGG
The DNA here is from genome assembly GCA_035945895.1 of Candidatus Dormiibacterota bacterium. GTDB lineage: Bacteria > Chloroflexota > Dormibacteria > Dormibacterales > Dormibacteraceae > 40CM-4-65-16. The sequence continues at coordinate 4,495 of DASYZS010000142.1, read as the reverse complement.
AGGATTACTCCGCCCCAAAGCCCAGGTCGTGATACACGACGCGTCGGATCGCTTTATCGGGCGCGTCGACCTCTACTACGAACGCCATCGCCTTGTCGTCGAGTACGATGGCGCGCTCCACCGCGACTCACTGACAGCAGACCATCGACGCCAGAACAGGTTGCTCGCAGCCGGAATTCAGCTGCTGCGCTTTACCGTCGCAGACGTGCTGGGGCATCCCGACGACGTCGTAGGCCAAGTGCGCTCCTTTCTTCGGACGCCGACTCGACTGGAAAGATCCCGCCGAGCCCGGCCAGGCGCCGACCCGCCACCGCCACGGCAAGCGGCAGCAGGAGCATGAACGTCGCGACGACGACTGAGAGTGCATCCGGCAGGCGCGAGGGATCCTTCAGCCCCAGGTAGGTCAGGTATCCGCCTCCTCCTCCGGTCAGTCCCACGATCAGCACCGCGGCCCCGATCGCCCATAAGCGGTACTCCCGGTACAGGGGAGGTGCATTGCGGCTCGCCAGGCGCAGCAGCCACCACGCGGTCAGGCCGTTCAAAACCAGGCCGCTGATCAGCGCGCATGCGGCAATCCCTATGCGGAACTGCGTAAGGTGGGCCATCACGAACGCGGACGCGTTCACAGCCAGGATGCCGAGCGGCGTGATGACGCCGAGGGAGAGAAGCGCTAGTTCTCTAAGTCGTCGAGATCGAAGCGTCTAGTGGCCGCAGCCGCAGCCCTGCGCGCTGCCCGCGTCATCGCCGGTGTCAAACGAGTGGCCGCACGAGCACGAGTGCACCGCATTCGGGTTGTGCACCGTGAAGCCGGCACCCATCAAGCTGTCGACGTAGTCGATCTCCGAGCCCTGGATGTAGCCGACGCTGAAGTCGTCGACCAGGATCTGCACGCCTTCGTTGTCGATCACGAGGTCGTCGGCGCGCCGCTGGTCGTCAAACGCCATGCCGTACTGCATGCCCGAGCAACCGCCGCCGCTGACGAAAATGCGCAACGCGAGCGAAGGGTTGGCCTCTTTGGCGAGCAGCTCTCTCAGGCGCGACTGGGCTTCCGGGGTTAGTGAGACGACAGCTTGTTCGATCACGTGTGGAATCCTACCAAACCCGGCTAGCGCCGGCCGAGCTTGAACCCACCCTTCTTGTCGCCCTTGCCGTCGGCCGACGTCGAGCCGGCGATGAGCTGCGCCAGCACCTCCGCACCCCGGGCGATAGAGCTCTTCGGGTCGGTCAGAACCAGGATCTCGCCCTTGACCGCGGCCTCGTCAGCCTTGGTGCCGTCGAAGTCGATCTCGACGGCCAGGTCCTGCTTCAAGGTCCGGACCACGTCTTCCTTGCTGACCACCGACTTCGGCACCTTGTTGTTGAGAGCGAGGATGACGCGCCCGGGGACGATGTTCAGGACGTTGGTGAAAATGTTCAGCAGCTCGCCGACGTCCTTCAATGAGGACAGCTCGGGCGTCACCAGCACGAGCACGCGCTGGGAGTGGTCGAGAACGCTGATCACGATGTCGGTGAACGCGACGCCGAGGTCGAAGACGATGTAGCGGAAGGCGTTGACGAGGATGCCCATCGCCCGGTTCACAAGGTCGACGGTGATGAGGTCTGCCTGCTCGGCGCGAAGCACGCCGGGCAGCAACATCATCCCGCCCGGGTGGTGGAGGATCGCGCCCAGCACGGCCTCCTCGAAGTTCTGCGGCGGTACCTGGCTCGCGGCGGCCAGACAGCCCGTCGGGGTCAGGTAAGAGATCAGCGCCGCGTGGTTGTACGGCAGCGCCAGGTCGACGAGCAGAACCTCGCCTGGGAATCGCTTGGCCAGCGAGGCGGCGAGGTTGACCGCCATCGTCGTGCGCCCAGAGCCGCCCTTGGGTGAGTAGATGGCAACGGTCGACGCCGCCTGCTCGGGGGCCACCATGCGCGCACGCGCGATGAGGTTGGGCAGCGTGTCCTTGCGCTGCTCGACCAGCTTGGTAAGCTCGATCAGCGCATCCGAGTCGGCGGGGAGGGTTTCGTACAGGGTCTTGCGGTCCAGCGTCAGCAGGCGGCAGTCCTCGAGCGCGCGGACGCTGGCGGTCCGGGTCTCTTCCGAGATGAGTGCCATCTCACCGAAGAAGTCGTCGGGGCCCATCAGCGCGATCGTGATGGTGTGGCCGGGAGACTCCTCGACATAAACCTCGCACCGCCCCGACTCGACGATGAACATGGTGTCCCCCGGGTCGCCCTGGTGGACGATCACCGAGCCCTTGGCCGCCGAAGCCGGGGCCAGGCGGCGCGAGAGGGCGTGGAGGATGTTGTCTGGGAGCGTGAAGAAGATGGCGACTCGCTCCAGGATCTGGAAGCGCCGCCGAAGCTCGTCCGGAGAGCCCGTGGTGGGGTGCTCGTTGTCGCTCAACGCCGTGGGGAATTATAGGTATGGGGTATCGCGGTTCCGGCCAGCTACAGGGCCGTTGGTAGACTTAGCCGTCGCCGGTCCCGTGGTGTAGCCTGGCCAAACACGCGGCCCTGTCAAGGCCGAGAACGCCGGTTCGAATCCGGTCGGGACCGCCAGGACTCGCACCGGAGAGGTGGCCGAGTGGTTGAAGGCGGCGGTCTCGAAAACCGTTATGGGTCACTGGCCCATCGAGAGTTCGAATCTCTCCCTCTCCGCCAGTTTTCAAAAGCGGGCCTCTTGATCCCGTTCGCCAGGTCCTGAGCATCCGCGTCGCGGGCTTTCGAGGCCTCTTTCAAGATCAGATCGAAGGGCGAATGGAGCTCCAGGGCCAGCCGGCCGTGCTTCCAGCTGGAGTTCGAAACAACCAGCTGGAGGAGCTTGCGCCGCTCCTCACTTCCCTGACTCACGAAGGCGTCGTAAGCACCACCAGCAAGCTCGAGTAGCCGGACGCCGGCGTCGGCGTAGCTCCGATCGGCGTGGCGGTGCTCCTCGATCGCCTCCGCGATCCGGTCCTGCTCTGCCCGCCACTCCCTTGCCTTGCGCTCGTAAAAGGACTCGCTGACCTTGCCGTCTAGCTTGTCCACATACATCTGGTCGAGCCGGTTCTGGAGCTGGGCGTGCTCGGTAGTGAGGCGCGTGAGTGTCTCCTCGTGGAAGCGCTTCTCGTCCTGACGGCTCTGCCGTAGCGCCTTCGTCAGGAACTCTTGGACGTCAGCGTCGAGGTGGAGACCCTTGAGGAGCTCGGCGAACTGGTTGGCGATTGACTCCTCGCGGGCGTACTTCTCAGGGCATCGGCCTTTGTAGCCGGTGCATCGGTAATACACGTACCGACCCTTGTGGAGCTCGCCGGTCATAGAACACCCGCAGTGCCCGCAGCGAATAAGACCGGTGAAGGCGAACCTGTGTCGGCGTCGCTTGGGAGACCTAGCGCCGCGGTTGTCGAGGACGTCTTGAACCTGCTCGTAAAGGTCTTTGGAGACGATCGGCTGGTATTTGCCGCGGTACATGCGGCCCTTCCACGAAAAGTCACCTGTGTACGTGCGGTTGCGCAGGATCTTGTGAACCGTCGGCGTCGGAACGTCGACGCCACTGTTGCGGAACTGAAGACCGGCCTGGCGAGCCTTGCGAGCGACTTCCTTGAGCGAGTAGTTTCCCGTCGCGTACCAAGTGAACAGCTGCGCGATCAATGGCGCACGCTCGGGGTCCGGCTCGATCCCCCGTCGGCCATCCGGCAGCCCGACATTGTGGTATCCGAGTGGGGAGTAGGACGGCCACATGCCCTGCTCGGCCTTCTCGCGCAATCCCTTCGAGGCCTCCTCGGCCAGGTTGTCGATGTAGTTCTTGGCCATAAGGACCTTGATCCCGTGCATGAACTTCTCAGCCGAACGGGAGCTGTGGGTGAGGACGACGTTCTCCTTTACGAAGTGGATCTCAAGCTCTAGCTCGTCGATGGAAACCCAGTCCTTGAGGTTGCGGTAAAGGCGGTCGGTCTTTTCGACGAGCAGCGTTCGGCAGGTCCGATTCCGGCTCAGGAACTTGAGCATCTCGCCGAAGTTGCCGCGACCCGCCTGCTTGGCGGTTTCGACGTCGACGAACTCACGTGAAATCTCGAGGTCGTGGTGAAGGGCATATTCGCGTAGAAGCTTGAGCTGGGAAGGGATTGAGTAGCCTTCGCGCTCCTGCTCTTTCGAGGAAACGCGGGCATACAACGCGGCCCGGCTGACTTTCACCTCCGCACTCGCCTTCATCGAAGTCCGCCGGGTCCCTGTGTCGTTCTTGATCCACGTCGGCCGCGGCCGATTTCCTCCGGTGAAGCACGTCGTCCTGCTCGCGTCACGATTGGCGCTGGCGGCGATGACGTCGGTTCGCTTGCACGGGCCAGCCAGAGCGCGAACAGCGGATCGGATACCTGCCAGCCATCCGGCCCGAGTTCGGCTTTTTCTGCCGCCTCCAGCGCCGACAGCGCTCGCTGCGCGCTGGAGTCGGCCCGCAATCCGGCCCGGTCGAGGAACTCTCGCGAGGTGGGGCTCTTGGCCGGCTGGGTGGCCAGCGCGCGGATCAGGTTGCGCT
>DASYZS010000141.1:0-10265 GCA_035945895.1 Candidatus Dormiibacterota bacterium | reverse complement strand
TCCCCAGAAGGCCAGGCGGAACAGCCAGAAGATGCCGAAGAGGATCAGCAGGAACCAGAAGATCCCGAAGAACCCGAACCCACCGTGGAAGCCCGGGCCGTAGTAATAGGCCGGCACCGTGCTGCCATCCGTGGCGGCCGGCAGGTGAGTGTTCACTCCGTCCGACCATCCGACGTTGTAGGCGATCACGCCGACGATGACCAGAAGGATCGTCGTGGCGATCAGCCCGAATAAACCGAATCCGCGTCTCATTGCCGAGTCACTCCTTTGTGAACGAGGTTGCTTGTTGCCTCTCATCGTTCCCGGGAGTTGTGAGGGAGTTGTGAACGAGCCGCGAGGAAAGCTAGAAGCCTGCTCCTTCCAGCTCCACCAGCTCCGCGCTCCTCTTCCACAGCGCGTCCTGCTGATCGACCTCGAGGTTCGCTTTCGGCGCCTCGATGCGCCGCGTCCCTTTGAAGAACCACCCCGTCGTGCCCGCGAAGGCCGGCGACAGCGCGAGCTCGACCAAGTCGTGCGCCTGGCGTTTGGCCGTGCTCCCGAACACGCTTTGCACCACGCGTACGAATCGAGGCGTGTCGCGCATCAGCTCCGACTTCACGATGCCCGGATGAAACGCGTTCGCACGAACGTCCCATCGCGACCCGCGCCGTGCCAGCTCGAATGTGAACATCAGGTTGGCGGCCTTCGAGGCGCCGAACGAATGCATCGGGTTGAATCGATCGCGATCGAGCAGGCGATCGACGTCGACGTGAGTACCTGACGGCGCGGTCACGGTGATGACGCGGCCGCCAGGGGCAAGTTTGTCGCGCAGCAGGTTCGTCAGCAAGAACGCGCCCAGGTGATTCACCTGGAACATCGATTCGTAGCCGTCGGCTGATTTCACAAAGCGCGTCGTGAACGTGGCTGCGATGTGGATCAGCGCGTCGATGTGCGCGACCTGGCGATTCAGTTCGCGCGCTGCCTTGCGCACCGACGCCAAAGACGCGAGGTCGAACGCGGGCCGCGTCAGCGTTATGACCGATGCCCGGCGTTGTTGCAAAGCCTCGACGGTGGCCGAACCGATCGCACCGGTGGCCCCCGTCACCACCACAGTCGGCATGATCTAGCGGTGATCGTATCCGGGCAATTCCCTGAAGCTCAGGAAGGCCAGATCGTGAGGTGCCTCTCGCAGCAGAACGCGCCCAGGTCAGGGGTCCAGTCGAGGACGAAAGGCGGGTTGCTGTTGGTCACGCGGAAGCAGACGTCGAGCGGGCCAAAGGTCGCCCCATTCCTGAAGTCGGTCCGCGGGAAAACCTTGCAGTTCGGCGCGTCGCCGATGGGACCGCCCTGCTTGCGTTCCGCGTCGATGAGGGTCAGGTCCTCCGGCGCGGCATGGGTCGAAGTGCTGGAGTTCTGGAACTTCACGGTCATGCGCACGATGTCGTTGTCGACGGTCACGTTGGACACCCAGAGCGTGTAGCCGTTCAGATCGAGACACGGGCCGGGCGCGCAGTTCTCGGGCCTGAGGTTCTGGTTCGTCTGAAGGCTCAGTGGCGCCTTCAGAGCTGTGTACGCCGCGCCTGCAACGACCGCGGCAACGATCAGTGCCACGACGACACCGAGCGTGATCAGCAGGCGGCGGGCCATCAGATGGTTAACGAAGGATAGACCGAGGGCGTAACTGTTAAGCCGGGACCTTTTCGCCGACCAGCTCGTCCGAAAGCACCTTGCCGTCCTTGAGCCGGATCTGCCGCGCCGCCTGGCCCGCGATGTCCAGGTCGTGGGTGACGAGCACGATCGTGACTTCGTCTTCGGAGTTCAGCTTCTTCAGCAGGTCGACGAGCTGCTGCGCGGTCTCGGTGTCGACGGCGCCCGTCGGCTCGTCGAGGAGGATGAGGCTCGGCCCGTTGACCATCGAGCGCGCGATCGCCACGCGCTGCATCTGACCACCGGGGAGGAAGCTGCGCAGCTTATGGCGCAGCACGTTGCGGATGATTTCCATGGGGGCGTGTTGAGGATACGGGGGACCAGGCTAAACGCGGGTAAAGGATCGCGCGCGAGGTGACTACGCCAGGCGGGCCGCGAGGTTGGTCGTGTACATGCGCCAGCCTGCCCGATGTTTCGTCATCTCTTGTTCGGTTGGGAGGCCCGTGTGGCGAAGCCTCAACAGCGTCCCATCGCCAACGGCCGTGAGCGTGATCTCGACCGTGGTCGACTCTGGCGCCACCAGTTCATTGCCCTCCCAGCCCCACGTCATCACGAGCCGGTGGGGCGGCTCGACCTCGAGGTAGCGGCCCGCGGCGAAGTGCTCGCCGTCGACGTCCAGGCGAAATGCGCCGCCGGGGCTCGGGTTGAGCTCGGCCCCTATTCCCATCCACTCGATGAACTTCGTCGGGTCGGTGAGGTAGGCGAACACAATTTCCGGCTCCGCCGCGATTCTCTGCTCGATCTCTACCGCTTCGATCGATTCCTCTCCTCCGCCTCGGCGAGGAGGCGCAGCCGGTCGATCTTCTTTGCCCACATCTTCTTCAGGTATCCCTCGAGCGGCCTTAGGGCGGCGCGGTCAGCGCGATACAGCCGGCTGGTTCCTCGCCGGCGCTCGTTGATCAGCCCCGCCTCCTTGAGGACGCGCAGGTTCTGGGAGATTGCGGGCCAGCTGACATCGAACTTCCCTGCGATCTCGCCGGCGGCTTTCTCGTCGCTCCAGACCAGACGCAGAATCTCGCGCCGGAGTGGACTGGACAGGGCGAGCAGCGTATCCGCCACGGGTATATCCTAAGGCGTCGCTTAATTAAGGTTGTCCTTAAGGAGGAAATTGAATTGGCTGGGCCTTTGATGCACCTGGTGACGATCGATGCGGGGGCGGACAAGATCTACGAGGCGCTGTCGACGGGAAACGGACTCGCGAGCTTCTGGACCGCCGACAGTCACGCGGAGCCGAAGGTAGGCTCGATCGCGAAGTTCGGATTCCACGGACCCGTCCTGGAGATGAAGGTGGACGAGCTTTCGCCTGGCAAACGGGTGAGATGGTCGACGTCCGCCGGCTTCCCCGAGTGGAACGGCACGAGCGTGACCTGGGAGATCAAACCGGGCAAGGATGGCGCGCACGACGTGCTGTTCAACCACGAAGGGTGGCCGGAATCCCTGCCGCCCGCCGATCTGGCGTCAGTGAACTACACCTGGGCGCGGGTGGTCGGCCGGCTGAAGAAGTACGTCGAGTCGGGCAAGCCGGCACCGTACTTCCCCTAATAGAATTGCCGGGCGATGAGGGGATGCGGTGTCCAGCTTGCTGCTTCGGGGCTTTGCCCTCGGCTTCGCCATCGCCGCATCGCCCGGCCCGATCTTCTTTCTGTGCGTTAGGCGCACGCTCGTCCAGGGCCGGCTGAACGGGCTGTTCTCGGGATTCGGCGTCGCCACGGTCGACGCCTTCTACGCGGCCCTGGCCACTTTTGGCGTCGCGGTGCTGACGTCGGCGTTCGTGGCGGGCCGGCGACCGCTGGCGATCGTCGGTGGGCTCCTGCTCGTCTTTCTCGGGGCTCGCATCTTGCTCGAGCGCGTTTCGGCTGCCAAGCCGACTTCGGAGCCGGTGACGGGACGAGGCCTGGCATGGGCTTACGCGTCGACCGTCGGCCTGACCATCACGAACCCCGCCACGATCCTTTCGTTCGCGGCCCTGGCCGCGACCCTGGGCCTCGGCACGAGTGGGTCGCTGCTTCGTCCGGCGGCCGTGACGCTCGGCGTCCTGGTCGGTTCGGCTGCGTGGTGGTGCGTGCTGGTAGCGGTCGTGTCGGTGCTGCGAGCCCGTTTGACGCCGCGGGTGGTACGCGGCCTCAGCCTGTTCAGCGGCGCGGCCATCGCACTGTTGGGAATTTTGGCCGTGATCTCGGCCTTTTCAAGCTAGCGATGCGCTCACGCACAGTCACGTGGGACGACCCCTTCGAAGCGATGCGCGCTGCCCCGGGCAAGACGGGGCTCGAGCTTCTGCAAGAGATGAGCGCGGGCCGCCTGCCCCCACCGCCGATCGCTCGGTTGATGGGATTCACAGGAGTGAGCTTTGAGGAAGGCAGAGCGGTGTTCGAGGGCGAGCCGGGCGAGTACCTCTACAACCCCATCGGCGTCGTTCATGCAGGGTTCGCGATGACGCTGCTCGATTCCGCGATGGGCGTTGCCGTGCACACAACCCTCGGCGTCGGCGAGCGCTACACGACGCTGGAGACCAAGTGCAACTTCGTCCGCGCCATCACGCTCGAAACCGGTCTTGTCCGCTGTGAGGGCGTGATCGTTCACCGCGGCGCAAGGGTGGCGACCGCCGAGGGCAGGGTGACCGCGGTGGCGACGGGTAAGCTCCTGGCGCATGGGACGTCTACATGCCTGATCATCTCCGCCAGATCCGCATAGTCGACGTCTTCACCGAGAAGCCGCTGGCGGGCAACCAGCTCGCGGTGGTCCTCGACGGGCTTGGGCTTTCGACGGAGGCGATGCAGAGGATCGCGCGCGAGATGAACCTCTCAGAAACGACGTTCGTATTTCCGCCCGACGATGCCGCTCACGCGGCGCGCATACGGATCTTCACCCCGTTCCTGGAGCTTCCGTTCGCGGGCCATCCAACCATTGGCACGGCGTGGGTGCTGGCAAATGAGGGCGTGGTGACAGTGCTCGACTTCGTCCTGGAGGAAAACGTTGGGTCGGTGCCGGTCCACGCCGACTCGGAGGACGGTCGCATCACTCGGTTCTGGATGACCCATCCGCCGTTGAGGTTCGGCAATGTGTTTCCACACAAGCGGGTCGCCGCTAGCGTGGGGATCGATGTGGACCTCATCGTGCATGACGTGCCGGCGCAGATCGCGACGACCGGAACTGCATTCCTGTTCGTCGTGCTGGGCGACCCCGCGGCGGTAGACGTCGCGACGGCCGACCCTGCGCGGGTGCGCACGTTGCTGCACGGCACGGGAGCGCACGGAGTCATGTTGGTGGCCGCGGCGGGACCGGAGCGCCTTTACGTCCGGATGTTTGGAGAAGACGTTCCGGAGGATCCAGCGACGGGATCGGCGGCGGGGCCTCTCGGCGCGTATGCCGTCAAGTACGGAATCATCAAGCGAGCGCCAACGGTCTCTGTCGTGGCCGAGCAGGGAACCAGGATGGGCCGGCAGAGCTTCATCCACATCGCGCTGACCTACGACGGCGTCCCCGACATACCGAGTCGCATCGAGGTGGGGGGCTCCGTGGTGCCCGTGCTCAGCGGCGTACTGGAAGCCCGCCACCCCGGATAGTCCGGTCTATCCGAGAAATCCGCGAAGCGCTACTTCTCTGCTGGGTCGAGCTTGATCGACGCCGAGTTGATGCAGTAGCGCAGGCCGGTCGGATCTGGCCCATCGTCGAACAAGTGGCCCAGGTGCCCGCCGCAGTTCGCGCACGTCACTTCGGTTCGGATCATGAAAAATGAGTCGTCTGTCGACTCCTCGATCGGCGCGCCTTCGGCCGGGGCGTAAAAGCTCGGCCAGCCGCAGTGGGCGTCGAACTTCGTCTGCGACTCGAACAGCTTTGCGCCGCAGCCGGCGCACAGGTATACGCCAGGGGTCTTGGTGTCCCAGTACTCACCCGTGAAGGGCCGCTCGGTGCCCTTCTCACGCAGCACGTGGTACTGCGTCGGGGTCAGGTCTCGTCTCCACTCGGCTTCGCTCTTCTCGACTGCCGTCTTCTTCATCGCCTCTAATTTGCCACGTTCTCCAAAACGCCAAACTTAGTGGTTGGTGGACCGCCACACCCAGTCGAGGCTGCATCGGGAGCGTGTCATCTGGCTGGTCACCGCGTCCAAAGAGGGCCGGCCCCAGGCAGTCCCCGTCTGGTTCCTGTGGGACGGAAGGTCATTCCTCGTCTACGCGCAGGATGGAGCCAAGGTGACGCACATCAGGTCCAACCCCTACGTCGAGCTGCACCTCAACAGCGACGAGGCTGGAGACGACCTGGTCAGGGCGTCGGGCCGCGCGTCCATGACCAATGCGACCAAGCTCACGGATCCCTACGTCCGAAAGTACCGGCGCGACATCACCGGCCTCGACATGACGCCCGCGAGCTTCGTGCGCACGTATCACAACGCGATCCGGATCCGGGAGGTGAAATTTCACTAGATGACACATCCGCTGCGGTTTGGGCTCAAAGCCTCGGGCCAGGGGATCTCCATCGAAGACCTGCGCAGGTGCTGGCGCATCGCGGACGAGGGCGGCTTCGACCATGTCTGGGACTTCGACCACCTCGCATCGATCGGACCGCTCGGGCCCGATCGGCCGATCTACGAAGGCTGGGCGCTCCAGGCCGCCATGGCCGAGGCGACCAAGCGCGTGCGGATCGGCTGCCTCGTCACCGGCAACACCTATCGCCACCCGGTCGTCCTGGCCAAGCTCGCGGTCACGGTCGACCACCTTTCCGGCGGGCGGCTGGAGTTCGGGATCGGTGCCGCATGGGCCCAGGTCGAGCACGAGATGTTCGGGATGGAAGGGCTCCAGCACCGCGTCGGCTGGTTGAGCGAGTCACTTCAGGTCATCAAATCGCTGTTCACGCAGGAGCGGACGAACTTTGACGGCCGGTACTACCACCTCAAGGATGCGATCGCGAATCCGAAGCCGATCCAGAAACCACACCCGCCGATCTGGATTGGCGCGCAGGGCGACACCACCCTTCGCCTGACGGCTCGGTACGCGGACGTGTGGAACATCTCGGGAGGCGATACGGAGTTCGTGGGCGAGCTGATCAAGAGGTTCGACGCCATCTGCGCCGAGGTGGGTCGCGACCCGAACGAGATTCGCCGGTCGCTCCAGTTCGACTGGGACGGCAGCTCGCGCCAGCAGCTGCTCGAGCTGAGCGGCAAGCTGCTGGAGCTGGGCGTGACCGAGCAGGTCGTTTATGTGCGGGGCGACAAGCCGGTGTGGCAAGCCGAAAGGTTGGCCGAGGCTCTACCGGACATGCGCAAGCTCGACAAAGTCCGCGCTTAGGCTCCAGAGCCTGGCCGCGGCGTCGTCGTCGAGGGCCAGCTTGCTCGGTGCCACGAGACGGGTGCCACGGAAGTACGCGCCGCTGTCGCGGTTGCGCAATACCTGGACGACCGCCTCGGCGCCTTTGCTCGCCGGACGGCGGATTGGTCGGGTGAGCGCGAGAAAGATACGGAAGGAGCCGCGCGCTTCTCGGCCGAGGCCGGTGCGCAGAAAGCCGGGACTCACACAGCTCACGACGACGCCGGCAGCTCGGCGCGCGAGTTCCCGAGTGAAAAGGGCCAAATACAGCTTGCTCAGGCTGTACCGCTCGATAGGTTTGAAGCTGCGCTCGCTTTGCAGGTCGTCCCACGGGATGGCTCGCACCCAGCGGTGTTGCTCCGATCCAATGTTGACGATCGCGCCTCGGTTCAGCGTCAGCGCGGGCAGGAGCAGGTTGCTGAGCAGGAAGGGCGCGAGGTAGTTGGTCGCAAAGGTCATCTCAAATCCGTCGGGAGTCAGCTCGCGCGTGAACTTCGACACGCCGGCGTTGTTGATCAACACCTGGACGTCAGGACAACGCGCGAGGATGTCCCGCCCCAGCCCGCGGACCTCGCCCATACGAGACAGGTCGGCATCGCGGCGCGTCAGAGCCAGGACTGGTTTGCCGAGCTCAGTCAGCTGTGTGGCAATCGCCTTGCCAAGTCCTCCACCGGCGCCGGTGATCACAATAGTCATGAATCATGACGATAGTAACATATGAGGGTGGCAAAAGAACCGCCGGACCTGCTGGACAGCGCCGGTTACCTGCTTGCCCGTGTCGGCAGCGAGTCGCGGCGACGCTTTGTCGAGGGTCTTGCGGAGCACGATCTGACCCTGTCCGCCTTCAGCGCTCTCATGGTCATAGGAAGCGTGCCCGGTATTACTCAGCGCCGCCTCGCAGCCGCGATCGGTATCGATCCGCGGAACCTGGTCCCGATCCTTGACCAACTTGCGGTCGGTGGCCTCGTGGCCCGCGACGCCCACCCCGCAGACCGAAGGCGCAATGCGCTGAACCTCACGCCCGCGGGAAAGGAGCGGCTCGCGCGGTTGAAGAGGGTGGGAGCACAGGTCGAGCTCTCGTTCCTGAAGCCACTGACAGTCTCCGAACGCAAGCAGCTGCTCGTGCTTCTTAGGAAACTCATTGCCTAGATATATCGTTGACAAGACATATATCGCAGTAGTAATATGTCGCCGTGCCCGACGTGTTCCAGATCCTGGCCGACCCTACGCGGCGCCGGCTCGTCGAGGCCCTGCGCCACGGTGAGCGGTCGGTCAACCAGCTGGTGGAGATGGTCGACATCGGGCAGCCGGGAGTGTCACGGCAGCTGCAGATCCTCGAGGACGCGAACTTCGTAGTCGTCCGGCCCGAGGGACGCCGCCGCCTATACGCGCTGCGACCGGAACCGTTCCGAGAGCTTTCGCAGTTCGTGACCACGTACCGTGCGATCGGGGAGGGGCGTCTCGACCGTTTCGCCGCCGAGCTCGGTCGGCGTCAGAAGATCAAGAAGGAGAAACGCAAATGATCAGGCCATGCATCGTCTACAAGGACCGCACAGAGGAAGCCGTCAACTTTTACGTGAAGCTGTTTCCGAACTCGAAGATCATCGAGATCCAGCGCAGCGAGGAGGAGGGGCCGATCGCCAAAGGCAAGGTGATGGGCGCGACGTTCGTGCTCGACGGGCGCGAGTACCTCGCATTCGACGGCGGACCGACCTTCAACTTCAGCGAGGGCGTCTCGCTCATGGTCACCTGCAAGTCGCAAGAAGAAGTCGACCGCTACTGGAACGCCCTGACGGCCGACGGCGGCGAGGAAGGCCCGTGCGGCTGGCTCAAGGACCGCTTCGGACTCTCGTGGCAGATCGTGCCCGAGGTCATGCTCAAGATGTTTGCGGATGACAAGTCCGGTAATTCACAGGCTGCTGTCCAGGCGATGCTGAAGATGAAGAAGCTCGACATCGCTGAGTTGGAGCGCGCGTACCGCGGAAGCGCCGTCGCGTGATCGAACGGGGAAAGCTCACCCTCGAGAGGACGTTCGACGCGCCTCTCGAGGACGTGTGGGAGCTGTGGACGACGCGTGACGGGATCGAAGCCTATCTGGGACCGGATGGTTTCACCGTCACCGTCGAACAGCTCGATCTGCGGCCTGGCGGCGAGCTGGTCTATGTCATGGCCGCGGTCGGGCCCGACCAGGTCGAGTTCATGACCAAAGCGGGGATGTCCCTGGTCAGCAGGCAGCACGTCAGGTTCGTCGAGGTCGACCCGCCTCGGCGCCTGGTCAGCCGGGAGCTTGCGGACTTCGTTCCCGGGGTCGAGCCGTACGAGGTCGAGTCGGTGCTCGAGCTGCAGAGCACCGGCCACGGCACTCGCCTGGTGCTGACCTTTGACGCGATGCACGACGCGCACTGGACCGAAATGGCGAAGCTCGGACGAGAGAGCGAGCTCCGCAAACTCGGCGATCTGCTGGCTGCGCGAAAATGAGCTATCTCAGATGGGTGGAGGTAGCTGATGGCTGACAGTGTCTATCGGGTGACGGAGTTGATCGGAACCAGCAGCCAGTCCTGGGAGGCCGCGGCCAAGACGGCCATCGAGATGGCCTCCAAGTCGCTGCGCGATCTCCGCGTGGCGGAGGTCGTCGAGCAGGACGTGACGATCGAGGACGGCAAGATCACGAGCTATCGGGTAAAGCTCAACGTGTCGTTCAAGTACCTGCCGGAGAAGTAAGAGCTAAGGCGCGGTCGCGGCCTGGAGCTGACAGCCGGCGGCCTTCATCTCCTCGAGGGACTGCTGGCCGGTCTCTTCCTTCACCGGCGCGCACAGGTTGACCAGGACGCGCACCTGGAAGTCGTGCTTGCGCGCGTCCAGGGCGCTTGCGCGCACGCAGTAGTCGGTGGCGATTCCGCAGATGTCGATGAAGTCGACGCGATGCTCCTTGAGGACGTCGAGAAGCGGATGCCCACGCTTGTCTATGCCGTCGAAGGCGGAATAGGCCGCCCGGTCGCGACCCTTGGTCACGACCTCTTGGATGTACTTCTCGCGCACCAGGTTCTGGATTGTCGGCACGAACGCTGCGCCAGGGGTGCCGGCCATGGCGTGCGGCGGCCACGTGTTGACGAAGTCCGGGTGGTCTGAGATGTGGTCGGGTGCATTCTCGTGATAGTCGCGCGACGCCACCACGAACTGGTACTGGTTTTTGAAGTGGCGGATATGGCGCGAGATCATCGCGGCCACGTTCAGGCCGCCCGTCACGCCGAGGCTGCCGCCCTCGACGAAATCCACCTG
>DASYZS010000140.1:0-18269 GCA_035945895.1 Candidatus Dormiibacterota bacterium | reverse complement strand
GTCCCCAGCGCCCGTCGGATCGCACGTCGTGGTCACCGCGTCGTCCACCGGCTGCGCCAACGCGCTGTACGAGTTCTGGATCCTTGCGCCCGGCGCTGTCCTGTACAACCTGGTGCAGGCCTACAGCCCTAACAACACTCTGAGCTGGTCCACCAACGCGCTTGCCGTGGGCACGTACCGGATCAATGTCTGGGTCCGCGCTGCGAATAGCTCGGGGCTCTACGGCAATCCCTGGGGCCGGTGGGATACCTACAACGCAAGCCTCTACTTCACGGTTGCACCCGGCTGCTCCGGGGTAACCCAATCGGCCGCGCCGTCGGGGGCGGCGATGGCGGGCATGGCGGTCACGGTCACAGCGGCGGCGGCCGCCTGCCTCGACGCGAACCCGCTGTACGAGTTCTGGATCCTCGCCCCGGGGGCGAGCCTCTACACGCTTGCACAGCCGTACTCGAGCAGCTCAGTCCTCGCCTGGAACACCTCGGGCCTCGCCCTCGGCACCTACCGCATCAACGTATGGGTTCGCGACGGCGCCGGGGCATTCGACAACGTTTGGGGCACGTGGGACGCCTACAACGCGAACCTGTACTACACGCTCACCGCCGGCTGCCCTTCGGTCGGCGTTTCCGCGGCTGCTGCCTCCGCCTCCAGCGTGACTATCACCACAAGCGCGCCGGGCTGCTCGCAGCCCGAGTACGAGCTATGGATCCTGTACCCCGGCGCGAGCCTCTACACCCTGGTTCACTCCTACGGCGGCGGCACCTTCGCGTGGAATACGGCCGGGCTGCCGAAGGGCACGTACCGCATCAACGTCTGGGTTCGCGACGCCAGCAGCGCAGGAACGTTCAGCAATCCGTGGGGCAGCTGGGACGCGTACAACGCCTCCGTGGTCTACACGTTGAGCTGAGCCCGACGGGTTCGGCGTACACAGGACTGAACACGCCTTTCGGATCCTTAACAGGCCGCAGCCCAACCCGCCGTTCGGTGCGTCCGTAGGCTGGAGGTATGCGTTCTGGAGACATGGTCAAGGCCCTGTGCCTGCTTCCATTCCTGGTGGTGTCGTTCGCGCCGGCGCAGTCGGCTCACGCGGCGGTTGGACCGAGGTCCGCCTCCGCGCCGCCGTCTATCTCCGCCGCCATGGAGGCAGCTGCCTCGTCGAGGCAGGTGCCTTTCCAGGTCGTGGCGGCAACCGCCTACGTGAACACACGCTGGGAGTGGATCACCTCGCCGCAGCACGACGGCGGCGTCGGGCCGATGAAAGTGCGCCCCGCGCAGCTTGGCCTCGCGTCGTCCTTAAGCGGTCACTCGCCGGCACAGATCACGGGTGAGCTGGCGTCGAACATCGACGCGGGCGCCGCGCTGATGGCGTACTACCACACGCAAGCCGGCGGTCTCGCGTCGTGGCAGCCGGCGGTGGCGGCGACGCAGGGCCCGATGGTCGCCGCGGAAGTCTTCACGGTCATCCGGAACGGCGCCAGTCGCACAACGAGCGCGGGCGAAACCATCACCCTCACACCCCAGGCGACGCCCCAGGGCGCAACGAGCGTCAACGGTTCCTCGACAGCGAGCGCGTCTTGCACACCAAGCCCCGATTACGGCGCCGCGTGCTGGATCCCGGCCGATGCGTCGAATTACTCGACCGCCAACCGCACCCACGACTATCCGATCGACATGATCATCATCCACGACATCGAGGGCGACGCCTCGACCGGCATCCAGGACTTCCAAACGCCCAACTGGGGCGCCTCGGCGCACTATGTCGTCGGCTATGACGGTGCGGTCACCGAGATGGTGCGTGAGCACGACATCGCGTGGCATGCCGGAAACTGGGACTACAACACCCGGGCCATCGGCATCGAGCACGCGGGATTCGCGTACACGCCTGGCCTTTACACCACCGCTGAGTACAACGCTAGCGCGGCGCTCGCGGCCTCGATCTGCTCGCGGTACGGCGTACCGATGGATCGCACACACGTCATAGGCCACTACGAGGTCCCGGACCCATACAACCCTGGGCAGTTCGGCGGGTCGGACCATCACACCGACCCAGGCCCCTATTGGGACTGGAGTTACTACATGGCGACGGCGCAGAACGACGCCATGACGCTGCCGAGTCCGCCGCACTTGATGCCGGACCCGGTCGCGACTGACGGCCTGACCAGCGCGACAGTGACCTGGCAGCCGGCACGTACGTGCCGCAGCGCCGACGCTCCGATCACCGGCTACACCGTGGTGGGCCAGCCCGGCAACTTGACGATGACCGTCGGAGCCACGACCACGAACGCCACCTTCAGCGGCCTGCAGCCCGGGACCGCGTACACGTTCACGGTCACGGCGCACAACTCATATGGCGATGACAGCGCGACCTCCAACGCGGCGATTCCAGGGCGCTGCAACAACGTCAACGTGTCGGCGAGCCCGGCCTCCCCACAGGCTGCGGGCACCATGGTGACGGTCGGCGCAACTTCGAACGGCTGTCCCAATCCCCAGTACGAGTTCTGGATCAAGGGCCCTGGAGCGAGCAGCTTCACCGACGTGCAACCGTACGGATCGAGCTCCACGTTCACGTGGAGCACCGGTGGCCAGGCCAGCGGCACTTACACGATCAACGTGTGGGCCAAAGATGCGAGCAGCCCCGGCACATTCAGCAACGCGTTCGGAACGTGGGACGCATACAACGCAACCAGTTCCTATTCGCTGACTCCAGTGCCGTGCACCGGAGTCGGTGAGTCGGCGTCTCCAGCCGGCGCCGCGAAGGCGGGCGTGATGGTCACGGTTACCGCCACCGCCTTCGGGTGCCCAGGGCCCCAGTACGAATTCTGGATACTCGCTCCGGGCGCAGCCCTGTACACGCTTGCCCAGGGTTACAGCAACAGCCCTTCTCTGTCCTGGTCGACCAGCGGCCTCACGCCGGGGACTTACCGAGTCAACGTCTGGGTTCGCGACGCGAGCAGCATGGGCCTCAACAGCAACGCGTCGGGCTCGTATGACGCTTACGACGCAGACCTGTACTACACCCTGAGCGTTGGCTGTCCGTCGGCCAGTGTTTCCGCAACTCCGGCAGACGGCGCAATGGTGGGCACCAACGTGAGCTTGACCGCGAGCGCGCCCGGCTGTCCCAATCCGCAGTTCGAGTATTGGGCGCTGTACCCAGGGGCGAGCCTGTACACGCTGGTACAGGCTTACACCACGAGCGCCACGCTCATGTGGCCCACAGCCCAGCTGCCGATCGGCACGTACCGCCTCAACGTCTGGGTGCGAGATGGCAGCGGGCCGGGGGTATACGGCAACGCCTCCGGCACTTACGATGCATACGACGCGAGCCTCTACTACCCCCTGACGTCGGGGTGTCCTTCGGTCAGCCTCACCGGAAGTCCGCCCGGCGGATCGATGATCGGCGGTATCACCACGTTCACGGCGAGGTCTCCTGGATGCGCAAACCCGCAGTACGAGTACTGGGTCCTTTATCCGGGCGCAAGCCTGTACACACTGGTGCGCCAGTACGGCAGCAGCGGGACATTGAGCTGGCCGACCTCCCAGCTCGCCCCAGGGACGTATCGCGTCAACGTGTGGGTACGAAACGGCAGCGGACCAGGTGCATACAGCAACAGCTCGGGCAGCTGGGACGCGTACGACGCAAGCCTCTACTACGAGGTGACCAGTGGATGCCCGTCAGTCTCGCAGTCCGCATCGACGACGGCGACGTCGGTTGGAACACAGCTCACGATCACAGCAGACGCGCCCGGATGCCCGAATCCGCAGTTCGAGTTCTGGATCCTCTACCCAGGCGCGAGCGCGTACACCCTGGTTCGACCTTATGGCCCAAGCGGAACTCTGACCTGGAGCACGTCAACTCTTTCGCGCGGGACGTACCGGATCAACGTCTGGGTTCGCGACGCCAGCAGCGCAGGAACATTCAGCAATCCGTGGGGGAGCTGGGATGCGTATGACGCGAGCCTGTATATCTCGTTGAACTGACGCCTTACATCTCTTAACGTTCGCCTTGACACATCCCCGATCCGCCTCTGTAAGCTGCCGAGGCTGTGTCTGCGAGGGCCTGGGCGCTGTGTATGGTGGTTCCACTCGCCGCGGCGCTGGTTCCCCTTCAAACGGCCCAGGCTGCAAGCCAACCCTTTGCCCTGACCAAACACGCGGTCACTCCCTCCGCGCGCGCTTCCGCGCCCATTTCGACGGGTGCGGCGCTGACCGCGAGTCCGCGGCCGCTCGACCGCGAAGTCTTCGGTTACGCATACCTAAGCAGCCTTGGCGACTCGACGGTCGGCTTTCCGAGCTGGAACTTCGACCTGCTCTCGACGGTGGCCGTGTTCTCGATCGGGGTCAACTTCGACGGAGTCCTCGTCGCCGACAGCGGCTTCAGCGTCTGGGACTCGAGCACGCTCACCAACCTTGTGACCACCGCCCACCAGCACGGAGTCAAGGTCGTGCCCACACTCACGCCTGCGTGGCGTGACCCAGCTGATTTCTGCGACACGCTTTACAACGGCCAGACGACGGTCAACCAGATCGTGAACCAGATCAAGCTCAAGGGCGTCGACGGCGTGAACATCGACTACGAAGGAAGCAACTTCCAGTGCAATCCCACGAATCCGGGCTTCACGCCGATGACGACACAGCAGCTGATGATCCAGTTCGCGGGCCAGATGCGCGCCGGTCTGAACAGCATCGGCCCGGGCTACTACCTATCCCTCGCGACTTACTCCGGGTCTGCATCCGCCAACGATGGGTTCTTCAACATCCCGGCGCTCAACCAGTACGTCGACTCCTTCTTCGTCATGGCGTACGACATGGACGAGGCGAACCAGGGCACACCACCTATCGCCTGTGGCAGCTTCTGCATGGCGCCGATCTCCCCAATCGCGAACTATTACTGGAACGACTCCACGTCGATGAGCCAGTACAGCGCGGCCGTCGGACCCGGCAAGGTGATCTTGGGCCAGCCCTATTACGGCCGCGTGGCATGCGTCACCAGCGCGGCGCCGCATGCGTGGGCGCTTTCGTATCCGGACGGCGATCCCAGGCAATTGTCAGCGGTCACCTACCTCGGCGCCGCGTCTGTGCTCAGCTCTCCGGACGTCCAGCCGAACACATACATCATCCATCGCGACCCAGACGATCCCAACGGCTATGACCGATGGGATACCTGGTACGACAACAAGCTCGGATGCCTCCGGGAGATGTACTGGGAGGACACAACCACGCTCGGCACCAGGTACAACCTCGTCAACCAGGACAACCTCCGAGGCGTGGGGCTGTGGACCCTCAGCTACGGGGGCGGCGCCCCGGAGCTGTGGAGCACTCTGCAGGCCTACTTCGTCGCCTGCAGCGGTGCAGGCGTTACCCCGAACCCGGCCTCTCCCCAGCTCTCGGCCACTCCGGTGGTGCTCTCCGGAACCTCGGCCAACTGCAACAACCCCTTATACGAGTTCTGGATCCAACCGCCCGGCGGAAGCTGGAGCATCATCCAGCCCTATTCGTCGACCGCCAAATTCAACTGGTCGACGGCGGGCCTGTTGCCAGGAACCTATCGCTTCACCGTGTACGTGAGATCGGCGGCCACCAACGGAATCTATGGCACTCCGCCCTTTGCATACGACTCTGTGGCGGGGTCCGAGTACCAGCTGACGACGCAGCCTTGCGCATCGGTTACGTCCTCCACCTCGCCCGCCATTTCCGCGATTTCCGGCAGTCAGGTCACGATCACGGGTTCCGCGCCAAGTTGCCCCAACCCTCAGTACGAGTTCTGGATGCTTTACCCGGGCGCCAATCTGTACACGCTCGTGCAGGGCTACACCAGCAGTCCGACGCTGACCTGGAAGACGGCCGGACTCGCCCCAGGCTCGTACCGGATCAACGTCTGGGTAAGGGACGCCAGCAGCGTCGGCACTTCGGCCAACGCTTATGGCAGCTGGGATGCCTACAACGCAAACGCCACATATCAGTTGACCGCCGGCTGTATAGGTGTGAACGAATCCAACTCGCCCTCGGGTGGGGCGATGATCGGCATGCCTGTGCAGGTCACCGGCGCCGCAACAGGCTGTCCGGACCCGAATCCGCAGTATGAGTTCTGGATCCTCGCGCCCGGCGCGAGCCTCTACACGATGGCCCGGCCTTACAGCACCAGCCCGACGCTTGACTGGAGCACGACAGGGCTCGCGCCCGGAACCTACCGCATAAACATCTGGGTGCGCGATGCGAACAGCGCCGGCATGTTCAGCAACGCATCGGGAAGCTGGGACACGTACAACGCAAGCCTCTACTACGTCGTCACGTCAGGCTGCCCATCGGTGGCCGAGTCGGCATCAGCCTCCGGCACGACCATAACGATCGCGGCCAGCGCTCCAGGTTGTCCCACCCCGCAGTACGAGTTCTGGATCCTCTACCCCGGGGCCACGTCGTACAAGCTGATGCAGTCTTACGGCTCGAGCGCGACCCTGACCTGGCCCACGGCCGGATTGCCCAAGGGCACGTACCGGATCAACGTGTGGGTGAGAGATGCGACCAGCAAGGGCGCCGATGGAAACGCGTCCGGAACGTGGGACGCATACAACGCCGGGCTGTACTACACAGTCTCCTGAAGCGCCAAAGGGCCCGCGAGGTCAGTCAGTGCGTCGCGATACGGCCTGGACTGAACTTCCCAGTTGAACGTCTTCGCTGCCTCGACTGAGGCTTCTTTCATTGCTTGAAGCATTGTCCTGTTGTTCACGACATTCGACACGACCTCTATGACCGAGTCTGGCCTCTGGATGTTGAATACGAGGCCGCAGCGATATTTCTCGATCACCGACCTCACGTAGGTGAGGTCGTTGCTGAGGACAGCAAGCCCGGCGTGCATGTATTGGGCAAGCTTGTTGGGGCACGCGTAGACGTGGTTGAGGGAGTCCGCAGGATAGGGGATCAGCCCGACGTCCGAGTTGGCGGCAGCTGCGACAAGCTCGTTCTCCGGGACCGCCGGTAGGAAGCGCAGCCGACCGCTCCGCTCCAGGTCGGCGTACTGCCGACGAAGGTTTTCAAGGTAGGGGTTTGGCGGGCACCGAATCTCCAGCACGGCATCCTGTTCGCCGAGCCTTCGCCATGCGTCGAGAAGTCCTTCGAAACCTCGTCGCTGCGAAGCCTGGCCTTGCAGGAGGAATCGCCGCGGGGATGAGATGGGCCTGGTCGAGGACGGAACCACGTCCGGTTGTGATGGGCATGCGTTGGGGACGCTGACGACTCGCCTCGGGTGATACGTCGTTTCCAGCAGGGAGGCCAGGGGAGGGCTCACGGTCACGACGGTATCGACGTCCCTGATCAGCCGGCGTTCGTAGACCCTGGTCACGAATTCTTCCCATCGCTCGGCTAGAAGGTCGGCCTGCGGCCAGTACTCGTGGGAGTCGTACAGCAGCTTTGCGCCCCACAAGCTCTTGAGCCGGACCGCGGTGGGCAGGGCATAGATGTCGTGACAGACGATGACGGTCGGCGGGGTTGACAGCCTCAGCGCCTGCCGGCGCAACGCCTCGCCGAAGGTCGCGTAGTAGCCGAGCGTCGTCGTGAAGTGGTCAAGGGCATCCCGCCTTCCGCGCACCCATTTCGGTATCGGAAGCTTGCTGCGCCACTCTCGTCCCCCATTCGGGACTTCGCCTGGGGTCGAAGCCACCGGTCCTGCGAGAGGGATCCTCTCGATCGTCGCGGCCCCACGCCTCTCGGCTGCGGCGGCTCCGGACGAGAGCGCAAGCACTCGCGTGGGTAGTAAGGACGCGCATAGGTCGATCGACCAGAGCACGCGGGGATCGCGCTCGGGATCGTGAGGGACGAGAACCAGAATGGAGCCCGACATGGGATTAGGATCATGCACTGCGCGATGGCAGACACGTCAGCGACCCCCTCGACCAGGTTCGAGCTCGCGAGAGCACTGAAAACGAATCTTGTCGACAGGCAGTCGGCAAGACTCCTGTTCACACACGGAGGGCTGCTGCTCCGCGTCGTGCGCAACGACCTTCGCGCCCGCTACGCCGGATCGCTCCTCGGTATTGCGTGGTCTGTGATCACGCCGCTATTGATCCTCGGCATCTACGCCGCGGTTTACCTGTTTGTCTTCAAAATCCAGCGTGTCGCCGGCTTGTCGCCGTTCCAGTACGTGATGTTCATCTTCTCGGGCCTTGTTCCATTCCTCGCCACTGGGGAGGCTCTGTCGGTTGGAACGACGTCAGTCATTGCGGACAAGGCACTTTTGACGAACACGGTGTTTCCGATCGACCTGGTGCCGCTGAAGCCTGTCCTCACAAGTCAGGTCGTGATGTTAGTCGGCATGATCGTCTTGGTCAGCGGCCTTGGGCTAACCGGCGATCTTCACTGGACTGTGGCGTTGGTGCCAGCGCTCTGGCTTGGCCAGATCCTCGCGCTGTCCGGCATCAACTGGGTCCTGTCGCTGCTCAATGTCGTCTTTCGTGACCTGCAGAACCTCATCAGCGCCATTCTCATGATCCTGCTCGTCGGTTCGCCGATCGCCTACACGCCCTCGATGGTTCCGGAGCAACTGCAGTCGCTCGTGAACCTGAACCCGTTCGCCTATTACGTCATCGGTTATCAGAAGCTCTTGGTGCTGGGCGAGCTGCCCTCACCGCTCCAGGCGGGCGTCATCGCCGGACTGTCGCTGGGCCTGTTCACCCTCGGAAGCTGGTTCTTTCCACGTGCGAAGCGAGTTCTTATCGACTACGTCTGAAAGGTCGTGAGACGGTCTCCGCGAAACGACTCAACCGGTCATATGCCGGCGGAACCCACGACCCCGCGTAGGTCCGCAGCTCGAACTGATAAAAGGTCGGCCGGTAGGCGAACAAAAGCCGGCGTTCTCGCCGTGGAAGCTGTTCGTACCACATCATCCGGCGGTCGGCTTCCTTCTTGGCCAGGCCGCGGTGGAAGTACGCGTACCGCAGGAAGTCGAAAATCGGTGTAGGTAGGCGCTCGTCCAGGTGAAAGATGAACGGTTCGGACATGCGTGGCCAGAGCGCTTTCTTCTTGACGATTCGAAACTGGTACCAGAGCTGAGAAAACGTGAATGAGTTGAAGCTCCTCAGGTGGGTGAACTCCCACGAAAGATCCTTGTAGGGGGTAAGGTCCTCCTCCCAGGGCACGAGGACGATGATCCGGGTGTCGCCTCTGCAGATCTGGTGTAGTCGCGCGACAAGATTCTCCGGGGACAGGATGTGCTCGAGCAGGCCCGAGATGATGACGACGTCGAAAAAGCCAGGCACGAAAGGCAGCCGCTCTGCATCGCCGCAGACGCGAAAGACGTCGGTGCTCGTATCCATCGCCTCGAGGAATGGCAGCGAGATGTCCAGCGCAACCTTGCAGTCCGCCTGCATCTTCTCGAGGTAAACAGCGTTGCTCGAGCCGAGGTCCAGGACGCGCTTACGAGACGTGTCGCCGATGAAGCTGAGGAGGTCGTCATGGCGGATGTCGCGTGCGCCCTCCAGCGGCTGGGCGAGATCGTCACGGGCAATTTTTTCGTAGCTCGCCAGGTATCGCTGGTGCAACTCGTCTTCGTAGGACGGAATCATCTTGGCCACGCCATTGCGGACCTGATAGCAACGGTTGCATTTCGGACACTTCAGCGTGTCGCCGGCGAGGGCCATCCCGTAAAGGTCGTGCTCGCAAACGAGGAAGTCGGTCCAACTGTATTGCGGCACGTCAGGCCGAAGTCCAGCGGCCGCCGTGCTTGAAAAGCCCCATGAAGGGCGGGGCGCCAACCACTTCGAACCGATAGTCGCGATCGATCAGGTCGTACCAGAGAGAAGGACCGGCGGAGTTGAGATTTCGATAGATAGCGACCGCGAACGCGTAATGTCCATCGCCCAGGTTGAGGCGCCCGAGTTGGAGCTCGAATCGGTGCGCAGCGCGCGCCTGGATGTCGAGGCTCAAAGCATCGCCGATGTGGCTGAACACCTTTACGCCGTCCGAGCGGTACAGGACGGCAACGGGAATTACGGGATAGATGCCGCCACGGGTAGCTCGCACTGTTACCCGGACCGTCATCGGACTGGTCCATTCGTACACAGCCCGATCGTGGCCGTCCTCGTCCAGCAGTTCGACCTGTTCGATCATCAGCGAACCCTCGCCCGGCCAGCGCGTTTGAGCGACAGGTTCGGCCGGTGGGCGCGTCTCGGCCAACGTCTCGACAGCGTCGACGGTTGGCCCCGCTTGAACCGCCTCGGGTCCGTTGCCGACCGTGCGTGCAGCGATGTTTGCAAGGTCGAACCTGGCGCGCTCAAATTCGCCGTTTGTCGTGTTGATGTCGTAGCGATTCACCACCACGCCGGCATGGGAAATCTCAAGAGCGGCCTCCGGCCCGGAGAGTCGGTAGTCAAGCTCTACGGAATAACGGAGTCCCGGATATAGCGTGAACAGATTGAACGCCACCTCTCCTGCAGAGCCAGATGCCGAGCCCCCCTCGAGCGCGCGGTACAGGATGCCATTCGATGCCCTTGGGCCGGACCATCCTCCTCTATCGAGCACGACGAATGCCGCATGCGTCGGCTCGCTGTCCTGCGCATCGCCGACAGCGCATTGGTCCTCCAGCGCCTCCTCGCGGAAAAGTCGCGCGTTCGAGAGCTCGAGAAGTGAGGCCGCGGGAACGATGAAGTGCAGCAGCACGGTGTCGGAATAAGACTCCATGAAGTCGTTCGCAAGCCGGCGCCTGGTCGCTACCTTCTGGTTGCGCGCCTTTTGGCGCCTGTCCTCGAGCACACGGATGTACTGACCGTACGCGGCCACGACATCGAGACTCGCTCCCGTTTTCACAATTCGTCCGCGGTCGAGCCAGATCGCCTGATCACAAATCAGCGTGATCTGCTCCATCGAATGCGACACCAGGAGCACCGATGCGCCGCTGTCGACGAGCTGCCGCATGCGCTCGTTTGACTTGCCCAAGAAGTAACCATCGCCTGCACCCAGGATCTCGTCGATGACGAGGATCTCCGGCTTGATGGCAGTCGCGGTTGCGAATACGAGCCGAGCCATCATGCCGGATGAGTAAGTCTTGAAGGGCCGATCGAGGAATTCACCGAGCTCGGTAAATTCAGCAATGTCTTCCGTGCTCGTTTCAATCTGTCTGGGGCTGAAACCCTGCAGCGTCAATGAAGCCCGGATGTTCTCGCGGCCCGTGAAATCTGGATGAAATCCCGTCCCTGCGTCGATCAGTGCCTGCACCTTCGCTTTCACCTGAACCGTGCCCGTCGTCGGGCTCAGGTTGCCGGTGATCAGCTTGAGCAGCGTGGTCTTGCCGGCGCCGTTTCGGCCGACGATCCCGATCCGCTGCCCGCGCCGGAGTTCGAGGTCGATACCGCGCAGAGCCCAGAACTCCTGGCGCTTCGGCCTGTACCACGGCATGACATGGTCGAGGCCCAGTGCGTCGACAAAATTGTCGAGTTTCGAGCCGAAGATCTTGTACGCCTTGCCGACGTTCCGCATCTGGACGACATACGGCTCCTTCTGGCGCGCCGGCAGCGTGGATTCAGGGTCTACCAGGGTCCGTGTGTCGCTCACCGCTTGCGAATCGCGAAGACGCCGCCGTGTCCCGCTGTTCGACCTCGCCACAGGTAAAAGCCATCAACGTCGACCGTCAGGCTGCGCAGGAAGTTCCGATGTTCCAACCCCAACCGCTCATCGGCGATGGCGGCTTCACCGATCGACTGCATCAGCTCGAGCTCCATCTTCGCGAAGTAACCGCCGACGAAGTCAGCCTCGAGCCCGGCGGCGAGGCAGAGCTCCACGAAGTCTTCGGGGCGGTACGCGCGCGAGATCGGACAGTCCTCGCCGTCCGTTGACCTCGAGAATGCCTGCTCCACGTCGAGCCCGGCGAAGTCGCCGTTTATGAGCTGTCGCTGGTAGGCGACCCAGAGGTGTAAGAAGATGCTTTGCCGGTTGTAGACCATGATGCTGCCCCGCCCACCTTGCCTCAGGACTCGACCGAGCTCTCGAAGCACGACTCCAGGATGGGTGGTGTGATGAATGACCCCAAGGCAGTGGACGTAATCGACCGACTCGTCCGCGAGCGGAATCTGGCTCGTGGCGTCCGATGACCGCATCAGCTCGAACCGGTCCCGGTCCACATCGTGGAGGCCGATCCGCCGCTCGGCCAAGCCGAGCGCCTTTTCCGACACGTCAAGTCCGATGACCTTTCGGGCGCGTGAACTGATCAAGAAATGAACCGTGTCGTGGCCGGGACCGCAGCCGTAATCGAGGACGACCTCGCCGGAATGGTTGCCCGGGACGTCCATATATTGCGTGAAGAGCGGATAAGCGGCAGCCCGCCCCTCGATGAATGCAGCCGATTCCTCAGCCGAGACGAAGGGTTCGGAACGCACCGTGAAGTCAGCCCAGTAGTCGTCGACCGGCGATCGATTTTCAGTATTGGCAATCGCCGTGTCCCACTGAGGCATCGGGGCTAGATCATAGCCCGCCGTTTAAGCAACGCCGTCTGACGAGCGGGCCGCCTCAGCGGCAGCAGGTGCCGGTTTCTTAACCAAATTTTGCCCAAACAGTGAACCTACCGCTAAGCTTGTCGCCGCCGCAGGAGGGGCGGCGTGAAGATGCCAATCAAGACGGTTTGTATGGGCGATTCCATCACGGTCGGTCAGTTCATCGCGCCTGCGGTCCGCTGGACGACCCTGATTGAGCGTTCCCTCGCCGAGGAATTCGGGCCGGATGCCGTATTCGTTCTCAACCATGGACTTAACGGAGAGACGACACGCGGCGGGCTCGAGCGCTTCCCTGCCGCCGTTCAGTCCGAGCGGCCGGACATCCTCGCCCTCCAGTACGGCATGAACGACTGCAACTGCTGGGTGTCCGATGCCGGTGCGCACCGCGTCACCATAAGGGCGTTCAAGGCGAACCTCCTCGAGATGATCGACCGCGCCCGCCTCTTCGGCATACGAGAGGTCATCCTGTCAACGAACCCGTCTTCGCTTCGCAGCACGGTGATGGCCAACGGCGAGGTTTATGAGGACGCCAACGCCCGTTACTCAGAGGCGGTCCGCGAGGTCGCGCTGGAGGCAGAGGTCACGCTCTGTGACATCCACGCAGCGTTCGGGAACTTGTCCGGCCAGCGACTCGAAGAGCTCCTGTTGCCGAGCCCGGACCTCCTTCACCTAAGCGAGGCGGGCCATCTCAGGTATGCGGAGCTGATTTACCCGAAGGTTGCCGCAGCGGTGGCCACCGCCGCAGTTGCCGAACCCAGTTGACGCCGGAGAATCCGACGGACCGGTACTGGACCGAACGGGCCACCACCGTCTCAGAGGACCACGAAGTCAACCTCATGGACGTGTTTCAGAGGGAGCTCGAGTTCGACGAGATCTGCGCCGACCTGAGACCCGACATGAACGTCCTGGAGGTGGGCTGCGGAAACGGCTATTCGACTGCACGCCTTCGATCGCTGGTAACGCACGTCGACGCTTTTGACAAATCACCTGCCATGATCGAGCGCGCCCGACGCAGCTTTGGCGAGAAGAACAACCGATTTATCGAAGACGACGTGTTGTCGCCACGAGTTGTGCAGGACGAATACGACTGCGTCGTCTGCGTGCGCGTACTGATCAACCTTCCAGACACGGCAGCGCAGAAGCTCGCCCTCGAGAACATGACGCGCATGGTTAGATCGGGCGGCTTGCTCTTGCTCGCAGAAGGCTTCCGGGAAGGGTTCGAGGAGTTGTCAGATCTGCGCGCGAAGGTCGGCATGCCACCGGTCGTTCCGGCCGCGATCAACCACTACTCAAGCTGGCACGACGTAGAAGGCTTCATCACGTCGACTTTTGACATACAGCGCACCTGGCACCTCGGCATGTATGACTATCTGACACGAGTGGTGTATCCGCTCGTCGTCGGCGCGACAAACGCCAAGCACAACACGAATTTCTCGGCGGCCTGCCATCAACTCGCGCGCGCATTCAATCCTGATGCGATGACGCCGTTGTCGCGCGTGAAGGGCTTCGTCCTCAAAAAGCGGTAGCGGCCGTGACGACAACGCCTCCGCGGTTGCGGGTCCTGCTCCTCTGCGACGACAACCCCGCGAACGCAAACACAATGCTGGATCACATCAGCGCGTTTCCGAAGTATTCCCGGCACCTGGTCAAGACTTTCAACCCTCGCTGGCTGGTTCGAAGCAGGACGCTCGACTACCGGGAATTCGACGTTGTGGTCGTGCACTGGTCGCTGAGCATGATCTTCGACCACTACCTGCATCGCAGCTTCCGCGATCGCCTGGCGGCGTTCACCGGCCTAAAGGTCCACTTCCTGCAGGACGACTATCGATGGGTTGAGAAGATGACCGCAGAGCAACGCCGGGTCGGCATTGACGTCCTATTCACCCTGGTAAGCCCCCAGCACTTCGACAAGATCTGGACCCCGCGCCTGCCGGGGGTTCGACTGGTCTCGACCCTGGCCGGCTACGTTCCGCAGTACTTGCTGGATCGCCCCCAAAAGCCACTCGCTGAGCGGGAGCTGGACATCGTGTACCGCGGACGCGAGGTTCCGTGGTGGCTGGGCCGCCTTGGCCAGGACAAGGTGCTTGTCGGTCGTGGCGTGAAATCCCTTGCGGAACGGGCAGGTCTGAAGGTGGACATCGCCTGGACCGAAGGCGACCGCATCTACGGCGAGAAGTGGATCCAGTTCGTCAACAACAGCAGGGCGACAATCGGGTGCGAAGGCGGCGCATCGATAACCGACTTCGACGGATCGATCGAGCAAAGCGTCAAGGCGTACCTCCAGAACCACCCCGATGCGCCGTTTGAAGAGGTCCACGCCGCTGTCCTCGAACGCCACGAAGGCAACGTGCCTATGAACGTAATGACGCCACGCCTTTTCGAAGCGGCCGCGCTCCGCACCGCGCTGGTCCTGTTCCCCGGTGAGTACTCAGGCGTGCTGTACCCCGGACGTCACTACATTGCTCTGGAGAAGGACTTCTCGAATTTCGATTCGGTCGTCAAATCGATCCGCGACGACGACTACATCTCGGAGTTGACGGAGCGAACGTTCCGCGAGGTCGCGATGGCCCCCAAGAACAGCCTGCGGGCAATGGTCGCCGAGTTCGATAGAGTCCTCGACGAGGAAGGCCGCAAGCGAGCCATCGGTCCTCAGCTCGGATACCAGATGGCCGCAACCCAACGTCGCATGTCCGCGCTCGCCAAAGGTCAATTCGTCAATGTGGCCTCGCGGCTGGAGCGCCTGACCGGCTCGGGTTTGTACGTCCGCCTGGCCAGGAATCCAAGGCACTATGCGGTCAAAGGGTACGTTGCCGTGGCGGCGACACTCCGGTCACGCGTTCGCATGACGCTGCTTCTACGCTCGATTGTTCCGACCGGCGTCAAGAAAGAGCGGCCGCGCTTCGATGTCCTTCTCGAGGACATGCTGAAGATCGACATCCTCGACAGGGCGAACCACGGCAGACTCACGGCAGGCGTGGTATTTCAAACCTGGCCACACCTGCACCCCGATGGCACGCTCGAGCTGCGGAGCGCGCTGGCGGGCGAGGCGGACTCCGGCGCAGCCGACGCTGACGCCGTGGTACGCGGGCTAAGGAACGGCGAGGTGACCTCTGTGCTGTGGAACCACTCGCGCATCGCGAACACAGTTTCCCACCCGCTGTCGAAGAAAGAGTGGGTGACGGTGTGGCTGGGCGAGGATGGTCGCCATGACTTCGTCTCTCTGCGATATCTGCTCCGGATCGACCGCCAGAAGGCTGTCAATTTGATAACACCGACTCTCGCTATCCGGCCTCGTCAACCGGGCCCCGCAGCAAGAAAGTCCGCACCGCATGCGCCCTTTCGCATACCGATACCTCGTGTCACCCGCTATGTGCGGCATCCAATCCACTATGCGGGTAGGGCACAAGTGCTGACGATGGTCCTCCTCTCGAGCCGCAGTTACCGCACCGCAATTGCCCGTTACTTCGGCGACACGCGTCTACGATCCGCGGTGCCGCTCTCCAGCTTCCTAGGCGACCTCGTCAGGCTGGACGAGTTGAAGAAGGCGTGCGCCGGAGGACAGGTGCTTCTGGAACGCGATCCGCCAAGCGGTCGCTGGTCGTATGTCAGCGCGCGACCTGGTACCGAGCCTGCGTCGAGCGGTGGACCCCTTGCAAGCTGTGCGCCGTCGAGGATCACATGGGACCACTCCGCCGTGTCCGACCGATTCACAATGCGCATCGGCCTTGGCCGGCTTGTAGAGGTCGGGCTTGGACCCGGCGGGGTCCATGAATTCAAGTCCTTCGCGGTGATGGCGCAGGCAGACCCACGCTTCATTGAGGCCCTGCTTCCAGTTCCGCAGCTCGGAGGTCGTAAGGGCAACAATCTCGTCCCCGCGTAGTTTCGGGACCTGACTCCCAAGGCCCTAGCGCGACGTCAGGTCAGCGGAACGTAGAGCGACCCATCGTATGTGTCCCATGTGCCCCACGCGTTGCTCGAGATTCCTGGGCTGCTGGCGTCGCGGACCCATACGGTAATGCGATAAGTCCCAGCCGCCAGGCCCGTGGTCTTCCATGTGAAGACCCCGCTCGAGCCGTATGGCTGGGCGAGCGTGTATAGGGCGGCTCCGGGTGCGAGAACCCAGAACTCGTACTGGGGGTTGGGGCAGCCTGGCGCGGCGGCCGTGACAGTGATCGTGGTGCCCACCGTCCCACTGATGGGCGACGCCGTCTCATGAACCGTGGGGCATCCTGGAGTGAGGGTGTAGTAGACGCTCGCGTTGTACGCGTCCCAGCTGCCCCACGCATTGCTGTACAGGCCGGCGCTGGTCGCGCTGCGGACCCACACGTTCATGCGATAGGTCCCCGCACTCAGCCCCGACGTGCTCCACAACAGGCCGGCGGCGCTCGTGTAGGGCTGCACCAGCTTGTACATGCTTGCCCCCGGAGCCAGAACCCAGAGTTCGAACTGAGGGTTGCCGCAGCCCGGCGCAGTCGCGTTTATCGTCACTGGCGCGCCTGCCATGGCGATCGCCGGCGATGCCGAATCGATCACCGCTGGACATCCCGCGCTCACGGTGTAGTAAAGGCTCGCGTCGTACGCGTCCCAACTCCCCCATGGATTGCTGTAGGTGCCGGCGCTGCTCGAGTCCTTGACCCATACGTCGAACCGATACAGGCCAGGTGCGAGATTCGCGGTGGACCAGCTCAGCGTCGATGTCGTGCTGTAGGCCTGGGCCAGCGTGTACAGGCTCGCCCCGGGCGCCAGTACCCAGAACTCATACAGCGGGTTCGGGCAACCGCCGGCTACGGCCGTGACCGAGACGGAGTTGCCGGCCATCACCCCCGCCGCCGGTGAGGCCGATTCACTGACGCCGGCGCAGCCCGCGGTCAGGGTGAAGTAGAGGTTGGCGTCGTACGTGTCCCAGCTCCCCCATGCGTTGTTGAAGGTGCCCGGACTGCTCGAGGCGCGGACCCAGACGTTGACCCGGTAGGTGCCCGGAACCAGCCCTGAGGTCTTCCAGACGATCGCGGCGTTTGTGCTGTACGCCTGGGCGAGCGTATAGAGGTTGGCGCCGGGAGCCAGGATCCAGAACTCGTAGAGAGGGGTCGAACAGCCACTCGATGAGGCTGTGAAAGTGACACTGGCTCCGACCATGTCCGGCGACGACACGCTCGAGGTCACGCCCGCGGTCGCGCACCTGGCCGGAAACGGACCCACGGTGAACGACCACGTATACGGCGTTCCGTTGACGGTAAGAGAGACCGTGTACTTGACTCCACTCTGCAGCGGAGTCTCCGGGACCATGATCACGCCTCCGCGCTCCGTCAGATAGCTGCTGAGAGACGATGTGGTGTTCGACGCGATGATGCAGTGGTTCAGTGGGACTCCGTTGCCGGTGAGCGTGTGCACCGGCCCGACAGAAGTCGCCACGTTGGCACCTACCTCCATAAATATCGGCAGCCCGACAGGCATGGTGTAGCCCGGGCAGCCGGCAAGTGGGTCTGGAGATTCGTTGCCGCTGTACGCGGTCAGCGGCTCGATGCTGCCGTTACCTGGAAAGAACACCGGGAAAGTGCCACCACTGAACGAGTTGCCGCGGATGACATCGAGAGCGGCTCCGAACTGCCATCCCGACTTGACGTAGCGAAAGGAACCGAAGCCGGTGGTGGTGAGTCGAGGATCCAGCATCGCCATGGCGTGGAACGGCGCGCCCATCCACCAGTCGATGGCCCCGGTGTCGGGTGTGCTCGCGGTTGAGCTGACGTTGATGTTGCTGTTCTGAGCGGCGGTGTCGCCGGCGGTTGTGTAGTACGGCGT
>DASYZS010000139.1:0-2416 GCA_035945895.1 Candidatus Dormiibacterota bacterium | reverse complement strand
CGTGCCGTCTCCGCGGCCGCCTCCGACCTGGCCGCGGTCCGCACCCGCCGCGAGTTCCAGGAGGAGCAGTCGGCGCAGTCCGCCGAGGAGGAAGACGCGGTCCATGCGCTCGCCGTCCTGCGAGCCCAGATCGATTCGCTCGAGGCGCTCTCAGAGAAAAGCTCCGGCCTGAAGCTGCGCGACGTGGTGACCGCGAAGCCCGGCTACGAGGAGCTTGTCGAAGCCGTCCTCGGACCGTTGCTCGACGTGACCGCCGCCGAGGCGCTGAGCAAGCGACGCGACGAGCTGCAGCGCCGAATGTCGCGCGCCACGGATGTCGCTCGCCTCCTGGGCGCGGCGCGCCGGGCCGAGGCCGAGCAATCCGCGAAGCTCACCGAGCTCGAGGCTGCGGCCGTCGCCGCTGAAGAGCGCGGGGCCATCTTGAACCAGGAGCTCGAGGACCGCGTGCGCGAGCTCGCCGAGCAGCGCGCCGCCTACCAGCAGCGCGACCTGTGGCGCGAGCGAGTCGACTCGGTACGTCGCCAGGTGGCTTCGGTCGATGACGACGTGCTCCGCCTGCAGCAGGCGATGGAGGAGCACGCGGAGCAACTGGCGCAGGCCGAGTCGGCCGTCGAGACGGCCAGCAATTCGCTACCAGACCTCCAGACCGCCGCCGCAATCGCGCGCTCGACGCTCGCCACCGCGGAGCGCGACGCGCCCGAGGACGAGGCCGAGATGGCCGAGACCGCACGCCAGCTCGTCTCGCTCGAAGAGGCGCGAATCGACGCCCGGCTTCGTGAAGGCAACCTGCAAGGCAACCTCGAGCTGATCGCCCGTGAGACGGAGCTGCTGCAGGCGCGCATGGACGAAATCCGAAGCCGCATGCCCGACGGCGTCGCGCCGGAAGAGATTCCCGGCGGCAAGGCGCGCGAGCGTGAGATGCGTGCCCTGGAGAAGCGCCTCATCGAAATCGGACCGACGAACGCGCTCGCGGAATCGGAGTTCAGGGAGCTCGAGGCGCGTTGTCAAAACCTCGCGGAGCAGCTAGAAGACATTTCCGCCGCACGCGTCGACCTCGAGGACCTCATCAACAAGCTGCGCGAGGAGGAGGAGTCGCGCTACGAGGCCGTGTTCGGCGCGGTGGCCGCGAACTTCCACGAGTACTTCTCAGAGCTGAATCCCGGCGGACGCGCGACTCTGCGTCACGCCGAAGGGGACGACGGCCCACGCACGGGCGTGGAGATCCTGGTCCAACCTCCGCGCAAGCGACTGCAGAACGCGACGCTCCTCTCGTCTGGTGAGCGTTCGCTGGCGGCTCTCGCGCTGGTGCTGGCGCTGGACGAGGTCAATCCCAGCCCGTTCACGATCCTGGACGAGGTCGATGCCGCTCTCGACGATGCGAACGTCGGTCGATTCGGCCAGATGGTCGCCCGACTCGGCGCGCAACGTCAGTTCCTGGTCATCACCCACAACCACGTGACGATGTCGTACGCATCGACTCTCTACGGAATCCACCTGGACGAGAGCGGCTCGTCGCACCTCGTCTCGGTGCGGCTCGAGGACATCCGCAAACCCGCCGCGCGGGCCGCCAGCACCAAGCAGGCGGGGTAAGAACGCAGAATCTCTGGGCGCGCGTCGGCGCGCGCACCCGGGCAGCGCTGCGCGCGCTCGGTCCGCCGCTGGGCGATCGCTACTACGACCTGCTCGAGGACGCGCTGGTCGCGGCCGACGTCGGTCCTGCCATGGCGGCGCGTCTGGCGGCAACCGTCCGCTCACGCGCACCGCGCACAGAGGACGAGGCGGCGGAGGCGCTTGTCGGCGCGGCGACAGTAATCATGTCGAAGAAGCCGCGCGAGCTCAACCTCGCGGGGGACCCCGCCTGCGTTCTCCTATACGGCGTCAACGGCGCGGGCAAGACGACCACTGCCGGCAAGCTGGCCTATCGCCTGCGCGAGGAGGGCCGCAGGCCGCTGATCGTCGCCGCGGACACCTACAGGGCGGCCGGCATCGAGCAGATGGTCGCGTGGGCCGACCGCGCGGGCGTCCTGCACATCGCGGGCGCCGGAGGCTCCGACCCGGCGTCAGTTGTTTTCGACGGAATCCAGGCGGCGCGCAAGCGAGGGCACGATGTCGTCATCGCGGACACGGCCGGGCGGCTGCAGACTCAGCGGAACCTGCTCCAAGAGCTGGCCAAGGTCGGACGGGTGGCGAGCAAGGCGCTCGATGGCGCTCCGTATGAGTCACTGCTCGTGCTGGACGCGGTGCTGGGACTCACGAGCCTTGTCCAGGCGCGTGCGTTCAACCAGGCGATCCCTATGACCGGCCTCGTCCTCGCCAAGCTCGACGGGACTGCGAAGGGCGGCGCCGTGATCGCGATCGAGGCCGAGCTGGACGTACCCGTCAAGCTCGCGGGCGTGGGGGAGGCCATCGACGACCT
>DASYZS010000138.1:0-5762 GCA_035945895.1 Candidatus Dormiibacterota bacterium | reverse complement strand
CCCGCGCCCTCGAGCACAGGCAGCTCGATCCACAGCTCGAGGATCGGCGCGCGTGGCTGCCACTCCTTGATCCACGACCCGACCAAGCCGAACAGCTCGGCGGTACTGCTCAGCGGATGGCGCACGATCGACTCGCGTGTCTCGGTCTCACCCGACTCGACCTGGAGCCGAACGCGCACATGTTTCGCGCCCGCACCGCGCAGGCCGAGCTCGTCGGCGAGGTCGCCGCACAACGCACGCGCGACGAAGAGCAGCGCCTCGCGGTCCTCGACCGGATCGCCAAACTGCCGGTGCGCGCTTGTGAACAGTGGCGGTCGCCACGCGTCGAGTTGATCTGGCTCGTCGCCCCGCGCCAGCAGCACCGCGTGGCGCCCGTCGGGACCCAGCTGGCTTTCGAGCTCGCGCGGACCAACCGCCGCGACCGCTCCCAGCGTGCGCAGGCCGAGCAGGTCCAGTCGCTCGAGCTGCTCGGCGTCGAGAGGAAGCTCGCGAGAGGGAAGAGGAGCAAGGAACTCGCGCGCATCGGCGACGCTCAGCAGGCGACCAGGTCGCGCCCGCGCCGCTGCGAGTCGTGCTGAGAACGGACCTGGCGCCAGACCCAGTCGAGGTTCGCGCCCGATTGCTTGCGCCAGGCGGTGTCGCGCTGCCCGAATCGAAATGCCGGCAGTCGCGACGCCGCTAACGTCGAGCCACGCGATTCCTTCGTCACGCACCTCGACGACTGGCGCCAGGTCATACAGCGCGGTCGAGATCAGCTCGCGGATGCGTGAGGTCGCTTCTTCGTCGGGCAGCACGAAGACCGCCTGCGGGCACAGGTGCTCGGCCTGGCGCAGAGCCATGCCTGGGACCACGCCGAAGGGCAGCGTCTCCTCAGACGCCGCCACGACGTGCTCGTCCCAACGTCCGACGATGACCGGCCGTCCATAGAGATCTGGTCTCCGAGCCAGCTCGAGGTGACCGGTCAAACCACAACAGACTCGCGTGGTTGCTCCTCCTCATAGCGCGTCTCGATCTCGGTGACGCCAGACGTTGCAGTGCCGAGCGGGTAGCGAATCTCCAGCTCGGTTGCGCCGAGCGGCGGAGCGATCCGGTTCTTCACGCAGGTCGCGGAGACGCGAATGCCCACGAGCTGTCCGCGCTCCCACACCCAATCGCGGCGCGAGAAACCGAGGCTGAAGCTCGAGGCATGGGCGAGCGCGCGGTTGGCCGCATCGACCACGCCGACCATCACCGTGCCGGATCGATTCGCGCCTGACTCGAGTGGACCGAGCCAGTGCTCGGGCACCTCGCACATAAGAAGGAGGAAGCCGGCGCCTGCCCTGGCCAGCGCCGCCCCAGCCTCTCCCGCGATCTCAGGAGCCGGCGCGCGGACGATGGTCAGTGCGCCGGGCTCAGGGGAGAAGGGAGGTAACCAGGTCGGATCGAATCCGCCGCCATCGATGACGAGGGCATGCGCGAACTGACGGGTCGCGGCGGCAAGCAGGGCGAGGGCGAAGGTGAGCTTGCCGCACGTTCCGGCACCCGTGAACAGCGTGAGCCGGCCGCGGGGCAGTCCGCCGATCCCGGTGAGGTCGTCTACCGGCGTTCCGCTCCGCCATGGCGTGGGCGGGGGCAGTTCGCCCGCGCGGGTCAGCGCCTGGCTGCCGTAGCGGAGCCGGATCGAATCGATCGCAAGTTCTAATTTCTCTGCCTGCATCTTTCAAGTTGGCGGCCTCGGCGAGGGAGACGCAGGAGAGGAAGTGAGGCGATTCCGAAGATACCGAACACATGTTCGGGAGTCAAGGCCTTTCATTCCTCTTATATGTCGCGCGTCGTCGTCATCGGCGGAGGAGTCATCGGGTGCGCCGTCACCGAGCGTCTGAGCCTTGGCGGTCACCATGTCATCCTGCTCGAGAGGGACCAGCTGGGCTCCCATGCCTCTGGCGCCGCCGCCGGCGAGCTGAGCCCCTCCTCTCGCCCCGGCGATCACGAAAGCCTCGCCATGTTTCCCGAGCTACTCGCACGGATCGAGAAAGACAGCGCGCTGAACGTCGAGTACAGGGTTCAGCAGGGACTCGGACCGGCCTTCACCGCGGACGAGGCGACCGTCCGCAAGACCGAGCCGGGGCGTTGGCTCGATGCGGCGGAGTGTCGCAAGCTCGAACCGTCTCTCAGCCCCGACGTTGTCGGAGCGATGCTCATCGAGCACGCCCACCTCACTCCGCCTCGGTTTGTCCGCGCCCTCGGTCGCGCCGCGTCCGTGTACGGGGCGGAGATACACGAGGGCCGCCCCGCGATCGGTTTTGTCGTCGGAGGCGGTGAGGCACGCGCGGTCAAAACGATTGACGAAAACATCGCCGCCGACTGGATCGTCATCGCGGCGGGACCCTGGAGTGGTGAGGTCGCGTCGCCGGCGGGTATCGAGGTGGATGTCCGGCCCCAGCGCGGACAGCTCGCGGCTCTCGACCCAGGGTCACTGATTCTTCGCCGAAGCGTCTTCAGGTCGGGTGGCTATCTCGTGCCGAAAGGCGACGGCACGATCATCGCCGGCGGCACCGAGGAGGACGCGGGCTTCGATGATCGTCCGACTGTCGAGGGCATCGCGATGTTGCTGGACTTCGCGCGAAAGCTGGTGCCAGGACTCGCGACAGCGAGCCTGCAGCGGGTCTGGGCGGGTCTCAGGCCGATCACCTCAACGGGCGAGCCCATCGTCGCGAAGACCGCGATACCCAACGTCATCGTCGCGACCGGGCATCACCGCAAAGGGATCTTGCTGGCGCCGCTGGCGGCGGCGCAGGTCGCAGACCTCATCGAGTAGTACCAGCGTTGTCTCGGCAGCCGGATTGATTCCGGCTGCGACTTTGTGCTTTACGACTCCCAGTCGTTGTGACGAGGGAGGGTGGGTCATGGGAGGGAACCCGTGGGTGCCCTCCCATAAATAAGAAGCCGGGGCTCCACAGAACCCCGGCGAAACGACTTACGGCAAAACGATTGAAGAGAAGTCTCTTACTTCTTCTTCGCTGCCTTCTTCTTGGCCGGCTTCTTCGCTGCCTTCTTCTTGGCTGCCATGTGTTCTACCTCCTTCTCCAAAGATCTGGACCCGATAGGTTCCATTGGTCGGCGGGATCCAGCTGTTGGTGCGACGTGGACAGGATCTCTCCTACACGTACCTCCTCTGTAACCCCACGGGTTTCGCCGCGGACCCTCTTCGATGAGAGCTCCGTGACGTTGGCGGCTGACGAAAGTGGTCCGCTTTCTCGCGTCGGGTCCGTTGCCTCTGTGGAGACAACCACGAGCAGCATCGCCATACAAGTTGTTGTGATACTCGATGAAGACCGGTCACGTCAATCCCTCGACGAAATTTTTTTTCGCGAGGGCATGTGGAAAATCTTGGTGATGTCATGTCGATGAGAACCAGCGATGACATCGCGAAGGCTGCGAAGATGCGCAACATGCGAGTCGTCCTGGGTCACGGTGCATCAGGCGACGCCGCGTCGATGAAGCCCTACGTCGTCGGTTTCAAAAGACGTGGAATCGATGCGATGGCGGTGGATCTTCCGCGTGGGGGCGGCGAGAATGCGGTCCCGGTCTTCATCAAGGCATCGGGTCGAGGTCGCGACGTCGTCGGTGGAGGTCAGTCGTTTGGTGGAAGGGTCGCGAGCATGGCCGCGGTCGAGGCCGACTTCGGTGGGCTCGTCCTTTTCTCGTATCCGCTCCACCGACCGGGCTTCAAGGACCAGCTCCGCACCGCACACTGGCACCTCATTCGCTGTCCGACCCTGTTCCTGAGCGGCGACCGTGACCCGTTTGCCGACCTGAAGTTGCTGAAGGAGAAGATCAAGATCATTCCGCACGCCCGCCTGGAGGTGTTCAAAGGCCAGGGCCACGGACTCCTGAAGGTGCTGGACGACGCGCTCGACGTCGCCGCCGATTTCCTCAAGACCGAGGTCATGAAGTGACAGCCAGTCAACACATGGTCCAGGCCAACGGGCTGAGATTCCGGGCCATGGTCGATGGGCCTCCGAGCGGCGACATGGCAATCCTCTTGCACGGCTTCCCCGAAGGCGCGGAGTCATGGACGAAGCAGGTCGACGCGCTCGCCCAGGCTGGTGTCCTCGCTGTCGCGCTCGACCTGCGTGGCTACGGTCTGACCGACGCGCCGTCAACCGCGGACGACTATGCGATGGTCCACCTGGTTGCCGACGTCGCCGCGGTGATCAAAGCCTTTGGGCGCGACGCCGCTCATGTCGCCGGGCACGACTGGGGCGCGGTGGTCTCATGGTTCTTCGCCAGCCATCACCCGGAGATGACGAAATCTCTCACGGTGCTCTCGGTGGGCCATCCGGCCGTCGTGGCGGAGGCGATCCGGCAAGACGAAGACCAGGAAAAGCGGTCCGACTACATCCGCCTGTTCGTGATCGAGGGCAAGGCCGAGCGCGTCTTGAGCGAAGACGACTTTCGCCGGCTGCGCGAGATGTTCGGCACGTCGGTCGGCCCGACCGGAGAGCATTTCATCCGCTCGATCGGGCGGCCTGGCCGGCTGACGGCGGGTCTCAACTACTACCGCGCCAACTTCGCCGACCCGCGCTTGTGGTGGACTCTCTCCAACGAAGTGAAGGTCGAAGCTCCCACCATCCTGCTCTGGGGCGACCAGGATCCGTTTCTCGGGCGTTGGCAGGCTGAGCACACAAAGGATCGAATGCATGGTGAGTACCGTCTCGAGGTTCTGAAGGGTGCCGGCCACTGGCTGCAGTTCGAGCGCGCCGACGAGGTGAGCCGTGCCCTCATCGATGCGGCCACATGAGTAAGCTTCAGGCGATGCTGCGGCCGGGTGAATCCGAAAGGCGTGGAGGACTGCGGCGTCTCGATGACATCCTGGAAAGCCTCGAGCAGCTGAATCTGCACGACAAGACGGAGCTGCCCGACCACGTCGCCGAGGCGCTCGTGATGCTGGGCATCGAGCAGCCGCACTCCATCGCGATCCCGCAGCTCATCGAACGTGTGTGGGCGATGCAGCAGCCGTACCTCATCACCATCGTCGTCGAGCGCCGGCGCCGCAGGCGGCGCAAGCTCTCCGCCGAGCCAAGTCCGACGACCGAGGCGCACTGAAAGCAGGCGACTGGCTCGACGTTTTTTCTCGGATCGGCGCCGGTGTGCGGCGCGCGGTGGTGCCGCTTTCCGGCACTGAGGCCGGTCGAGTGTCACTCAGCGTCGGCGCCGGTGGTGACACGACCGTGGAGCTCGATCGCCTGGCCGAAGACGTGGTGTTCGGGGAGCTCGGGCGGCTGGCGCAAAACGGTGAAAAGTTCTCGGTGCTTTCGGAGGAGACCGGGCGCCGGAGCTTCGGTGCCGACTATCCGCTGCTGCTCGTGGACCCGGTCGACGGCAGCCTCAACGCCAAGCAGGGGGTCCCTCTGTTCGGCCTGATGCTCGCCGCCCTCGACGGACCCACGCTCGGCGACGTTTTCGCCGGCATGGTGGTCGACCTCGCGACGGGAGAGGAATGGAGCGCGGTACGCAAGCAGGGCGCGCGCCGAGCGGGAGTGCCGCTCACGCGGCTGGCCCCTGCTTCCGACCACAGAATCGAGCTGCTGGGTCTCGAGAGCACACCGCGTGCCCTGAGGGTCGCGCAGCCGCTGGTCGAGCGCGCAGGCAAGATCCGAATCCTCGGGTCGATGGCGCTCTCGATTGCGATCACAAGCGCCGGTGGCTTCGACGTTTTCTGCGCTCCGATCCCGATTCGCGTGTTCGACACGGCGGCGAGCTTGCTGCTCCTTTCCGAA
>DASYZS010000137.1:0-1946 GCA_035945895.1 Candidatus Dormiibacterota bacterium | reverse complement strand
GATGCCGAGGGGCGCGTCCGGGCGCTCGAGCACGGGTCGACGATTCTCGCGCTCGAGCTGGCCAAGGAACGGGCGGCCGCCGAGGTCGAGCGTCGCCTCCGCGGCGACCTGGTGGAAGAGGTGCTCGCGGGTGGGCTCGAGACCGAGGAGGCGGAACGTATCGCGCGCCAGGCCGAGCGGCTCGGCCACCGCCTCCCCCAGCGTGCGTGGGTGGTTGTGCTCGAGGCGGACGACGACCAGACCGAGGCCGCGCTCGCTGGTCGGGGCCAGCAGGACCGCCTCGACGGCGCGCTCAGCGGCCTAGTCCGGTCCCGTCTCCCCGGAGCGTTGACCCTGGTGCGCTCGGCGTCGGCTGTGTTCCTGGTCCCGGACGAGCTGGCCACGGATCTCGCCGCGGTCGAGAAGCTGGGGGCGCAGGTCCTGGCCGCGGCCGCGCCGGTGATGAAGCCAGGGTCGGCGTCCGTTGGCATCGGCAACCTTGCCAATGGCGTGAGCGAGCTCGCCCGCTCGCACGTCGAAGCCAGGCAGGCGTTGCGGTTGACGCGGCGAGCGGGAGGGCGGGGCCGCGTTGCCTCATATCGCTCCCTGGGCGCTTTCCGCCTGCTGCTCGAGGTGCAGAGCCCTGAGGCGCTGCGGCGCTTCGTCAATGAGCTGCTGGGACCGCTCCTTGACTACGCCCAGTCCCGTGACACCCCGCTTCTCGAAACCCTCGAGGCGCTCTCGGCGGCGCGGTGGATCCGTCGCGCGGCGGCGCGGCAGCTCGGTGTCCACATCAACTCGATGACCTATCGGGTCGAGAGGATCCAGACCCTCACCGGTTTGCAGCTCGACGACCCGGAGACGCGGGTCGCGATCTCGATCGCGTTGCGCGCTCGCGCGATGCTCGGTATGTAGCGCGTCTAATCGAGGATTTCGTGAAGCAGCGCTTCGATCCTCGCGCCGTCTTCGTGGACGCTCGACTCGGCGAAAAGCAGGTCCGAAGCTGATCGGAGAGCGCGCATGAGGTCCTCGGCGTCGACAGCGTGCATGAGCGCCTGCTCAGCCTTGGTCCGAAGCTCAACTGGCAGCGCGTCGAAGCCGCGGCCATTGTCGGTCGGAAGTCCAAGCCTCCGGCAGGCCAGCAGCATCGCGTTATCGCGCACCTGGCTGATCCAGTACTCCGCCTGCCAGAGGCGGCCACGAGCGATGCAGTACCGGGCTCGCACCGCGTGATGAGCCGCGAGGCCAAATTCCTGGCGCGGCGAAGGCGGGGGTGGCACCTTGCGCTCCACGGCTGTGCCGAAGAGCAAGGCGAATCGCGGCCCAAGCGGGCCGAAGTCCGAAGCCGGAGTAAACGAAAGGTCGACCTGGAGCGAACCCGGCAGGAGAAACACGCGAAAGACCGACGACAGAAACGGAAGATCGAACAGCGTGACGGCGCCGAAGGTGGAGCGAAGGTCTCGCGTCCAGGCGGCTAGCACCTCGTCCCGCGCGTCGCCCCGTACGCCGAAGGTCAGGTCGAGATCCGACCAGCGGTCGCCCTCGCCTTCGGCGCTGCCTCCGACCGCCGCGGCCGACGCGATGCGCGGATCCCGGCGCGCCTTCTCGACCAGCTCCTCGCGGATTCGAGTCCTGTACTCGACAGTGAACACCCGATCGAAGTCTAGAAAGAGAAAGGGCCCCGGCTGTAAGCCAGGGCCCCTGTGGAGTACCTCGTCCTAGACGTCCGAGTAGAGCATGAATTCCCACGGGTGCGGGCGCAGCGCGACCGCGTCGACTTCCTTCTTGCGCTTGTACTCGATCCAGGTGTCGATGACGTCCTTGGTGAAGACGCCACCCTCGAGCAAGAACGCGTGGTCGTTCTCGAGCGCATCGAGCGATTCGGCGAGCGAGCCGGGAACCGACTTGATCTTCGCCTTCTCTTCGCCCTCGAGCTCGTAGATGTCCTTGTCCACCGGCTCGGGCGG
>DASYZS010000136.1:0-9570 GCA_035945895.1 Candidatus Dormiibacterota bacterium | reverse complement strand
GCCAGCGGCGGTGCGGTGTTCGACGCCGACACCGCGGTCGAATGGGGCAAGCAGGGCAAGGCCGTGATCCTCGTCCGCGTCGAGACCAACCCCAACGACGTGCACGGCATGGTCGAGGCGAAAGGCATCCTCACCCAGACCGGCGGCACCGCGTCGCACGCCGCGCTCGTGGCAAGAGGAATGGGCCGGCCGTGCGTGGTGGGCGCGAGCGCGATCGACGTCGATGTCCGCCAGCGAAAGTTCTCGGCCAACGGCACCACCATCAACGAGGGCGACCGGATCACCATCGACGGCACCACGGGCGACGTCTACGTCGGCGACGTGCCGACCATCGAAGCGAGGTCGCTCAACCAGCACCCCGCCGCGAGCGCGATCCTGAGGTGGGCCGACGAGCTGCGGCGCCTCGAGGTCTGGGCGAACGCGGACTACCCGCGGGACGCGAGCAAGGCAAGGGAGAACGGCGCCCAGGGGGTGGGCCTGTGCCGGACGGAGCACATGTTCATGGAGCAGGACCGCCTGCCCATCGTCCAGGCCATGATCATGGCCGAGACCACACCAGAGCGGGAGAAGCAGCTCGCCAAGCTGCTGCCCATCCAGCGCGGTGACTTCGAGGGCATCTTCAAGGAGATGGCGGGGCTGCCCGTCATCATCCGGCTGATCGATCCGCCGCTCCACGAGTTCCTCCCCAGCCTCGAAGACCTGATCCGCGAGACGACACACCTCAAGGACACGGGCGAGAACCCGCAGCGGCTGGCCGAGGCCGAAAAGGTGCTCGCCCGGGTCGAAGAGCTCCACGAGGCCAACCCGATGCTGGGCCTGAGAGGCGTGCGTCTTTCGATCCTCTACCCCGAGATCCCGCGCATGCAGGTGCGCGCGATCATGGAGGCCGCGACCAACCTGCGCAGGCGCAAGGTCGACGCGCGACCCGAGATCATGATCCCGCTGGCGGGCACGGTCGCCGAGCTGCGCGCGGTGCACGCGGAGCTCAAGCCGGTCGCAGAGGCCGTGCAGAAAGAGGCCGGGATTCGCGTCCCGTACAAGTTCGGCACCATGATCGAGATCCCGCGTGCCGCGCTGACCGCGGGCGAGATCGCGGAGGAGGCGGAGTTCTTCTCCTTCGGCACCAACGACCTTACGCAGACGACGTTTGGATTCAGCCGCGACGACGCCGAGCGCGCCTTCATCGTCCGCTACCTCGAGCAGAAGATCCTTCCCCGCAACCCGTTCGAGACCATCGACGAAAAAGGCGTTGGCCGGCTGATGGCGATCGCCGTCAACGAGGGACGAAAGACGCGAAGAGGGCTCGAGGTCGGGATCTGCGGCGAGCACGGGGGAGACCC
Organism: Candidatus Dormiibacterota bacterium; assembly: GCA_035945895.1. Lineage (GTDB taxonomy): Bacteria > Chloroflexota > Dormibacteria > Dormibacterales > Dormibacteraceae > 40CM-4-65-16. The sequence continues at coordinate 8,230 of DASYZS010000136.1, read as the reverse complement.
CGACTCGATCCACCTGTGTCACAAGCTCGGGTTGAACTACGTGTCGTGCAGCCCGTTCCGGGTGCCGGTGGCGCGGCTGGCCGCAGCCCAGGCCGCGATCGGCGCGCAGGAAGCGGGCTAGTAGAGAGCCGACGTCATCCGGCGGCGCCAGTCGGGCACCCGCGGATCGTCGGGTCCGAGCTCGTCCAGGATGCCGACCACCACGCGGCGAATCCTGTCGCGCTGCGGATTGGCCGGCCGGATCGTGGAGATCAGGAGGTCGAGCGCCTGCTCGTGGTCGCCGGCGTCGAGCGCGGCAAACGCCGGTGCAAGGCCGTCGGGTCCAGCCTGCTCGAGCTGGATTCGCGCCATCAGCCCGTCGGCGGCAAAGCTGCCCGGGACGTTGCCGAGGATGTGCAGGGCATCTTCCGTGTCGCCCCGCTGCCGGAGGATCCGCGCCAGCGGAACCGCGGCGTCGGCGCGTTCGGGTTCGAGCTCGACCGCCTCGCGGAGCGAAGCTTCGTCCCCTTTGCGCACGAGCAGGTCGGCTTTCGACGGCGCGAGCCCGTCCAGGAAACGGGACACGGCCGCAGGCGGCAGCGCGCCGACGAACTCGTCGACGACACGGCCGTCCCGATACGCCTTGACCGCGGGGATGCCGCGGATGCCGAAGGCCTGGGCCGTCTGCGGGTTGGCGTCGACGTCGAGCTTGGCGAGCTCCACAGCGCCGTCGCGCCGCGCGACCTCGCGTTCCAGGATCGGTCCGAGCATCCGGCAGGGCGCGCACCAGGCCGCCCAGAAGTCCACGACCACCGGCAATTCGCGAGACCGCTCGATGACGGCTGTCTCGAATGTCGCGTCGGTGACGTCCATGAATTGAGATTACCGGCGGGCGGCAACCTCCATTCCGCCGTTCGTTGCCCAGATCAGCACCGCCTGGGCGCGGCTGTGCAGTCCATGGGCCGCGTACAGGCGCTCGATGTGCGTGCGCACCGTCCGCTGCGACACTCGAAGCGCGACCGCGATCTGCTTGTCTGAGTAGCCCGACGCGATCAGGCTCACGATCTCCGCTTGCCGGGGACTGAATCGGGCCGCCATGGGTTGGTACGGACCATGGAAGGGCAGTTTCAGAAAGACTTCAATTCCCGATTTGCGGTGTCGTCATTTTGGGGGACACCCTTCGTCCAGTTCGCCGCAGCCTCTGCGCGATTGCGAAGGCCGTGCTGCGCGTAAAGCCGCTGCAGGTGGGTGCGGACGGTGTGGGGCGACACCTGCAGGCGGGCGGCGATCTCCTTGTCCGACATGCCGGTCGCGACCAGCTGCATGATCTCGCGCTGTCGCGGCGACACGACCATTGGTGCGGCCTGCGGGGCGGCCCGCGCCGCTTTGACCTGCACCGTGTTGAGCTGGAAGTTCTCCCGGAGCAGGTTCTGCACCGCGACGAAGCCGAAGCCCAGGAATAGCCAGACGAGTGCGATCCCGAAGGCGTTGATCCCGCCGGTCCCCGTCGCGGTGACTGCCAGGAAGATCACGACCGCGATGGCCGGGACCGCCACGAGCGACGGGCGCCAGGTCGGCCACACCGCCGCCACCACCATGCAGTAGCCGAGCAGCCCGTCGTGCCACACCCGGGGTTCGCTGAAAGTCAAGACGACCGCGAGCACGGTCATGGCGACCAGCACCCCGGCGGTGAAGGAGGCTTCAGCGCCGGTCCGGGCGTCGAGCCAGAACCAGGTCCAGACGAGCGCAAAGCAAACCAGGCCGACCAGCGAGGCCACGAGCTCGACGGCACTCACACCGCGGCTGAGCAGCAGGAGTAGCGGCCAGACCAGGATAAGGATCCACGAAAGGGGCACGAGCCTGCCTACGCGCTGCCAAACGGTCGCGTCGCGAAGCCATGCCCCCACCGATGGCGATTATGGCTGCGACCGGCTTCGCAAGCCAGCAATAAGTTCGTCTTAACAGCCCGCCAACCGGATCCCCAGCCACGACAGCAACAAGGCCCCAAACACGACCCAGAACGGCGCGCCCGCCGCGGCGGTTGCGAAGGCCACGACCACTCCCAGGACGGTCAGGCCTGCGCCGGCGACTCGTTGCCATCTCGGTTTGTGGGCCAAGGTGCTTCCCAGGCTGCTGCGATGAGACCCGAAAAAGTCCGTTCGCGGAAGTCCGCATTACTACCGACATCAGGTGGGTCGATGTCGGTTGTTTTGCCGTCGGCTTCTTTGCCGACTTGTGACCGCCTCCGAGCGCGTTTACCGTGCTCGCTGTTCAGGATTCGCGGATCGCTGGCGATAACGAAAAAAACTTGGAGGCGCGTATGAGTGCGGTCGTCCTGGTTCGTTCGTCGCGCGATCGGGAGCTTTTCTGGTGGCTTGCCGCAGTCGCCCTGGTGGCAGCGTTCGCGGTTCTTGCGATGGCCCCGGTGGGGGGCGTCGCGACGGATCTTGGGCACTGGGTCGCGTACCGGCTGATCACCGGCCAGATCGGTGCTTGGGACGCGGTGTGGTACATGGTGGCTCTCCTCCCCTGGTGGGTTCCGGTCACCGGTTGGATGATCTCGGGGCTCTACTGGTGGGCGACATTCGTCATCGCGTTCGGATGGGAGGGCCTCGGAGTGGCCATCGCGGCCATCAGCTGGACGGGAGTCGGAGCTTTCATCGTCGCCGTCCTCGGGGCGGCTTTGATCGGGTGATACTTTTCGGAAACACGCGGGAGCCGGGAGATACGTCCCCCGGCTCCCTGCCGGCCTCTGACCAAGCACAAGGAGTGAGCGCGAGCCGTCACATGGCGAGATTGCTCTTTCGCTCAAGCCGCTTCCTGCTGATGGCGGCTCCGTCAGGAGTTCTCGGACCCCGGTTTGGCGTGCTGCTCTTCCTCGGCGTCGCCGGCTTCACCGCGATCGCGCTCCGGCAAGAGCTGGCAGAGGAAGCCAGGCTCGAAGCGCGACTGAAGCTCATGCCCGCGTGGACGAGCGCGCGTCGACAGGCGGGCGGACCGGCGCTTGACGCATGGCAGAAGTGGCTGCTGGTCTGGGGCAGCTGGGGTTGGAAGAGCGAGCCTTTGCTCGCGCGCTCATGGTTCGGCAGGGGACGGCTCATCCCCAGCGAGCGCTCGTACATGCTCGTCGACGAGGACGAGCGCCAAACCTCCGGGGATCGTCTCGCGGTCGTCGCCCTGCTTCTGTTTCTCTTTGCGCTGCCGGTCACGGTCATCGCGATCGGCTGGATCGCGGGCGGCACGCTCGATGCACGGCCGGGCACGCCTCAGCGACACGCGCTCGACGTGGCCCTCCTGCTGCTCATCGCGAGCTACGTGATGCTCACGCAGTTTCACGAGCAGATATTCCTGTTCACCAGTCTTCCCGCGCACGACTCGGAGCTCGAGGCGATGTGCCGGCCGGCAGAACTTCGAATCACATACATCCCTCAGCCCGCCGGCCGCTGGCTGCGAGCCGGATTGCTCGACCGCCCCTGGCGGAAGGTGGTTCTCATCAACGCCATCGATTACGAGCGCCTACCCAGAGACGAGATCAAAGCGCTGATCGCCCACGAGATGGTCCACCTGCGCCGACACCACGACCTGCTGTTTGGAGTGCAGCTGCGGCTGATCGTCATCGGCATCGCGTTCGTCTACTGGGCGCTCGACCTGGTGAGTCTGCTGCCTCGTCTGCCCAACCCGCCGACTCCGATTTCCGTCGTGATCTTCTTCGGCGTCATCGCCCTCGGCCTTTTCGGGCTGCCGTACCTGCAGGGGCAGTTCGCCGAGCGCGCCGCGTACCTCGGAGCGGCGGACGCCGTGGGTGCGGCCCCGGTTCTTCGTCTCCTGCGTGCGGACACGGCGCCGCACCCCGCATGGGTGCAGCGACTCATGGACGAGCTCGAGAAGAGATGACCGCGGTCCTGACCTCGTTCCGCGCATCGCTTGGGATCCTGCTCGGAGCGCGTGCCGCGGGCGCGATCGTCGGGTTGGGGTTGGGCACGATGTGGCGGTACCAGGCGGACCACACGGCTCACGCCGCGCCGACGGCTCTGGCCCTTCTCGCGGCCAACCTCAAAGGCACTGCCATCGTCGCGCTGCTCAGCGGTGCGACGGGCGGCCTGGCGGGGATCGCGTTCAACCTCGTCGACGGCGCGCGCTACGGAATCGCGGTCTCGGGCGGAGTGGTGGCGGCGCCACCGCACGGCCCGCTTGCGCAGGCGGCGGCCACCGTATTCCCATGGCTCGAGTTCGTCGCGGTGAGCGCTGCCGCCGCGGCGACAAGCGTTGTGTTCTGGCGGCTGTGGTTCAACCGAGCGCCTCTCATCGCCGGGCGCCATCTCGCGGCTGTGGCCGCAGTCGTCGCGGTGTGCCTGGTGGCGGCAGCGGAGCTGGAGGCATTGCTGCTGCAGTGACCTCGTTCGAGAGAGTGAACCCCGCGCGCGTCGTGGCCATCGCGGTGCCGTTTGCGGGCGTGTGCGTCGGAGCGATCGTGATGCGCACCAATCACGAGGTGAACTGGCTGGGGCCGTACGTCGTCGCTGTGGCGACGATCGGCATCGCGGCCAACCTCGCGCTTCAGTATCTCCTCCTGCGTGTCGTCCAGAGCGTGTTCCGCCGACGAGGCATCACGCTTCTCGATGGCGTCCAGCGCAAGACGATCCTGGCGCTGCTGGCGCTCGGCACCGCGGCCGGGGCCGCGGTGGTCCTGGCCGTCGTGCGGATCGAGCCCGGGTGGGCGGGCGCGGCCACCGCTGCGTTCCCGGGCCTGACGCTTGTGGGAGCGATGGCAGGTGCCGCGCTCCTTGCCTCCGGCCTGCGACTCGCGGCGCGCCGCGCGCTGGTCCTGGTGTTCGCCAGTCAACTCCTGCTGACCTTGGCATTGAGGTTGCTTTAGCCATGTCGACTCGCGCATTTCGATTTGGAGCGTTATTCGGTCTCGGCATCGTCGTGGCGAACCTGTTGCTGCAGTTCGGCCTTACGCCCGTCCTGCCGTGGCAGGTGATCGGCGCCCTCAGCATCGGCGCGTGGCTCGGTGGAGTGGTCGGGGCCGGCGCATTCGCCGGCCGCGACGCACCGATGCGCACAGCCGCTGTGGCCGCGGTCGTTGCGGCCGCATTCGACCTCGTCCGCGGGATTGCCGTCGACCTGGTCGTCGGCGTCCCCGCGTCACAGGCGGGCCACCTGGTCACGCCGGGCATGGCCGCCGCGGCCTCGCTGGCCGAGTTCACGTTCATCGCTCCACTCGCGGCGGGCATCGGTGTGGCCGCGGCTCGGCTGGCGATGCGCGGTGGCGCCGTCCCGCAGGCGGGTCAATAGCTTGTTCTACTGGCGGTACCTGCGGGCCGAGCTGACGAGGCGTGGTGGCCGGACGCTGCTCGCCGCCCTTGCGCTAGCGGTCGGAGTGGGGCTCGTCATCGACGTGGCGGCGCTGGGCAGCGCGGTGAACACGGGGCAGAGCCGCGTCCTCGATCCGCTTGGCAGCATCGGGTCCGATCTGCTCGTGACCCGCTCTCCTCACACCACCGCCGCCGATGCCAGCGCGGACCTCGATTCCGACATGCAGTCAGTCGTGACCGACCTGTCGAAGCTCGGCAACCCCGGGGACCACTTCGTGCACGACTTCTTTCTGCCGTCGGGCGAGCAGCCGCTTCCGGCGGGCGCGGTGGACACGATCCGGTCGATTCCGGGCGTGGCGCAGGTGTCGACCGGCCTGACCCTGCAAGTCGTGCACCAGGAAGGCACCGTGCCGCGGATCGTCGCCGAGCTGCAGCAAGCGGCCCGGACCGTGACTGTGAACCAGTCCATCGCCCCTCTGACGCCGGCCGAGCAGAGCCAGGTCCAGGCGTGCATTCAGGCCGCCCAGCAATCTGGTCACACTGACGAGGCGTCCTTCATGGGCTGCTTGCCGCAGCGCTTTCGCACCACGCAGCTCACGGTGACGATCCCCGCGCAAACGATCCAGCAGGTCGTCAGCCCGCCGCAGACGGACATCCAGAGCACCTCTTACTCGATTGGAGGTGTCGATCTGTCCAGCGATTCGATCGGCATCGTTACGGCCGCGCAGGTTGCATCGGGTCGGTTTCTGAAGCCGGGGATGCACGATGCCATGCTCGCCACCGGCTACGCGCAGCGACGAGGCATCGCGCTCGACCAGACCTTCGTCATCAACGGCACCGCATACGGCGTGGTCGGCTTCGTCAAACCGCCGCTCGCCGGTCAGGCCGCCGACGTGTACGTATCGCTGTCCGACCTGCAGGAGCTCTCAGCCAGGACGCAACGTGTCAACGAAGTGCTCGTGCGGGCGGCCGGGGCGGGCGACGTCGCCCGTGTCGCCGCAGCCATCCACAGCGCGCTGCCAGATGCGCAGGTGACCGCGTCCGGTGACCTGGCCGCTCAGGTGTCTGGATCGCTCGTCGACGCCCGCAACCTCGTCGATCGCATGGGTGCCTGGCTCGCGCTGGTAGCGATCACCGCCACCTCCGCGATCACGTGCGTGCTCATGCTCGCCGCGGTTGGCAGGCGCGTGCGCGAGCTGGGAACGCTCCGTGCGATCGGTTGGTCCTCGGCCCGCATCGTCCGCCAGGTGATTGGCGAGTCGTTGGTCATCGGCTTGATCGGCGGCGTCGCCGGGGTCGGCCTGGGCATCGTTGCGCTCGCGGTCGTGCTCCAGCTCATTCCGCCCCTTCAGGCGGTGGCGCCTGCCGGAGTGGCGCCGAACCCGATGTTTGGCCTGGGAAATGTCGTGGGACCGAGCACTGAGACGGTCCATCTGCACGCCGCAGCCGATCCAGTGATCTCCGGCGCGGCGGTGATGCTCGCGGCCTCATGTGGTCTCCTCGCCGGCGTCGCAGCCGCGGTGCGAGCCGCGCGACTGCGACCTGCTGACGCACTCCGGGAGCTCGGTTAGGTGTTCGATCTCCGCCATGTCACCCGCGTCTATCGCCAGGGCCCAAACCTCATCTCGGCCGTTGACGGCGTCGACCTGGGAATCCGCCGGGGCGAATACGTCGCTGTGACTGGTCCGAGCGGTTCAGGCAAGTCGACGCTGCTGAGCCTGCTCGGCGGGCTTGATCGCCCCAGCGGGGGGCAGCTCTATTTCGAGGGCTCGGACCTCGCGCGCCTGGGCGATCGCGCATTGACGCGGCTGCGCCGCGATGCGTTTGGGTTCGTCTTCCAGCAGTTCAACCTGATCCCGACCCTCACCGCGATCGAGAACGTCGAGGCCACCGGCGCTGGGCGTGGGGCCGCGAGGCAGCTGCTCGACGAGGTCGGGCTGCTACGCCGTGCGCATCACCTTCCATCCCAGCTGTCAGGAGGGGAGCAGCAGCGCGTTGCCATCGCCCGCGCGCTTGCCCGGAACCCGAAAGTGATCCTTGCGGATGAGCCGACTGGAAACCTCGACTCCAGGACCGCGGCCGAGATCCTCGAGCTGATCGCATTGTTCAGTCAACGCCGTGGCGTGACAGTCGTCGTCGTGTCGCACGATTCCGAAGCGACGCGCCACGCAACGCGAACGATCCGAATGCGCGACGGTCGACTCCTCGAAGAGGCGCTTGTGGCGTGATCCTCGAAATCGAGCACCTGACAAAGCGATTTGGCGGGCGCGCAGCGGTCCATGACGCGAACCTCAAGGTCGGCGCCGGCGAGATCTTCGGCTTGCTCGGGCCTAACGGCGCCGGCAAGACTACGGCGATTCGAATGCTGCTGGGGCTGATGCGTCCCGATTCCGGCGTCGCACGCATCGCGGGCCATGACACCTGGCGCCGGCATGTCCAGGCGGCGCGGCACTTCGGCGCAGTGCTCGAGTCGCCTGGCCTCTATTCCTGGCTGACGGCGCGCGAGAACCTCCGCCAGACGGCAAGGCTTGTGGGTCTGGACGACGAGCGAGAGATGTCGCGACTGCTCGCGCTGGTCGGCCTCGAAGGACGTGATCGCGAGCCCGTTCGCGGCTTCTCGCTGGGCATGCGCCAGCGCCTGGCGCTTGCGCAGGCGCTCCTGGGCCGCCCCGAGCTGCTGGTGCTTGATGAGCCGACAAACGGGCTGGACCCGCTTGGCATCCACGATCTCCGGGAGCTGCTTCGAAGTCTCGCGCGTGAACAGAACGTCGCCATCTTCCTGTCCAGCCACCTGCTGGGCGAGGTCCAGGACCTCTGCGATCGGGTCGCGATCATGAGTCACGGTTTCGTGCGAGCCCAGGGAAGCCTTCTGGAGCTGGTCAGCTCGGACGAGTATCGCTTCGACCTGTGGCCAGGGGACGCGGCGCGTGCCC
>DASYZS010000135.1:0-5808 GCA_035945895.1 Candidatus Dormiibacterota bacterium | reverse complement strand
GGCTCGACCGCGGTGACCCATTCGAGACGTTGAGCGAGCGCGACGGTGTGGCGACCGGTGCCGGCCCCGACGTCGATCAGCGTTTTGCGCGGTAAGAGGTACGGTTCGAGGACTTGCAGAAACTCGTCGACACGGTGATGGGTGGAGCGGGCATAGCTTCCTGCGCGGCGGTCCCAGTAACCGCTATCGGCGTGCCCCGCGGCCAGGCTGGCCCGCGCTTCAACCAATTCACCCCAGCGCTTGATCCAGTCGACCTCAACCATCGGCATTTCGCAGGCGGTTTTTAACAGAGCTGGGGAGAACCCTTGGACAAGTGTCGGGAGAGGACCCATGGGCTGTACTTGGCGCCCCACGCGACACAATATCTAGGAACGGCCCTCTGACACCGAACCGGAGACGGGCGATACTTACGACGGTGTCGACGTCTGAGTTCAACGCAGCCGAATCATCGTTGCTCGAGCGCTACTTCACCAACCTCGACCGGCCCGTCTTCGCCCTCCGCAACCTGCCCGAGGTCGTCAAGGGAGCGCTCTTCTCGCGCTACTCGCGCACCGAGAAGAGCCTGCGGCGCGTCCTGCTCGAGGAGTTCATCAACCAACCTGACTCGGGCTTCGACGGACTTGCCGGCTCCACGCCTGGCGATGACGACATGGTCGCGGTCCGGCGTGCCGAGGACTTTTACGAGCGTGTGCTCGTGGGCTACGGCGACGACTCGGTGGCTGAGCTGGCGGGCGCTCATGTCGCCGTCGAGCAGGTTTCGACCCTGGCCGCGAAGGCGCTTGAAGACAGCCGCATCGGCATCTCGCCCCTCGAGAAGTCGACGCGTTACGTCAGGTTCGACAGGCCCGGGCCGAGCGGCCGGTGGCTCTACCACCGCGGATCAGAGCTGGACCACCCGAATTACGAGTCCGCTGCGGATCTGCTCTTCGAGACCTACAGCGGGCTTGTCGAACCCCTCACCCAGGCGATTCGCGAGCGCTACCCGCGGGAGAAAGACGAGACCGACCGCGCCTGGAAATCGGCCACGCGGGCCAAGGCGCTGGACCTGATCCGTGGCCTGCTCCCCGCCGCGACGCTGACGAACCTTGGGCTCTTTGGCAACGGGCGTGCTTTCGAATACCTGGTCACGAAGATGGCGGCGCACGAGCTGCCCGAATGCCAGCAGCTCGCGACTGACCTGCATCGCGAGCTGTCGTTCGTCATTCCGTCTTTCGTCCGGCGTGCCCTCGACGACCGGTATGGAATGCCGGCCGCCGAAAGGATCGTCAACGTGCGACGTAGCCTCCAGGAGCTCGCTCCAGCCGGAGGGAGTGGCACTGGCGAGGCTTCCGTTCGCCTGCTCGAGCACGACGCCGACGCCGAGCGCAAGGTCGTGGCGGCGGCGCTCTACCCCTACTCCGACCGGCCCCTCGACGAGCTGCCCGCGGATCCGGCCCAGGTCCTGGACAGGCTCCTCGGCGATCGGGCCAACCGCCGCCAGCGCGCACCCCGGGCGCTCGAGCATGCCCAGTACACGTTCGAGATCGTGGCCAACTTTGCGGCCTACCGGGACCTCCACCGGCACCGCATGCTCACCCAGGAACGCCAGCACCTGGGCACGTCGCTGGGCTACGACCTGCCGACCGGGCTTGCCGACCTTGGGGTGCACGACCGCTGCGCGCGGGCTGTCGAGACGGCCGCGGAAACGCACCGGCGAATGGAGCAGGAGCTCGGACCGGCGCTCGCCCAGTACGTCGTTCCGCTCGCGTTCCACGTCCGGTGGTACTTCCGCGCCAACCTACGCGAGATCTATCACCTGTGCGAGCTGCGCACGACACCTCAGGGCCACCCCGACTACCGCTGGGTCGCCCAGCAGATGTTCCTCCGGGTGAAAGAGGTCCACCCCCGGCTGGCCGAATACGCGCGCTTCGTCGACCTCGGTCCGGGAGATGAGCTCGAGCGCAGGCGCTCCGAGCAGCGACTTGACGAAAAACTCAGCGAACTTAACAGCCGCGTGCGCTAGCATCTCGCGTCGAAGAGGGTGGACATGAAAGAGCGTGGCCCCGAGCGGCGTACCGGTGTCGAGCGCCGGGAAGGCTCCGATCGACGCTACGGTGACCGGCGCGCGCCAGAGCGGGCGGGGCCCGGCCGCCGCACCATCTACCCCTTCGACCGGCGCGTCGCCGAGCGTCGCTTCATCGAGCGGCGGGGCGACTGGCCGGCGACAAAGGCCGAGGCCTACTAAGCCGCAGCGTTGGCTCGTTCGGCGCTGATCGTTCACGGTGGCGCCGGCGCCGTCCCCCAATCCGAAATCCCACCTCGCCAGGCCGCGGTCGAACGCGCGCGCGACGCAGGTTGGGCGCTCATGGGAGTGGGGGCGCTCGCGGCAGCCGTCGCGGCCGTGCGCCACATGGAGGACGAGCCGCTCCTCAACGCCGGCATCGGCGCATGCCTGAATGCAGACGGTGAGGTCGAGCTCGACTCAGGGGTGATGGTGGGCGCGGACCTGCGTGTCGGCGGAGCCGCCTGCCTGCGCGATGTGCGCCACCCGATCGACCTCGCGGTCGCGATCATGGAGGACGGGCGGCACGTGCTGCTGGCCGCCGACGGGGCTTCGCGCTTCGCGCGCGAACATGGAGTCGAGATGGCCGACCCTTCGATCTTCATCACCGACCGCAAGCGGCAGGAGCTGATGGTGGGCGCGGACACCGTCGGGGCTGTGGCGCGCGACTCGAATGGACGCATGGCGGTGGCGGTGTCGACGGGCGGGAGGACCGGCAAGCTGCCCGGCCGGATCGGGGACTCACCGATCGCCGGCGCCGGTTTCTACGTGGACGATCGCTTCGGGGGCGTGTGCGGAACCGGTCTGGGCGAGGCGTTCATCCGGCTGGGCTTGGCAAGGCTGATGGTGGTCAAGCTGCAGGATGGGCTGGATGCGACATCAGTGGCGACGGGCGCGATCGACCATCTGGGCTGGGCGCTCAACGCCCCTGGAGGTGTGATCGTGATCGCGCGCGAGGGCTCTCCGGCTGCGGCCTACAACACGCCCGCGATGCCCTGGGCCATGGCGGAGTAGCCGCTTGGCCGATTCCGGCAACACCGGAGAGCTTGTCATCCTCGCCTTGAAACGCGCCGGGGTCAGCCACCTCTTCACGCTCAACGGTGCGCACATCTGGCCGATCCTGATGGGAGCGGCGGAGCACGACGTCCGGATCATTGATTTCCGACACGAAGAGTCCGCGGCCTTCGCGGCCGAGGGTTGGGCGAAGGTCACGCGCGAATGCGGCGTCGCGGCGGTGACCGCCGGCCCCGGTGTCACCAACTCGGTATCTGCGCTCGCGCAGGCCCTGGGCAGCGACAGCCCGATGTTCGTGATCGGCGGTCGGGCGCCGGTTGCGCGCTGGGGCATGGGCTCGCTCCAGGAGATGGACCACGTCGCCGTCGTGCGCAGCCTCACCAAGAAGGCGCTGACGCTCGAGTCTGCGGACGACGCGTACGCGACCGCCGCGGAATGCGTGCGCACGGCCCTGAGCCGGCGCACCGGACCGGTGTTCATGGACGTGCCGATCGACGTCTTCTTCGGTGCGGCCGATCTGCCAGAGGCGACGGAGCATCTGACCGTCGACCCTGGACCTCCGCCTGATCCTGACCTTCTCGCCCAGGCCATACGCAAAGTCAGCGAAGCCCAGCGTCCCGTCGTTGTCGCCGGAGGGGGCGTGTGGTGGGCGCACGCAGAAGACGAGCTGAGAGAGCTTGTCGAGAATGCACAGCTCCCTCTCATCGTCAACGGCATGGCGCGCGGGATGCTCCCGCCATCCCATCCGCAGCTCGTTTCGCGAGCCCGAGCGCACGCGTTTCGGGAGGCGGACGTCGTGCTCGTGCTCGGCGCGCGCCTTGACTTTCGTTTGAACTTCGGTCAACCGCCGGTCTTCGGGGAAACGACAGAGATCGTCCACGTCGACGTGGACCGCGCGCCGATCAGCGGCGGACTTAAAGCCGCGATCGCAGACCTGGCCGCGGCGATCAAGAGCGCACCGATTCAAGCTCCGTGGCTGCACGCGCTACGCTCGGCCGAAGCCGAGGGGCGCAAGCGCGACCAAGCACTGGCGGACAGCGATTCCACCCCGATACATCCGGCCCGACTGATCGCCGAGGTCGATCGATTCGCCGATCGCGACGCCGTCATCGTCGGCGACGGGGGAGATTTCGTCTCCTTCGCCGGTCGGCTGATCGAGCGCGACAGGCCGGGTTTGTGGATCGACCCGGGTCCGTTCGGCTGCCTCGGATCCGGCCCCGGCTACGCGATCGCGGCCAAGCTTGCCCGCCCCAGCAGCCAGGTCATCCTTCTGTCCGGCGACGGCGCGTTCGGCTTCTCCGCGATGGAGTTCGACACCATGGTTCGGCACGGCATCCAGGTCGTGTGCGTCGTCGGGAACAACGGGATCTGGGCGCTGGAGAAGCACCCGATGCTGAGGATGCTGGGCACGAGCATCGCCGCCGACCTCGGTCCGGCCACGCGCTACGACAAGGTTGTGGAAGCTCTGGGCGGCTACGGGGAGCTCGTCGAAGAGCCTGACCAGATCAAGCCGGCGTTGGACCGGGCGTTCAAGTCCGGTCTGCCCGCATGTCTCAACGTAATTTGCGATCCGGACGCGGAATATCCGCGATCATCAGTGCTGATGTGAGCGCGGTGGATACGCAGCACGCGGTCGAGGCCGACGAGTGGCGCACCGCCCAGGCGCAATTCGACGAGGCGGCCGAGCTGATCAACCTCGAGCCGTGGCTGCGCGAGGTGCTCCGTGAGGTCCAGCGAGAGTTCACCTGCCACTTCCCGGTCAAGCTCGACACCGGACACACGCGGATATTTACGGGGTACCGGGTGCAGCACAACATCACTCGCGGCCCGGGCAAGGGCGGCATCCGTTACCACCCCGATGTCTCGCTCAACGAGGTGAAGGCGCTCGCGATGTGGATGAGCTGGAAATGCGCCGTCGTCAACATCCCATTCGGCGGCGCAAAGGGTGGCGTCATCGTCAATCCACGTGAGCTTTCACTGAACGAGCTCGAGCACATGACCCGGCGGTTCGCTACAGAGGTCTCCATCCTCATCGGCGCCGACCGCGACATACCGGCGCCCGACGTCAACACCGACGGCCAGACGATGGCCTGGATCATGGACACGCTTTCCATGCACCTGGGATACTCGGTGCCCGCGTCAGTGACGGGCAAGCCGATCGAGGTAGGTGGATCGGCGGGACGCATCGAAGCGACTGGACGCGGCGTCACGATCTGCGCCGTCGCGGCGCTGGAGCACCTCGGCCGCGCGCCGCATCAGACCAAGGTCGTGGTGCAGGGCTTCGGAAACGTGGGGAGCATCAGCGCCAAGCTGCTCGAAGAGGCCGGATGCACGGTCGTGGCGGTCTCCGAGGACTACGGCGGGATCTACAACCCGCTCGGGCTATCGATCAAGCGCCTGCTCGAGTATCGCGCGCGGGAGAAGACGATTCGCGGATTCCCCGGCGCGCAAGAGGTGGGCAACCAGGACCTGCTCACGCTCGATTGCGACCTGCTCGTTCCTGCGGCGATCGGCAACCAGCTCACGTCGCGCAACGCGCGCGACATCAAGGCGAAATTGATCGTGGAAGGCGCGAACGGACCCACGACGCCGGAGGCAGACGCGATCTTTCGCGAACGCGGCATCTTCCTTGTGCCCGACATCCTGGCCAACGCGGGCGGTGTGACTGTCTCGTATTTCGAATGGGTGCAGGACCTGCAGTCGTTCTTCTGGTCGGAGCACGAGGTGAACCAGAAGCTGAAGGCGATCCTTTC
>DASYZS010000134.1:0-17767 GCA_035945895.1 Candidatus Dormiibacterota bacterium | reverse complement strand
TCGAACGACTTGACGAACTGGTCGACGCCTTCGACCTCGAGCTCGTACGTGACCTGGCCCATGTCGATGCCGATTTCCGCGAGCTGCTTGAGCTGGCGCCGCGAGAGTTCGACGTTCTCGTCGATGCTGCGGCGTACCTCGCCATGCTCGCGAAACGCCGCCAGGGTCGCCGGCGGCACCGTGTCCACGGTCTCCGGCCCGATCAGCTCCTCGACGTAGTACGTGTCCGGGTAACGAGGGTCCTTGGTCGAGGTGCTCGCCCACAGGCAGCGCTGGGTCCGGGCGCCGACCTTGCGCAGCTTCTCCCACCGCGGCGTCCCGAACAGCTCCTTCCACCGGTCATACGCCATCTTGGAATTGGCGATCGCCGCCTTTCCGTAAAGACGCTCCATCGCCTGCTTGTCGCGCGGCTCGCTCGTCGCGCTGATCTTCTCGGCCAGCATCTTGTCGACCTTGGTGTCGACCCGGCTGACGAAAAAGCTCGCGACGCTCGCGACCTTGCTGACGTCACCGCCGCGGCGCTGCAGCTTCTCGAGCCCGGTCATGTACGCATCGACGACCTCCGCGTAGCGATCGACCGAGAAGATGAGCGTGATATTGATGTTGTTGCCCTTCGAGATCTGGTCCTCGATCGCGGGCAGGCCCTCTTTGGTCGCCGGGATCTTCACCATGACGTTCGGCCGCCGGCACCGGTCGTGAAGGTACTCGGCGAAGTTGATGGTCTTCTGGGTGCTGTTGGCGATCGTCGGCCCGACCTCGATGCTGACAAAGCCGTCCTTGCCCTTGGTCCGGTCGTACACCGGCCGGAAGACGTCGGCCGCGGCCTGCACGTCCTCGACCATCAGGTCCCAGAGCATGTCGGCCGGCTTCTTTCCCTTGCGGACAAGCCCGACCATGGCTTCGTCGTAGTCGGTCGACCCGCTCACGGCCTTGTCGAAGATCGTGGGGTTGGAGGTGACGCCCGTCAGGCCTTCGTCGCGCAGGCGGGCGAGCTCGCCCGACGTGATCAGCTGGCGGCGGATGTTGTCCAGCCAGAGGGACTGGCCCTGCCCGCGCAGCTCCTTGACCGCGTTCATCGCGACGCCACCAGCTTGGTGGCGGCGGCGACGATGTGCCGCGCCGAGATGCCGGCGGCGTTCATTAGCTCCTCGGGCTTGCCCGACGTTGGCAGATCTCTCACCGCCAGGTGGACGACGCGCGGCCCCGGTTCGCCCGCCAGCGCTTCGAGCACGGCCGCGCCAATGCCGCCCTCGGGGTAGTGGTCCTCGACGATCACGAAGCGTCCTTTGGTCACGCGAGCCGCCTCGCGCAACGCCTTCACGTCCACCGGCTTGACCGAGTAGAGGTCGATGACCCGCGCGGCGATCTTCTTCGCCGCCAGCGCATCCGCTGCCGCCAGGCAGTTGTGCAGGGTCACACCCGCGCCGATCAGCGTCACCTTGTCCTTGGCGCTCTGGCGGACGACCTTCGAGCCGCCGACCTTGAACGTCTCGTTTGGCCCGTAGATCGTCGGGTACGCGCCGCGCGTGGTGCGCATGAACACGATGCCCTGCGTGTCGGCCATAGCGCGGGTCAGCTTCGCGGTCTGGTTGGGGTCGCTCGGATAGAGAACGGTCGAGCCATGGATCGCCCGCATCGCGGCGAGGTCCTCGAGGGCCATCTGGGAAGGCCCGTCCTGCCCGATCTCGACGCCCGCATGAGATCCGGTGAGCCGGATGTTGGCTTCCGAGATCGCGGCCATGCGGATGAAGTCGTACGCACGGGAGAAAAAGGCGGCGAAGGTCGAGGCGAACGGTTTGTAGCCCCGCACACTCATGCCGACCGCCGTCGCAACCAGCTGCTGCTCCGCGATCCAGATCTCGAAGAAGCGGTCTGGGTGCGCGTGGGCGAACTCGTCCGCGTGCGTGGAGTTGGAGACCTCGCCGTCCATGGCGACGACCTCCGGAATCGACGCAAGCGCTAGCAGGGCGTCGCCGTATGCCTTGCGCGTCGCGACCTTGTCTTCCTTCCTGTACGTCGGGAGCACCGGCTCGCTCGCGACCGGCCGCTTCGGAGCCGGGCCACGCTCGGGCTTCTGCGTCTTGACCTTCAGGTTGCGGATACCACCGAGCTCCTTGATCGCGCGCTCCGCCATATCCGGCGGAAGGGCCCTGCCGTGCCACCCCTCTTTGTTCTCGATCTCGGAGAAACCCTTGCCCTTGATCGTTCTCGCGATGATCACGGTCGGCTTGTCGCTGTTGGAGAGAGCCTCCCCGAAGGCGCGATCGATCGCCCCCATCTCGTGGCCGTCGATCACGATCGGCAAGCAGCCGAATGCCTCCACCCGGCGCCGATACACGTCGAGCTGCCACTCGTACTCGGTCGGGCCGCGCTGCCCGAGCCGGTTGATGTCCCAAATGGCGGTGAGGTTGGAGAGTTTGTAGTGGCCTGCCTTGTCTATTGCCTCCCAGATCGACCCCTCGGCGAGCTCGGAGTCGCCGCAGAGGACCCACACGTGGTACGGAAGCTTGTCGAGATACTGGCCGGCGAGCGCGACGCCCACCCCGATGGGCAGCCCCTGGCCGAGCGACCCGGTCGCGACGTCGACCCACGGTATGACCGGAGTCGGGTGGCCCTGGAGCCGCGAGCCGAACTTGCGGAAGGTCATGAGCTCCTGGTCGGTGATCGCGCCGACCGCCTTGAACATCGCGTAGCACAGCGGTGACGCGTGCCCCTTGGAGTAGATCAGGTGGTCGTTGTTCGGGTCTTTGGGCTTGGCCCAGTCGTACTGGAGGTGGCGCGCGACCAGCACCGCGATGAGGTCGGCCGCGGACATCGACGAGGTCGGGTGGCCCGAGCCGGCGGCGGTGCTGCAGCGGATGGAGTCGACCCGCAGCTGCTGGCCAAGCTGACGCGCGAATTCGAGATCGGTGGTCGCAATGGTCTCTGTGACTGCCATGTCACTCCTTGCGAAAACGGCCGCTCCAACGCGGCGAGAGAGGTTGCTTCAGCTAAGTCTATCTAGCGTCGGCTAAACGCTCGACCTGGGTGACCATTCCGTCGAGGATCTGCAGGCCTGCGTCCCAGAAGCCGGGATCTGTGATGTCCATCCCGATCCGCTTGACCAGCTCGTCGGGCCGGGTCGACCCGCCGGCGGCCAGAAAGTTCAGGTAGTCGTCCACCGACAGCTTGCCCTCGCGGTAGCGCTGATATACCGACAGGGCCAGCAGGTTGCCGAACGCGTAGGCGTAGACGTAGCCCGGCGCGTGCATAAAGTGGCTGACATAGCTCCACCACACCTTGTGCTCGTCGGTGAGGATCAACGCGTCGCCGAACATGGCCTGCAGCTTTTCCTGGAACAGCTCGCCGAGCTGCTCCACCGACAGCTCGCCTTCGCTCCGGCGCGCGGTGTGCATGGCGTCTTCGTAGCGGTTGAACGCGACCTGCCGAAACACCGTCGAGAACGCGTCCTCGCACTGGTTGCAGAGCATCGCGAGGCGGACCTTTGGGTCCTTCTCCTCGGCAATGATCCGGTCGAAGGTTAGGGCCTCGCCAAAGACCGACGCCGTCTCGGCGAGCGTGAGCGGCGGGTGGTAGTCGAAAACGTGCTGCTTCGAGGCCAGCCGGTCGTGCAGGCCATGGCCCAGCTCGTGGGCAAGGGTGAGCGCGTCGCGCAGCTTGCCGTTGAAGTTCATCAGCACGTAGGGATGGTGGTGCGGCGTGACCGGCATGCAGTAGGCGCCGCCGGCCTTGCCCGGAGTGAGGGCCGCGTCGATCCACCCTTTGTCGAAGAACTGGCCGATCAGATCGCCCGCCTTCGGCGAGAAGCGCTCGTACGAGCCGAGTACGAGCTCCTTGGCATCGTCCCACGACAGCGTTCGCGTGGTGTCGCTGATCGGGGCGTAGCGGTCCCACTCGTGCAGCTCCCCGACGTTGAGCAGCTTGGCTTTCACGCGGTAGTAGCGCACCGAGATGTCGTATCGCGCCGTGACCGCGTCGACCAGCGCCTGCACCGCTGCGTCCGAGGTCTCATTGGCCAGGTTGCGTGAGCTGATCCAGGACGGGAAGTGCCGCAGACGATCGTCGATCGACTTCTCCTGGAGGATCACGTTGAAGACGTAGCCGCGCGTGCGGATGTCTCCCTGCAGTGCCTCAGTCACAGCCGCGCTTGCCTTGCGACGAACCGCGCGGTCTGGCTCGCGGAGCAGCGTCAACGCCTGGTCGATCGAAACCTCGTCGCCGTCGACGTGGACGCGAACCCGCGCGCAGAGCTCGTCGAAGAGCCGCACCCAGGCGCCGTTGCCGACGGGGCTGAACTCGGTGAGCACGCGCTCCTCCGGCTCGGACAGCTGGTGCGTCCGGAATTTGCGCGCCTCTTCAACGAAGTGGCGGTACTTGACCGCGTCGGAGTCCGCGTACAGCTTCGCAGCCTGCTCGTCGCCGACCTGCGCGAGCTCGAGGGCGAAAAACACCATGTGGCTGCCGCGTTCGGCGCTCGCCTCACGCACGCGCGCCAGCAAGCGGCCCGCCGAGTGGTCCTGCGTGTTCTGGCTGTGCAGCATGTAGGAGTAGACCTCGGGCATGGCCGCGGCCTCTTCGTATTCCGCCAGCTCACGCATCATCGCCGCGAAATCTGAAGGCGTCAGCGTGCCGACATTGCCCTTGTACTTCGCTTCGAATGCTTTGGCGTTCTCGATGGCTTGGGTCAGAGCTGCTTCGAGCTTCGGATCGTCAGGCGAGCTGAAAAGATCGTCGAGGTTCCAGCGGATCTTTTCGGCGCCCGTGGTTTTCGTTGCTTGGGCCATCAGGTTGAGGATAAATGCTGAATCCCCACGAAATCAGAGCCCGCGGCGTGATTTCGCGGGGACCCCTGATGCAAGTTGGAGCTCACGCACCCGTTTCGGGGTCGGCCACCGGCCGGCGTAGACGCCTTCGTTGACAGCGCCGGTCAGCTCAATCAGGAGCTGTGCCTGCATCGCCTCCTGGTACTCGAGGGGAGTCTCGGGCGGCGCACGCCGCCTGCTCATCCGGCGCTGGGCTCGCTCGTAGAGACGCAGGAGCTCTGACTCGCCCGGCTCAGGCCTGCGAGAAGGCCGCCTGCCCCGAATCCACATGAGGGCCAGGATCGCAACCACCACGAGCGCAGCAGCGGCGGGGATCGCAGCCACCGCGCCGAGTGATCCAAGCGCGGCCATCGGCGCGCTGACGGTGAGATGCGGCAGCAATCGAGCCACACCTCCCGCCGCCCAGTGGTTCGGAAACCGGGTCGCGGCCAGGGCGGAGACGCCGGGCGTTGGGTCGACCGGGACCCAGCCGTGATTCGGAAACCAGACCTCGACCCAGGCGTGCGCATCACGCTCCCGCACGACAGCCTGGTTGAGCGTCGGGTCGTAATCGCCCGTCGCGTAACCGGTGGCGAGACGGGCGGGAATGGACAGGCTGCGCAGCATCAGCGTCTCCGCGGTCGCGAACTGCTCGCAGTAGCCCTTCTTGACGCCGAACAGGAACCAGTCCACCGGGTCGACGCCCTCCGGCACGCGGGGCAGGTCGAGCGTGTACGTGTAGTGCTGCTGGAGGTAGCCGGTTACGGCCATGACCGTGTCGAACTCATTGGTCGTGTTCGCGGCGATCTGTCGGGCGAGCGCTCGCGCAGGTTCCGACAGCCCGCCATCGTCGAGGCGCGCCGCGTTGGGGTCATTGAACACCGCCTCCGGCTCATCGGCGCGAAGTCCTTGCGGTGAGAGGTCGGGGATGTACGACACCACCGAATAGGTCTGGCCGGGGGTCAGCTGGTCCGGCGTGTGGAACGTCCCGTAGGCGTCGAGGCGCAGGGCCGACACCGGGGCGTAGAGGCTCTGGATGGGGTAGGCCGCGTTGATGACACCCGGCATCGTGCGCAAGATCCGAAACGTCTGAACGAAGGTGCCCAGGTTGTGCGCAGGCGCCGGAGGAAGCAAACGGGGCGGCACGTACGGTTCGGTATCCCGATACGAGTGATCGGAGGCGGTCCACACGCCGTCGCGGTATGTATCGAAGACCAATCCCCGCCAGTAGGCGGGCGCGCCGGTCCGCACGTACATGACGGGCGCATCGCCCAGCCGTCCGCGGAAGTGCAGGTCGACGCTGCTGGTCGCGCCTGCCTGCCCGCCAGTGACTTGCACGAGGGGCAACGCGGCGCTCTCCATGTCGCCCTTGAAGGCCGTGAAGTTGGGCAGCGAGATCACCAACGGCGAGACGGGAACGCCCGATGGCTGCGGTATGACGGCGAAGGACGCGAAGCCGGCGATCAACACCACCACAGCGAGGCCTACGGCTGGGCGAACCGGAGCTGCGAAGCGCGCGCCGATTCGCTGCAGGTGTGAGGAGACCCAGAAGCCGGCGAGGCATGCGATCCACGCGGCGCAAACGATGGCGAACAGGTAGTCCCACGCGTAAACACCCGCGAGGTAAAGGACCGCGAGACTGATCCATAGGCTCGAATAGAGATTGCGGCGGGTCTTGAGGTCGAAGCTCGTGATCGCCACCAGCAAGATCGCGAAGTTGGCCTGCGGAAGAATGCCGCCGAAGATCGCGAGCGTCGAATCGGCGATCAGATAGAGGAGCGCGCCAAAGATCAGCGCGGCGAGGAAGATCTGCCGCCCCAGGACGCGCCGCGCATTGCGCTCCCGGTAGCTGACGACGTGTCCGATCGCCGCCGCGACGAGCCCCACCACCGGCACCACGACATCCTGTCCGTACACGACGATCGACCCAGCGGCGACGGCGAACGCCACCCATACGAATCCCCGTGCTTCGCGGGACTGCTCCACGGGCGACGGGGGAAGACGCAGCCTCATGGCAGCGGCCACTCGGTCCCGACGCGTTCGAACATCACCTCGGCTTCGGCGGAAGCGTTGCCCACAAGCCAGTTCCGGAGTGCGCGTGCTTGCAGCTGCAGCGGATTCGCGGTAATGACGACGTCTGCGCGGGCGGCCGCGTCACCCGCATCGGCCCCCGGGTACCGGGCGAGCCACTCGAGCACCTCCCATTGGTCACGGGTCTCGAGCGTGCCGAGCTTGACCCTTCCGCCGTCACGCAGGCAGTCCCACGCCTCGGACGCAGCGATGCGCGCGATCTGATCGGCAACGTCGCCGCTCGGAGGCGACGGGTCCACGGCGATCGTCACGGAATGCACGCCCGGCGGCTCGTACTCGCGGACGACCAGCTCGCCGAGACGGGCGCTCGAGCGCCAGTGGATGCGCCGCAGCGAGTCGCCCTGACGGTACTCCCGGATGCCGAACAGCTCGTTGCCCGAACCGGCTCGAGGCGCGGCAGCCGCCGTCTCCAGCTCGCGCACGGGCCGGCGGTTGTGAAGCGAGGCGAATCGCGGGTAAACCACACCCACCTCGGTGTCGCTGCACTGCCGGCGGCCCACGAAAAAACCCAAGGGATCGCTGGTGTGCATCGCCCAGGCCGTCGCTCCCAGTGGGCCGCGGCGCAAGTGATCGAGAGCCATATCGCGGTGCCAACCGCTCCTGGGAACTACCCCTACGCCGACCGTCGCTGTGACGCCCCCGATCTGACCAGACGCCCACGCCGGTCCTTGCGCCCGGTGCCGCGTCTCGAGGCCGATCTGAACGTCAGCCCCGTCGCCTTCGAAGAGCGGATGGACGGGGCCGCTGCGCAGGAGCTGCCCGGGCAGTTCGTCGATTGTGGACGGACGTGCGCGGGCAACTGTCAGCCGCAGCCGCAGCCCCGACATGTTCGACAACGCGTACGCGCCGGACCCGCCCACGAGTGCCAGCGCCCAGGCCGCCAGCAAGAACAGCCACGGGACCTCCGATGTCGCGCCGTACCACTCGAGGACCAACCACAGCGCCACGGCGCCGGCGACGCGCCAGGTGGGCTTCAGTGCTGCCTCAGGGGAGGGATCGGCAGCGCAGACACCACCTCGTTGAGCATCGCTGCCGCGTTTGCCCGGCCGCGCATGCCCAGCCGGTGCGCCAACACCGGGCCCGCGAGGAGCTTGACGTCGTCGGGCAACACGAAGTCGCGGCCTTCGAACAGCGCCCAGGCTTGCGCCGCCCGCTGCAGGTACACGCCTGCCCGCATGCTGGCGGGGAGCAGGACATCGGACCGAGCTCGGATCGCCTCCAGCAAGGCCACGATGTAGGTGCGGATCGCCGGGGCGGCGACCACGCGCAGGCACGAGTCCTGGAGCTCGACCACCTCGCCGATCTCGATGACCGCCGTCAGCTCGGCGATGGGATCACCGTGCTCGCGCCGCGCCAGCACCTCGAGCGCCTCGGCTTCGGACGGCGGCCCCATCTCGGCGGCGAGGACGAAGCGGTCCAGCTGTGACTCGGGCAAAGGATAGGTTCCGTGGAACTCCGCCGGGTTCTGGGTCGCGATCACGAAGAAGGGCTTGTCCAGGGATCGTGTGGTGCCCTCCACCGTGACCTGTCCCTCGCCCATCGCTTCGAGCAGCGCGGACTGGGTGCGCGGAGTCGCGCGGTTGACCTCGTCCGCAAGCACGATGTTGGCGAAGATCGGTCCGGCCACGAACTGGAACGTCAGGTCCTTCTGGTTGAACACGCTCGAGCCGGTGATGTCCGATGGGAGCAGGTCGGGGGTGCACTGGATGCGCCGGAAGGTCCCTCCGACCGAGGTCGCGAGCGCCCGCGCGAGCATGGTCTTCCCGGTGCCGGGAAGGTCCTGGAGGAGCACATGTCCTCCGGCGACAAGGCCCGCGAGCGCGAGGCGCACGACTCGGTCTTTGCCGACGATGACGCGGTGGATGTTCTTCTCGACCCGGTCGAGCAGCTCAGCCGCGCGCCGGGGCTGGAGGGAAGGCTCCTGCACTTGGGCTCAGTCTAGAGACGCGTTACGCCGCCTCAACCCGAATAGGGGCTTCTAGCCCTGGCCCACCATGCGCGAGATGACCTCGCTCAGGTTCGGCCCGCCCTTGCCGAACGGCACCGAATGCACGCGGTGAGCAAACACCATCTCCGCGACCTCGCCCACGTGGCTCACGCCCACCTCGTCCGTGCCGTCGTACGCCGCTTTGGCCTGCGCCGCCCGCGCGCACACGAGGTCGGAGCGGTGACCATCGACCTCCAGCGCGATCGAGATCTGGGCGATCAAGCGCAGGATCGCGCGGGGCAGCGTGACCTCCGGGAACGTCGCGATCGCCTCGGAGATCTGCGACTTCACGGCCTGCTCCGACTCGGCGTGCTGCTGGTAGAAGAGGTTCGGGTCGTCCTCCCACAGCGCGCGCTTCTCGACGATCGAGACCCGCTGGTCCAGGTCGCGGATGCCCTCGACGTCGACACAAAGTCCGAACCGGTCGAGCAGCTGTGGGCGCAGCTCGCCCTCCTCGGGGTTCATCGTCCCGACGAGGATGAACCGCGACGGGTGCGAGAAGGAGACGCCTTCGCGCTCGACCGTGTTGATGCCCATCGCGGCCGAGTCGAGCAGGACGTCGACGATATGGTCATCGAGGAGGTTGACCTCGTCCACGTAGAGGATGTTGCGGTTGGCTTCTGCAAGCACGCCCGGCTCGAAGCGACGCGATCCTTCTTTCAGCGCGGCCTCGAGGTCGATCGTGCCGACAACGCGGTCCTCCGAGGCGTTGATCGGGAGCTCGACGACGCGCATGCGGCGGGTCGCGACCGGCAGCGTGCCGGCTGCCGCGCGCTCGCGGCAGTCGAGGCACCAGTCCTCCGGGTCGTCGGGGTGGCAGCCGAAGTGGCAGCCTTCGACAACGACCTGGTCCGGCAGCAAACGGGCAAGAGCGCGCACCGCGGTCGAT
Organism: Candidatus Dormiibacterota bacterium; assembly: GCA_035945895.1. Classification (GTDB taxonomy): domain Bacteria; phylum Chloroflexota; class Dormibacteria; order Dormibacterales; family Dormibacteraceae; genus 40CM-4-65-16. The sequence continues at coordinate 7,998 of DASYZS010000134.1, read as the reverse complement.
TTGCCGGTGCCCTTCTCGCCCCGGATAAGCACACCGCCGATGCTGGGATTGATGGCATTGAGCACCAGGGCCAGCTTCATCTGGTCCTGGCCGACGATCGCCGTGAAGGGGTATGAGTATCGGTCTAGTGCCATGGCTTGCGGCTAAATGTTACGTACGCCTCAAGGGCAGCTCAGCTTGGACACGTCGATGTTGAAAGACCAGCCGTAGTAAAGGCGCGCAAGCGCGTAGCCGCTGGCCTCCTCGGGGCGTGTCGCATGGTTGTGGTTGAGGTCGTCGCAGATCGCCGCGTCGACCTGGCCCTCGGTGGGATTGAGCCCCAGGCCGAGGACGCTCGCACTGACAGTCCGGTAGTAGTCCCAGGCCCTCACGTTCAGCGCGCCGCTGCTGCACGTCAACGGCACGGCATTGCCGTCCGCCGTTGTGGTGATCGGCTTCGAGCACAGCTGAGCCACCGGCATGTCGGTTGCGGGGGGCAGCGACTGCGGGTTCACCGGCACCTCATCGCCCACACTCGGCGTGGAGGTGGCGCTGGCCGAAGGCAATGGAGATGGCGTTGGGGTCGCGGATGCGGTCGGACCCGACGAGCCGCATGCGCTCGCGACGATCAAGAGCGCGCTACCGGCTCCGACCCAGCTCCCTCTCCACCGCAGTCGCGATCTCATCGCGAGACAGGTCATAGAGCCCGTAATAATGCGCTCCCATGCGATCCGCGAGATCGGCGCATGCATTGATCGCGTAGGTCTGATACATCGGCGCGACTCGTGCGAGGTGCTGCACTGAGGGCAGGTGGCTGTAGTCGCGAGCCGAATCGATGACGAGCGCGTCGATTTCTTCCGCCTCGATCAGCGCGGCGACTTTCTGCGCTTCGACGAGTGGCTCTTCTTTGAACATCGAGATGTTGCCGCGACCGTCGCTGATCAGCACGAGCAGGGGCCTGATGGTCGGGTCGCGGAGCAGCTCCGTCTTGACCACCTTGTAGCCCGCCATCAATCCATGTGTCAAAGGCGTCGTGCCGCCGACGGAGAGTCGCTCCAGCCTCTTGCGTGCAAGCGAGATGCTCGACGTCGGGCGCATCACCACCTCAGCGGTGCGGTTTTTGAAGATCACGACCGCGACCCGATCACGCCGCACGTACGCGTCCTGCAGCAGCGAGAGGATCGCGCCCTTGGTCGCGGCCATTCGCTGTTCGGCGTCCATCGACGCCGACGCGTCGACCACGAAGACGATGAGGTTGCCGACCTTCCTCTCTCGCACCTTCTGACGAAGGTCGTGGCGCTCCAGCCTCAATCGCTCGCCATGCCGCCGGCCGCGCTCTCGTTGCATCGGCGCCGCCGCGCGCACTGTGGCGTCGATCGCGAGGTCGCTCACCTTTTCTTTCGGCTCGGCTCGCACGTAGCGGCCGCGCCGATCTGGCGTCTGGCTCGCCGCCCGCTTGCCCCCCTGCTTGCGCATGCGGCGCTGGCGCGGCAGGTCGATCCGCCGGAGGTTGAACGTCTGCAGCGCGTCGGGAGAGGACTCGTGGCCGCTCGCGCCGCCGGTGGTTACGCCCGTGTCGGCGCCAGCGGACTGCTGGCCGGTGTCCGACGCTTCTGCGCTCTGGTCGGCCGAAGCTTCTGAGGAGGCTTCATTTTCCGAGGCCTGCGGCTCGCCGGTTTCCGACTCGGACGGCTGCGATCCTTCCTGCTGCTCCCCGTGATCGGGTGAGCTGGTGTCGTTGTCGTCGCGGCTCACCGGCTGGCGGGCGCGATGCGCCAGCGCGAGCGTCGCCGCGTCGTAGATGTCGTCGCGACTTGGCGACGGGTGCCGGCGGTAGGCGGCAAGGGCGCGGGCCGCGTGGTCGATCACGACGTCGGCGCGGTGGCCGAGCACTTCCGCCTCGACGCAGATCGAAGAGATGAGCCGGGCGTGGCCGGCCGAGATCCTGACGTCCTTGACCCTTGCGATGGCCTCGCCCAGAGCGCGGGAGAGGTTCGCGTCGGCGGCCGCGAACTCATTGGAGAACTCGTGATCGCCACCCTTGAACGCCGCGTCGCGCTCCGCGATCAGCACTCGCTCGTCGGGGTCTCGGATCCCTTCCACGTCCACGCAAAGCCCGAAACGGTCGAGCAGCTGCGGGCGCAGCTCTCCCTCCTCGGGGTTCATGGTCCCGACGAGGATGAAGCGCGACGGATGGCTGTAGGAGACACCTTCACGCTCCACCACGTTCACGCCCATGGCCGCGGCGTCGAGCAGCACGTCGACCAGGTGGTCGTCGAGGAGGTTGACCTCGTCCACGTAGAGGATGTTCCGGTTGGCCTCCGCTAGCACGCCGGGCTCGAAACGCTTGGCGCCGGAGCGCAGGGCTGCCTCGATGTCGATCGTGCCGACGACCCGGTCCTCCGACGCGTTGATCGGCAGCTCCACGACCCGCATCCGTCGCTTGTTCTGCTGCAGCTCGCCGTGCAGACGCAAGCGCTCGCGGCAGTCGGCGCAGAGCGCCTCGAGCTCGTTCGGATCGCAGCCGAAGTGGCAGCCTTCGACGACGTCGTGCTCCGGCAGGAGTCGCGCCAGGGCCCGAACCGCGGTGGACTTCCCGGTCCCTTTCTCGCCCCGGATCAGGACGCCGCCGATCGTCGGCACGATGGCGTTCAGGATCAGGGCCAGCTTCATTGAGTCCTGGCCGACGATCGCCGTAAACGGGAAGGAATGCCGGTCTAGCGCCACGCTCACCTAATTGAGGATAGGAGCGAGTTCCTCCCGAATCCGATCGAGGTCATGGTCCTTGCGCGCCCATTCGATCAGTTCCGGCTTCGCCTCGAAGCTCTGGCGAAGAAGTGGCAGCGCCTGGTCCGCCTTGCCCATGCGAGCGTAGACGCAGGCGAGGTTGTAGCGGGACTCGGCGAGCTTGTCGGCAGTGGTGAAAAAGCGTCCCTCGACGTCGGCGCCCCATCGGGCGACGTCGACCGCGCGTTTCTCGTCGCCAATATCTAGCAGCCACGACCACACATGAACCGCGCTGTGCCCCACATCCCCTGGCACCGTCTCCCACATCTCCTTCTCGGGCTGGCGGGGGTGGTGCCTGGCCAGATCCTCGTCGGACGAATTCTCGATGACCTTGCGCAGCGCGGCCCATGTGTCACGCGCGTCCTGCTTCACCAAAGCCGCGGGTAGATCCTTGACCTCGGCGTAGATGATCGCGTTCTGGATGTCGCCGGTGTCCGGGGTCGCGGGCGGCAGCTCACCTCCGGTGCGCAACGCGTCCATCGTCTGGACGCTTCGCCGGCGCCACCAGGCCAGGTGCGCCAGGTGGTCTTTCGCGTTCCAACTGCCGTCCGGGTTGGCGGGCTCGTCAACCACCAAACGCTCCAGCTCGGCTTCGACGGCGCGACCCTCGTCGACCGCCTCAAGCAACTTTTGCTTCATGCGAGGAGCTGTATCACCCTCGGGTCGTCGCGGATAGGATCGAGGTCGGGATCCTGCTTCGCCCACTCCTTCAACTGCGGTAGGAGCTCCATGCCCTCCCTCAGCATGGGCACGGCTTCGCCGGCACGCCTGACGCGGGCGTAGAAGCACCCAACGTTGTAGCTCGCCACGCCGCGGCTTCGGGGGTCGTCGAACATGCGATTGGACAGGTCGCGAGCCCACAGCTGCACGGCCTCAGCTGCCTTCTCGTCACCGGCGTCGAGATAGGCCCACATGAGGTGGGCGCCGACATGGTCGGCGGGCGATTCGTCCACGAGCTTCCGGCCTTCCCGAAGCGGATGCGGCCGCGAGAAGTCTTCCTCGCTGCACCCCTCGATAGCAGCCTGGAGCAGGTCCCACGACCGCTGGCTGTTGGCTATGACGGTCGACGCCGTCTCCCCGTGGGTAGCCTCGTAGATCAGCGCGCTGAGATCTCCACCTGTGTCCGGGGGGATGTCGCCGCCCGTGCGGACCGCGTCGATCACCCTCGCCTCTCGCTCCCGCAACCAGGCGAGGTGGGACAGGTGGTCCTGGACCCTCCAACGTCCTGACGGATCCGGAGGCTCTTCGGTGACCAGCGCGCCCAGGTCGGCCTCCCGCTGGCGAGTCTCTGCGAGGGCTTCGAGCAACTCTTGCTTCATGCGGCGAGCATCTCCTTGAACTCAGCGTTGTCGCGGATGCGATCGAGGTCGGGGTCCCTGCGGGCAAGCTCGAGCAGGGCCGGCTTGGCTGCGAAGCTGCCGCGGAGCAGCGGAAGCGCTTGCGCGGCGCGATCAGCCCTCGCGTAGAAGCAGGCGAGGTTGTAGTCGGCGTCGGCGCGATCTTCCGGTTTCTGGAAGAAAGATGTTTCGACCTCGTAGCCCCACAGGGCCGCCGACTCGGCGCGCTCGACGTCCCCGCTGTCCATGTGCAAAAACATCAGGTGCACGCCGACGTGCCCCGCGTCAGAGGGGACAACGCCCCAAAGCGCCAGGTGAGGCGCGTGCGGGTGAGGCTTTTCCAGGTCCTCTTCGCTGCAGGCTCGGATGGCTTCGGTCAGCTCGTCCCACGACGCTCTGGCTTCACGTTTGATGCCATCCGCGGCTCGGTTGCGGTACTCCGCGTAGATGACGGCGTTCTGCGTGTCGTCATCGACGGAAGGCGGCGGTTGGTCGCCGGTGCGGGTCGCCTCGATCAGGTCGGCGCTCCGACTGCGCCACCACGCGAGATGGGCAAGGTGGTCTTTCGGGTGCCACTTTCCATCTGGATCGGCGGGCTCGTCGACGCTGAGGTCTTCGAGCTCAACCTGCCGAGCCCGCCCCGACTCGATGGCCCTGAGCAGCTTCTCCTTCAACTCGCCGGAACTGAGGGGACCAGGTCCTTGACCATGTCGCGCTCCTGGAGCAGCTCTTGCGTCGTCTTCTTGATCCGGTCCCAGGCGTCGTCGTCATGCTTGAGGTCGGGCACGACCTCCCAGTGCGCGCCGTCCGAGCGCACGGGAAAGCCGAACTGCAGACCCTCCGGCACGCTGTACTCGCCGTGGCTCGTGACCGCCAGCGAGTGCCAGTCGCCCCAAGGGGTCGGGGACCAGATGCTGATCACGGAATCCACCACGGCGTTGGCGGCCGAGGCGGCCGACGATGCCCCCCGCGCCTCGATCACGGCCGCGCCGCGCTTCTGCACGGTCTCGACGAACTTGCCCTTCAGCCACCCGTGGTCGGAGATCACGTCGAAGGTGGGGAGTCCCGCGATCCTGGAGTTGCGCGCGTCGGGATACTGCGTGGTCGAGTGATTGCCCCAGATCGCGATGTTGGTGATGGCCGCGACGGGAACCTTCGCTTTCTGGGCGAGCTGAGTGCGAGCGCGGTTTTCGTCGAGCCGCGTCATCGCGAACCAGCGGTCGTCGTGGATTTCGGGCGCGTTCATGCGAGCGATGTACGCGTTGGTGTTGCACGGGTTGCCGACCACGAGAATTCGGATGTCGGCGGCCGCCTTCTTGGCGAGGGCCTGGCCTTGCGGCCCAAAGATCTTTCCGTTCACCGCGAGCAGGTCGCTGCGCTCCATCCCCTGCTTGCGCGGAACTGAGCCCACCAGCAGCGCCCAATTGGCACCGTCGAAGGCTTCCTCTGCCTTGCTGGTGAGCTGCATCCCGGCGAGGAGCGGGAACGCGCAGTCGTCGAGCTCCATCGCCACGCCTTCGAGGGACTTCATCGCCGGTTCGATCTCGAGCATGCGAAGCACCACCGGCTGGTCGGCGCCAAACATCTGGCCAGAGGCGATGCGAAATACGAGCGCGTAGCCGATCTGGCCCGCGGCGCCCGTGACCGCAACCTGGATGGGGACCCGTCCGCCACTCATCTCAGGGAAATGCTAGTTGTCGGTCAGCCTCCCCCGCATTGATGTGCCGGTTGACCGGCCACCGCGTCGGCCGCCGCGGCGAGCACGGTCGGGGTGTAAAGGGGGGCGAGCGCGAATACCGCAACAGTGGCGATTGCCGAGACGACGAGCACAGCGATTCTGGGAATGGGACGCCCCACGCGATATCGAACGCTGCCCCGACAGGATTCGTTACCGGAAGCCCTCTCCCTCGGGTTCGAAAACCACGTCGTCGGCGAGGCGACGGGCGAAACACAAAAACCCCGTGTGAGCCACCATGCGGTGGGACGGCCGCATGCTCCTCCCCCGCACCGTCCAGCCGCGCTGAAGGAGCTCGTACGCCTCCAGCATCCCGAAGCCCTGCAGCTCGCGTAGGCCGTCGAAGAAACGCTGCACCTGGCTGACGTTCGGGCAGTGGGCGAACACGATGCCGCCCGCGCGCAGGGCCGCCTTGACCGCGGCGGCGGCCTGCCACGGCTCGGGCAGGTCGAGGAGCACCCGGTCCATGTCGCGCTCGTCGACGCCCTCGTATACGTCCGCCAGCTTCAACGTCAGGTTGGGCGGCAGCTCGCCGAGGGTCTCGACGACGCCGCGCTTAGCCGCCTCCAGGAACTCTTCCCGCGCCTCGTAGCTCACGACCTGGCCACGCTCCCCCACCGCGCGTAATGCGGCCATCGTCAGCGCGCCCGTGCCGGTGCCGGCCTCGAGCACGCGAGCCCCGGGATACAGGTCAGCCCCGACGACGATCGCGCCCAGGTCCTTGGGGTAGATCGGCTGCGCCTGGCGCCGGCGCCCCGTGACCTGCTCGGCGAATGTCGGCCGGACGGCCAGGAGGCGTGCGCCCATCTGGGTCATGACCACAGTGCCTTCGGGATGGCCGATCAGGTCGTCGTGCTGGATGAGCCCGGAATGGATCGAGTGCCGCTCGCCCGCCTTGAGCCGTACGCGGTGTCGCCGCCCGACCTTGTCGACCATCAGGATGACCTCCCCCTCAGCCAGTAGTCCGGACCCGCGCAGCGGGTCCGGTGGCAGCGGACGGCTCATCTCCCGGGCTTATGGGCACGGATCAACGCGTGCCAGTAGGCGTGCCAGAGCTTGCCCTCGCGCCACATCGGATGCAGCTGCTCCCGTGCGACGCCTTCGGCCGACTCAATGATCCTCGCAAGCTCCGCAGCGAGCTCGGGCTGGACCGCCATGTTGCCCATCCAGTCGTCGTAGCTCCAGTCCAACTCGCGGGCCATTGCCGACTCGACATGGAATCCCGCCCGCTCGAGCTTCGTCACCCATTCCTCCAGCGTCAACGAGCGGACGTGCGAAGGATCGCGCCTGACCTCGACCTCGTGCAGCACGTCACGCGCTGGAACGGGCGGCGCGCAGTCGACGAATGCGGCGTCCCGCTCGGGCTTCAGGACCCGAAACCCTTCGGCCAGAAACGCGTCGATGTCCGGGAAGTGGTGGGGCGCCGCCCGCACGACATAGAGATCGAAGGTGTCGTCCGGAAACGGAAGGTGCTCCGCGTCACCGATCACCCAATCGACGTTGAGGATGTTCCGCTCGGCCGCGATCCGTCGGGCCTCGAGCAGCATCTCCCGCGTCAGGTCGAGGCCGACGACTCTCCTTACGTAAGGGGCGAGGGCGAACGCGGTGTTCCCGGTGCCTGTCGCGACGTCCAGGGCCAGGTCCCCCGGCTTCGGATGGGCCAGGTCGAGCACCTCTTGCAGGCGCTCCGAAGACGCGTGGAACTTCGAGCGCGTGTAGTTGGCAGCTACGCGGCTGAAGCTATCGCGGACGTCTGGCACCGCTCCGAGTCTATTGTTCCGACCGTGACGAAGGCGGTGGCGCGCTGGACAGGCCAGAAAGTCCGCTTCGAGATCGAAGCCGAGTCTGGCCACAAGGCCGAGATCGACGAAGCTCCGGCCTTCGGCGCCGATGAGGCGATGCGTCCGACCGAGATGTTCCTGGGGGCCCTCGGCAGCTGTACCGGGATCAACGCCGTGCTCCTACTCAAGAAGTACAAGCAGCCGCTTCGCTCACTCGAGGTCGAGGTGGAAGGCGAACGCGACACAGAGTGGCCGAAGGCGTTCAAGAAGATCCAGATCACCTTCCACTGCAAGTGGGATGGCGACATCGACAAGAAGATGGTCGACCAGGCGATCGACCTCGCGTGCAACCGCTACTGTCCGATCCACGCGACCCTGT
>DASYZS010000133.1:0-4200 GCA_035945895.1 Candidatus Dormiibacterota bacterium | reverse complement strand
GATGTGCCCGAGCTCGTAGAGAATCGTGCGCGGACTGTTGCCGAGTCCGGCGCACTGTTGCCACTGCTCGAGCGTCTTCCACATCGCGTACGCGAGAAAGCAAACGAAGATATGCGCCTGCACGCGCTCCTTCTTCTGATGCCAGATGGGACGAATCGACAAGTCGCTCTTGTGGATCCGAAACGCCGCCTCAGCCTCGGTCAGCTGGATGTACGTGCGCCAGAGATCCTCGGGCGTCCAATCGCGGACGTTGGTGCGCAGCACGTAGCAACCTTCGGTGTGGCGCGCCCAGTCGTCCCATTCGGCGCGCGTCGACCATTCGAGTCGCAGCTTCGGGCCGACGCTGGGATCGTCGAGGAGGCGATTCGCGTAGCGCGCCGCGGCGCGCGAGATGAGCAGCGCCACGTGAGCTGAGGGACTTGGGTCGGGTTCCGATCGAGTTTCTGGAGGGTCGGAAAAACGAAGCCCCTCAGAAAAACTTGTTCAGAGTCATTCCGAGGGGCTCGCCTCCGGTTGTCGAGAACGGAGGAGCGCATGTTCAACGGAATCGAGCTCGGACGCGAGTTCTTCGCGAAGCTGACGGCGATTGATGAGGCGATGGTGGTGGAGGCTGCCGCAGGAGCCTGCGCTAGGTGCGGAGGGCCACTGCATCGAGGCGACTACCCGCGCAAGCCGCGAGGAGGCAGGATCGCCGTTGCCGGCGAGGCGTTCGACCGGCGCTTCAGCCTGTGCTGTGGCCGCGAAGGCTGTCGCAAGCGTGCGACGCCACCCTCGGTACGCTTTCTTGGTCGACGGGTGTACGTCGGGGGAGCCGTCATCGTGGCCAGCGTGATCGCCATGGCTGCAACAGCCGCGAGGGCTGGCGTGCGAGCGACGGGGATCGCCGCGAGGACGACGCGCCGGTGGTTGCGATGGTGGCGGGGGTCGTTCACGGCCACGAGCGTCTTCGTGCAGATCTGCGCGCGGCTCGTGCCGGCGGTCGAGCGCCGTAGCCTTCCCGCGTCCATCCTCGAGCGTGTGGACGGCGAGCCACATCAGCGCGTGGCTCGGCTGCTCGGGTGGCTCGCGCCGATCACCACCTGCTCGGCCAACGGATCGCGACTCGTGAGGGGCGCCGTGTGACGCCCGCGTGACCCTGGCGGGCAGACCGGTCCCGCAGAAGATGGCGCGACCTGGATTTTCCCCCAGTGGCATAGGTTGCCGCAGAGCCGCGGCGCCTCGCGCTCCACGGCCAGGAGGGTCATGGCTCCTGATGACGACACGCCGGCGCGCGTGCGATGGGCACGTCTGCGCTTTCAGATCTTGGGTCCGTTGCTCGCGTCTCCCTCGGCGGAAGGTGAGCTGCGACCGCGCATTGAAGCTCTCGCTGCGCGCTCATGGAGACATCCGAGCACAGGCGAGACCATCCGCTTCTCCTTCAAGACCATCGAGCGATGGTTCTACGCCGTGCGGGACAAGGCCGACCCGATCGCCGTGCTCGCGCGCAAAGTGCCGCATCACGCGGGCACTCACCCCAGCGTGCCCGATGCACTCGGCGAAGCGATCCGTCGCCAGCACGCCGAGCACCCGCGGTGGAGCTTCCAGTTGCACTACGACAACCTCAAGGCGCTCGCGCGCGAAGACCCGAGCCTCGCTCCCGTGCCCGGCTACGCGACGGTGTGCCGGTACATGAAGCACCAGGGCCTACTCCGCGCCCGGCGCAAGAGGCGACGAGCCGAGGACGACGGCTTCGCGCCGCGCGAGACCCGCTCCTACGAGGTCGCGCATGTGCATGGCCTCTGGCACCTGGACTTTCACGAAGGCTCACGCGCCGTGCTCACCGCCGCCGGCGAGTGGAAGAAGCCCCAGCTGCTCGGCATCCTCGACGACCGCTCCCGCCTCTGCTGCCACCTGCAGTGGTATTTGGACGAAACGGCCGACTCGCTCGTGCACGGCCTGTCGCAGGCTTTTCACAAGCGCGGCTTGCCCCGAGCGCTGCTCACCGACAACGGCGCTGCGATGCTCGCGGCCGAGACCACCGAAGGCCTCGAGCGTCTCGGCATCGTCCACCACACGACCTTGCCTTATTCGCCCGAGCAAAACGGCAAGCAAGAATCCTTCTGGGGGCAGGTCGAAGGGCGGCTCCTGCCCATGCTCGAGGGCGTGCCCGACCTCACCGTCGACGTGCTCAACACCGCGACCCAAGCCTGGGTCGAGGAGGAGTACCACCGCAAGGAACACAGCGAGATTCACGAGACTCCCCTCGCGCGCTACTTGCGTGGGCCCACCGTTGGCCGTGAAAGCCCCAGCTCCGACGCGCTCCGTCGCGCGTTCCGCACCGAGCTGTCGCGCACGCAGAGGCGCAGCGACGGCACCGTCACCGTCGAGGGCATCCGCTTCGAGGTTCCCTCCGCCTACCGCACCCTGATCCTTCTTCGCCTGCGCGTCGCCCGCTGGGACCTGTCCAGCGTCGACCTGGTCGACCCTCGTTCCGGCGACCACTTGGCCGTGCTGCGGCCCCTCGACAAGACCAAGAATGCCGACCGCGTGCGGCGCGTCATCCCCCCCGCCGATGCGCGCGCGACGGGCAAGCCCGCCACCGGCATCGCCCCGCACTTACGCGCGCTCATGGCCGACTACGCCGCTACAGGCCTGCCTCCCGCCTTCCTTCCCAAGGATAACTCACCCGACACCGACCCCGAGGACTCATGAGCAAGCTCTTGTCTCTGTACGGCCTGAAGTTTCATCCCTTCCGTCCCGACGTGCCCATCGAAGCTCTGTTCACCACCCCCGCCGTCGACAGCTACTTGCGACGCGTCGCGCTCGGCATCGCCGACGGCGGCTTCGCCATGCTCACCGGCGACCCCGGTACCGGCAAGAGCGTCGCCCTGCGCCTTCTCGCCGACCGCCTCCGCGCTCTACCTGATGTCATCGTCGGCACCCTCGAGCATCCCCAGAGCCGCACCATGGACTTCTACCGCGAGCTCGGCGACCTCTTCGGCGTTCCGCTTGCCTCGCATAACCGCTGGGCTGGCTTCAAGTCCCTGCGTGCTCGCTGGGCCGATCACATCACCTCCACCCGCTGCCGACCCGTCCTCATCATCGACGAGGCCCAGGAGACCCTCACCACCGTCTTCAGCGAGCTGCGCATCCTCGCCAGCAAGGAGCTCGACTCCAAGCAGCTGCTCTGCGTCATCTTCGCGGGCGATGCCCGACTCCCGGAGCGCCTGCGGGGCGCCGAGCTGCTCCCCCTCGGCTCCCGCATCCGCCGCCGCCTCTCGCTCGAGTATGCCTCCCGCGACGAGCTCCTTGCCTGCCTCGACCACTTGCTCGCTGCCGCCGGCAACCCCTCGCTGATGACCAGCGAGCTACGCGTCACCCTCGCCGACCACGCCGCCGGCAACTACCGCGTCCTGATGAATCTCGGCGATGAGCTACTCACCGTGGCGGCCGACAGAGAGCTCGCACGCCTCGACGAAAAACTCTTCCTCGATGTCTTCACCCCAACACCCAAGCCCAAGACCACCGCCGTCCCTGCTCGCAAACGATGAATCCGCGCCGCTTCCAACAGCTCCTCGTCGCCCCCGAGCTCCTCGTCATCGACCTCAGCGATGCTGCCCTCGTTGCCCTTCGACGCGCGCTGCGCACCGAGCACCCCACCCTCGACGACCCCGCTGTCGACCACCCCCCCGTCCACCGCAGGGCGTTGCTCATCCTGCGACTCGCCGCTCGACTACGCAGAGCTCTCCGCGCCTACCGCCGCGCCGTCGACGATGTCCTACGCTTGCCACCCGACAACGACCTGCCCTTCTAAACGGCTCCCTCAATCTTCTCGACCGCCGTCCCCTCATTCTTCGTGGAGACGCTCAACTACGCGATGTTCCTGCTCATCACGACGTACGGCCTGCGCACCAGCGAGGTCGCCGCGTTGCGGCTCGACGACATCGAGTGGCGAGCCGCACGACTCCGCGTCCCGAGGCCGAAGTCGAAGACGCCGATCGTACTGCTGCTGTCGAAGGAGGTCGGCGCCGCCATCGCCGACTACCTGCGGCGCGACCGTCCGCCCCTTCCGCACCGAGAGGTGTTCCTACGCGTCCGGGCACCGGCCGGACCGCTCCTGCCCACGGCCGTCACCAACGCATTCCAGACGTGGACTCGCAGCGGGCGCCTGGCGATCCCGTACCAGGGGCCTCACTGCCTGCGTCACTCCCTCGCGGTTCA
>DASYZS010000132.1:0-8517 GCA_035945895.1 Candidatus Dormiibacterota bacterium | reverse complement strand
AACGCGTGGGCTGCCTCGGTCGGCGCCAAGGACTCGGTTCTGTACACCGACAACACGACCACGGCTTCGGACCTTGCCGCGCTTTGGGCCGCCGAGGCGAAGGGATCCCTGGGTGGGACAACAGCCCAGGCGTGGCTGTATCCACTGCTCACGGGCACGGCGACGGAGGCGGGCATACCCGCGGGCGTCGCCGGGCAAAGCACCGTGGTCCACAAGACCGGCACCCTCGACGAGATCGACAACGACGCGGCACTGGTCACCGCCGGACCCAACGGCGCCTACGTGCTCGTGGTCATGACCGACGGCATCGGCGGCGATGCCGGGTGGCAGCTCATCGCGTCCGTGTCGTCAAGCGTGTGGACCTTCGAGGCATCGCGAGCCTGATCTACTTTCTGGCGAGCACCTCGAGGTAACGATTCGTCAGCTCGAGCTGACCGCTCGACGATCGGTTGAGCGCCGCCATCAGCGCGGCAAAATCGTGCCGGAACTCGCTATACACGTCCGGCGGCACCCGCATCCGCAAGGCGATCGTCGGTCCATTGGTCCGCTCCCAGGCTGCGACTCCCGCCTCGACCGACTCGAACGTCATCGCCAGCACGCGCTCGCGGACGTCGATCTCGGCGCCGAGACCGTCGAAACGGCGGCGGACCATTGCTGCATCGCCCCACTCGAATGGAGAGGGGAGCGCGAACGGAAGGGGCGTCGAGTATTTCCCGAGAAGCCGCGAGATCTCCCAGAGGAAACCCTGCGGTCCATAGTTCGCCATCGCGACGAGCCCGCCTGGGCGACAGACGCGGAACAGCTCGCGGGCGACAAGCTCCGGGCGCGGCGCAAACATCGCGCCGAACACCGACCCGACGATGGCGAAAGAGCCATCCGGAAATGGGAGCTGTTCGGCATCGCCCTCGCGCCACTCGATACTGAGTCCCGCGGTTCGGGCACGGCCGAGCTCCAGCATGCGCGGCGACGTGTCGCACGCGGTGACCACGGCCCCGCGCTCGACCGCGGCCAGCGCGAAGTTGCCATTTCCGGCAGCGACGTCCAGGAGCGTCGCTCCCGGCTCGATACCGCATGCGTCAGCGAGCTGCCAGGCGTAAGGCTCGAGGCGAAGCGCAACCGCGGTGTAGTCGCCCAGCGACCACATCCACTGGGTCGCTTGCTTGAGACGATCGAGGTCTTCCAACCTCAATCATCTATCACACTCACCCGGCGACGTGCAGGACCAGCCCCAGCGCGTAGGTGATTCCACCGACGATGATCCCTGCCAGGGTCATCTCCAGGCCAGCCGACCACCACGACCGCAACGTGAACAGCGCCTTGGATGCGCCGACGAGGAAGTGCGCGATCAGCGAGACCACGGCGGCGGTGATCACGCCCGTGCTCCCTCGCAGCCAGAAAAACGGCACCACGGGCACCATCGCGCCAATCAGCGTGCTCACCCCGGCCGCGATCGCGGCCTGGACCGGGTTGCCTGACGTCTCAGTGGCCCCGAGCTCCTCCGGTGCGTGCAACTTCAACAACGCATCGGGGTTCTTCGCAAGCTGCGCCGCAAGGTTGTCCGCCATTTCCTTGTCGATGCCCTTGAGCTGATAGAAGAGCGAGACCTCTTCGATCTCCTCTTCGAGATGATCCACCACCTCCTGCCGCTCCCTCTCCACGTTTGCGGCCGCAACCTCGCCTTCGGAGCGCTCCGCGAGAAAAGCGCCGGTCGCCATGGACAACGCGGAGGCGATCGCGCCGAAGAGCCCCGCCGTGAGCACGAAGCTCGAGCCGCCGGTCGCGCCCGAGACGCCCGCGACGATGCCGAACACCGCGGCCAATCCGTCGTTGGCGCCGTAGATCGCGCCCGAGATCCAGCCCGCCCCGGTGCGGTGCCACGACTCGCGGCCGAGAATGCGGTTGAGCCTCGTCTGCACGCTCGTCGGCGCCGGCTCCGCGCGATGCGCCACTTCCATCGATTCGAGCGATCGGGAGTGTCCCTGCTCCTCCACGCGGATCTGCTCGAGCACGGCGTCGGTTTGAGGATCACCGGTCGTGCGCTTGTAGCGGTCGGTGATCTCGACCTCCTCGGCCGCCTCCATGCGCTGGATGATCATGTCGACCGGTGCCAGGCGCGCCTGCAGCCGCTGCAGGGGCGACAGCTTCACCGACGAAACGTCAGGTATCGGCTCTCCGAGCTCGCGCAGCCGGCGCTCGATGCGTTCGCGGTGCGAGGCCTCGGCGTCGGCGATGTCGCGGATGATCTGGGCCCGGTGCGTGTCGCCGAGCCGCTGGGCGAGAAGCCTGTACATCGCGTTGGCCTCGACCTCGCCGCGCCACGCCTTGCGAAGGCGATCGACTGCCTCGCTCGGCGCGGTCTGCTGCGCCACTACGAGGTGAACGCAGAAGGAGCGGGTGGCTGCGTCTGGGCCGGTACGCCCACGACCACATGTACACGTTGCACCGCGTTGTTCTGGACGCCCTCGTAGTTCCAGCTCTGCTCGAGCGGCTGCACGTTGCCCGCCGAGTCGGTGGCGCGAACACACAGCTCGTACTCACCCGCACGGGTCGCATCCCAGCGCACCTTCCATCCGCGCCATCCGTGCGCTGAGGCCTGAGCCTCCAGCTCTGCCGCGGACCATGATGCGCCGCCGTCAGGACTGAACTCGACCTTGACGATCTGCGCTCGGCCGGACCAGGCGCGGCCCTCGACGATCTGCTGCGAAGGCTCGACGAAACGCGTGCGCGACATGAAGTCGGGCACGCCAGGCGGCACCATGAGCGCGCGCGGCAGCATGCGCGTCACCGCTACACCGGGGTCACCTTCGACCGTCCGGAAGTGATACGCGGTGGCTTGCTGGTAACCGGTGAACTCACGGTCGAGAACGGTGATGGAACGCAGCCACTTCACGTGCGTCATGCCGTACCAGCCCGGCACGATGAGGCGGAGAGGAAAGCCGTGCTGCGGCGGCAGCGGCTGGCCGTTGACCCCGTACGCGAGCAGCACCTCGTCGCGTGTCGCGTCAGCGAGCGACAGGCTGCGTTCGTAGAGCTGGTCGACGCCGCCCTGGACGCCACGGTCCAGGCCTGTGAACACGACGTCCACCGCGCCGTCCATAACCCCCGCATCGCGCAGCAGCTCAGCGAGCGGCGTCCCGGTCCACTCCGCGTTCCCGACCGCTTCCACCAGCCAGGGCTGGCTCAGCGGTCGCGGCGAGATGCGCGAGCGCCCATTGCCCGCGCACTCGAGGGTCACGGCGAGAGTCTTCGCCGGGCGTGACTTCAGCTCGCCAAGACGGAGGCGCATCGGCTTGCGCACATGACCGACGATCGAGAGCTCGTACTCGTCCGCATCTACGTGCGGAATGTCGAAATGGATCAGCAGGTAGTGCAGGCCGAGCGGCGTGATCGGGTAGCGCAGGGCTTCGAGCGGCATCGAGTGGTTCCTCACCGCGAGCTGCAGCTCGTCAGGCGTGATGTCTAGCGAATCGATGAGCGTGCCCGCGGGCCTCGATCGAACGGTATTCGCCACTCCGACGGGCTAGTCTAGTTGCGATGCAAGAACGGAGCGAGGAGCAGATCCTGAGCAGGCTCTTCGAGCTCGAGAACGGCGAAGAAGAGGTCGACCAGCGGGTGCGTCTGCGTGGTGAGAGATATCTCACGCTGCTCCATGACCCTGACAACGGACGCAGCTACGTGCTGCACCACGGCACAGACGAGACCGAGGGCGCAGAGATTCCGCAATTCGCGGAGTTCTACGAATATCGGTCCGCCGACGCGGCGGAGAGCGCTTTTGAGCAGATGGTCAGAGAGGCACGCCGTGCCGGAACGCTCGTGGAGGAAGACTCGACCGACGACCTGGGCGATTCCGAGACCGGAGGCGCCGAGATCCGCGACCTCTACGCGGGCCTCGACGAGGACGAGCTGACGCAGACCTCGGAAGACCGCGAGGACGAGCAGCCCTAGAGGCACGGCCGGAAAACCTCGGTGAGAGATTCGGCGATCCAGGTGGCCCAGATCCGGGCGAAACGACGAGCAGCGCAGCGAGCGCATCGGTTCATTCGTGAGCGAGCAGCGCAGGAGCTGAGCCCGGAGATGGGCCGCATGGGCGCCGAAGATCCATTGAGGGCTTTCTGGCCGGGCCTCTAATGCCTCCCAGGATTTTCTCAGCGTCCTCACAGCCCTGAAGAAGGCTGCGGCGGGAAGCTCTTGGTCGCGTGACTCGCAGAATCTGGATACCGATCGTTGCGGCTGTGGCGTTGCTCGTGCTCGGCGGCGGGGTCACGTACGCGTACTTCTTCTCCGGTCTGCGGCAGAGTCCCGCCGTGCTGGCTCTCGCGACCCCGACGCCTTCAGCCACGGCCTCGGCCAGCGCCAGCGCCGGCACCGGAACCTGGACGATCGTCACGGGCTCGCTGGTCGGCTACCGGGTCAACGAGCAGTTCGTCGGTCAGAGCTCCGCGCATCAGGCCGTGGCGCGGACCGGCGAAGTGACCGGGAAGGTCGTCATTGCCCAGTCAGGCGGGACTTACGAGATGACGTCGACGACCATCACAGTCCAGCTCGCCAACCTTGCCAGCGTCGACTCGGTCGCGGGTTACAACGTCACGAATCGCGACCGGATCGTGCAGCGATCGCTCGAGGTGAGTTCCTTCCCGACGGCAAGTTTCACAGCCCAATCGGTTGCGCTGCCTGCCGGCGTGGACACCGGCCAGGCCGTGAATATCACGGTGCCCGGGCAGCTCACCGTGCACGGAGTGACGAAGACCGTGACGGCGAACCTTCAGCTGCGCGTGACCGGAACGACCGCCCAGATCGCGGGCACGATCAACACCAACATGACCGAGTTCGGTGTTTCACCACCGAGCATCGGATTCACCACGGTCCAGCCCGCGGTGACGATCGAGTTCTCGCTGAACCTGACCAGCGCCTAGACCTCGGTCATCAGTCGCCCACCCGTCTGCGCCAGGTGTCGCGCAGGATCGGGGTCGAGCGCCTTCCGTTCGGGTGACGCGTAATAGTCGTCGTTGGCCTGCTGCCACGTCTTGGGCCCGTCGTACTCGATGATCCAGATGAACTGGTCGGTGCCATCGACCGTCCAGGCGCCAACGACTCTGAAACCTTGCCGCTCACGCAGCGGCACGATCTTGCTTCGCCACTCGGCGATCCACTCCCGCATCTCGCCCGGCTTGACGGTGTACTCGCGAATCTGGAACATCGATCGCTAGGCGCGGGTCCGTATCCCTAGCTCGTCGATGTGCTCGAGCAGGTCGCGCGGATCGGCATAAACGCGATAGGCGCCGGCGGTCTCCAGTTCCTCACGACCGTAGCCGCCAGACAGGACGCCGATCCCGAGGGCGTGTGCCCGCTGGGCGGCAAGCTGGTCCCATACGCTGTCACCCACGACGAAGCTCTCCCCGGCCGGACGCCCGAGCGCGTCGGCGGCCGCGATGAAGAGGTCGGGGTTGGGCTTGGCGAACTCGACGCGATCGCGCGTGATCACCGGCACCCCTGGCGGCACCTCGAGCAGCGTCAGGGAAGTCTGCGCCACCGCCTCGCTGCTGCTGGTCGCGATCGCCCAGGGGACGCCCTGGCGTGTGAGGAGATCGAGCAGATCCTGGGCGCCGGGCAGCGCCCGGACTTCGGAGATCCGGCCACGGTAGCTCTCGGAGTGCATGCGCTGCAGCTCCCGGGCGTCTTCCGGACCGATGTCGTGTCCCGTCTCTCGCACCAGCGCGCGCACAAAGAGCCCACCGCTCATGCCGATGCTGCGATGGATGCGCCAGACCGAGAGCGGTATGCCTGCGCTCTCGAGGGCTTCCTTCCAGGCCAGCACGTGCTGGTAGACGCTGTCGATAAGCGTCCCGTCGAGATCGAATAGAACGGCCGGACGGTCGGTGTGCAGCGATCGCTCGGTGTCGGAGTGGCGCTCGGCCGCCTTCACGGTGTAACTGTAGACTCGGCTGGCAGTGTCACCGAGCATTCGGCTCGGGCGGTTGTTCGGCATCGAGATCGGCTTCAACTGGAGCCTGGTCTTCATCTTTGCCCTGCTGACCTGGATCCTCGCCACCCAGGTGCTTCCCCTCAACGCGCCCCACTACGCACCGCTCCTCTACTGGGTCGCCGCTCCGGCGGGCGCCGTCCTTTTCTATATATGTCTGCTCGCGCACGAGCTGTCGCATTCCCTGGTGGCACGCAGCCACGGGGTCAAGGTGTCGGGGATCACGCTCTGGCTCTTTGGCGGCGTGTCGCAGCTCGAGGGCGAGCCGGCAAGCGCCCGCGACGAGGCCTTGATCGCGGGCGTGGGTCCACTGACGAGCCTGGTCGTCGCGGCGGTCATGCTCGTGCTGGCCTTCATCACCCAGTTCAACTCGTTGATCTCCAGCCTTTTCGCGTATCTGACCTTCGTCAACGTGGCGCTCGGGCTCTTCAACCTGGTCCCCGCGTTTCCGCTTGACGGAGGCCGGCTTCTGAGCTCGTTCCTGTGGTGGCGGGAGGGCACTCGTCAGCGAGGAGTCCACGACGCGGTGCGAGTCGGGCGGGTGTTTGCGTACCTGATGATCGGCGCGGGCGTGCTAGAGGCTTTCTTCGGCGGGATCGCCAACGGGCTCTGGATCGCCTTCCTCGGTTGGTTCCTGCTTTCCGCCGCGGCCTCGGAGGAGCAGGGATCCAACATCCGCACGCTGCTGCGCACGGTGCCGGTCTCGGCAGCCATGTCGACTCCGGTCGTCACGCTGCCGGACTGGGTGACGGTGCAGCAGTTCCTCGAATCGGTGGCGCCCAATCACAGCTTCACGACCTACCCGATCCATGAGCCGTCGGGCAAGCTGACGGGGGTCGTTCGCCTTTCGGAGCTGGTGCGCCTACCTGCCGACGAGCGCGCGAACAAGCACTTGATCGACGTCGCGAGACCAATCGCCGAAGTACCTGTGACCAGCCCGCGAGATGACCTCTCCGCCCTCCTTCAAAGGATCGGGCCGGGGATTGACCAGCGCGTGCTCGTGTTCGACAACGGCGCGCTGGTCGGGATCCTCTCCCCCGCGGACGTGGCCCGCGTCCTCGCCGCCAGGCAGGCGGCAACGACGAAGCCCGCTTAGCTCCGGCGGACGGCCTTCTCGATCTCGTCGCTGAGGTCGCGAAATGTCTCGGCGACGGCCATGCCGAACGAGCGCGCGGTCTGCTTGGTCTTGTTGCGCACCTCAGGGTCGCGAGTCGCCGTCTCCAGCGACTTGAACGCGGCGTCCGCCGTCTGACGCAACTGCTCCAGCGATCGCTTCAGCTCGGCGTTGCTCGTGTCGTCGGCGGCGCTGCGATAGTGCCGCTTGAGCTCACCCGCAAGGTTCTGTATGTCCGACTCGAAACGGTCCCACGCGTTCTGCGTTTGCTGGTCTGGCATGACTCAAGAGTAGCGATCAGCAGGTGATCAAAACGTGACGGTGCTGATGCTCCTTCGCGGCGCCGACTCCGACTCTTTGATGGCCGCCGCGATGCGCTGCAGCGCTACCGCATAAGCCGCCACGCGGAGCGAGACGTTCTTGTCCCGCGCCATCGCGGTCACGGCGTCGAATGCGCGGCGCATGATCACGGCCAGCCGAGCCTCGACCTCTTCGAGCAGCCACCGTTCGGAGTGCAGGTCCTGCACCCATTCGAAGTAGCTGACGACCACGCCACCCGCGTTCGCGAGGATGTCCGGAAGCAGCTGCACGCCGCGGCGCGCAAGGACAGCGTCCCCTTCAGGTGTCGTCGGACCGTTGGCGAGCTCGACGATCCAATGCGCGTTGACGCGCTCTGCGTTCTCCGCAGTGATCTGCCCCTCCAGCGCGGCCGGGATGAGGATGTCGACTTTCTCGTAGAGGGGTGCGTCGGCTCGCTTCCTCTCGTACTGCGTCAGGTCGCAGAAGTGACCGCCGCGGTCCTTGAAAGCCGCAAGGTCCGCAATCGGCAGGCCTTCGGATGCGACGAGTGAGGCGGTCGAGTCGGAAGCGGACACGATGATCGCACCAGCTTCCTTGAGGAGCAGCGCGGCATTGGCGCCCGCATTGCCGAAACCCTGGATCGCGACACGCTTTCCGCGCATGTCTTCATGCGCGGCGTTCATGGCCGCCTCGAGAACATCGAAACCGCCGCGCGCGGTGGCCTTGTCGCGTCCCAGCGATCCGCCGTGCTCGACCGTCTTGCCGGTCACGACAGCAGGGTCCGCGAGACCTGACAGCCGGGCGTACTCGTCGGCGAGCCAGTCCATGATCCGCGAGTCGGTGTTGACGTCGGGCGCGGGGATGTCGACCAGCGGGCCGATCACGCGCCAGATCCGTTCGGTGTACGCGCGCGTCAGCGATTCGAGCTCGCGCGGCGAGAGCAGGTGCGGGTCGACGGTGATGCCGCCCTTGCCGCCGCCCATCGGGATGTTGACCACAGCGGTCTTGATGCTCATCCAGCCCGCCAGCGCCTTGACCTCGTCGAGGGTCACGTTCGGGTGGTAGCGGATGCCGCCCTTGTAGGGTCCGCGCGCCGAGCTGTGCTGGACGCGATAGCCCGTCA
>DASYZS010000131.1:0-2446 GCA_035945895.1 Candidatus Dormiibacterota bacterium | reverse complement strand
CCGATGACAGTCGCCGGGCGGCGGCCGAACGAGTCGGCGAAAGCTCCGGTCGGAATCTGCAGGACAAACAGTGTTCCTTCGAGCGCCGTGCCCAGCAGCACGAGCTGCAATGGGTTCAGCCCTGCCTGGACGACCCAGTAGGACGACAGCGCGGCGAACATGAGGCCGCGCGCAAAGCCTTGCGTGCCAAGAATCGCGATGTAACCGGCGGTCGGACTGACTCGATGCATCTCTCGCTCTCCAGCGCCCAAACGGGCGCGTCAAAACTGATGCGCGGAGAGCGGCTAGCGCAGCCGGCTAGGTAAGGCGCATGCCGTCCACCGCGCGCGTCACAGGACGAAGAGCGATGGATGACATTTGAGCGCGAGTATAGCGTCAGGCGGCTCGTTCGCCCCAGCGCCGGCGAACGTCTTTGATCCAGTCTCGTTCGGGCGGGACGAATTGGAGGCCTTCGCCTGCGCGTACCACCTGCCAGCCGCCTTCATGGACCAGGCGGTGATGGTGGTAGCAGAGCGGAAGAAGGTTGCGCATGGTGGTCGGGCCGCCGTGGCATCGGAACTCGATGTGGTGGGGGCTCGTCCAGCTGACCGGACGGTCGCAGCCGGTCCAGCCGCAGCTCTGGTAACGGGCTTTCAAGGCGCGCCACTGGGCAGGCGACACGTTCGGCGTCGCGCGGCCGACGTCGATCACGACCGAGCCGGCTTTCACGACCCGCGAAAGCATGCCGTCGCAGGCCAGGCGCTGCACGGTCTTGCTCGAGACCAGGCTGCCGGTCTGGAGCTCTGACGCCGCCGCGCCGAGGTCGCCCTTCAAACCCTCGATCGTCGTGTGCACGCTGATGTGCGGACGGACGCGGTTGCGCGTGGGCAGCGTGCCCTTGTCCAAGGCGTGGCGGACGATCTCGTGGAAAGCGTCGGCGCGGCGCTGCTTGGGTTTCCGTGCGTCGTCTTCACCAAGCCGCTTGGCCAGCCCGTCGATCGCAGCTCGCAGTGCGGCGCCGCACTCCTCGTCCACGAGGCCGTCGATCTTGAACATGTGCCCCATGGGGCTCAGGTACAGGTAGCGCTGCTCGTAATCCTCTTCGACGTCGTGCTCAAACCCGTCCGGGTCGACCAGGTAGCGGACGTGCTGGGTGACCCAACGCAGGTTCTTGACCGAAGATTCGCGGGCCTGCGTGATCCAGTGTTCCTCGTCGAACAGGTCTTTCTTGTCACCGAGCTTGTCCCGGAAATGGCACAGGACCGAGGCGGACTGGAAGCCGATCTGGCCCGAGCGCACAGCTTCGGCCACAGCAGGAATCTCTTCGAGCTGCTTGCCGACGCATAGGCTGTCGGAGGCCGAGGTGGGTGACATCTTGCATGACCACGCAATCCAGCCCACCGGTGTTCGACCGGTCAGCTCGTGGTCTCCGCGCTGAGCTCCCAGGTGCACGAGCTGCGCATGTCTGATCTTGAGCCGGTCGATGCGGGTCTGGAGCGCGGCCGGGTCCATGTCGTCGTTGAGCTCTACAGCCTGGATTCCAGCATCAAGCAGGTCGAACTCGGGCATGCACAAATAGTACCAAACGTACGTTCGTTACGTCAATAGGATTAACGCAGAATCAAGCTCGCTCCAGCCACTCGGGGCGGCCTCCCGGCTGGCAGCGAATCGACGATCGCGAGGAGGCGCGGGCCGAGCTCGAGACGCGGCAGGCGAAACGGCGCCCACTTGTCGCGCCTGGTCGGGCTCGCCATGAACTGCAGCTCGATCCCCTTCCCGCGAGTGCTCTTGCCGCGGTAGGTCAGCCGGTTGAAGTCGGCGCTCGGAACGATCCAGGCGGTCTCGACGGATGCATCGACCACGTAGACCACGGCGTACACGAACGCCGGGTGCTCACGCGGCTTGCCACTGAAATACATCCGGGCCACGGCGAAGCCCTTGGGGTCGAGATCGAAAGCCGCCTTGACCTGGATCGCCAGCGCCGGCACCTTGCCACGCCGACCGGCCGAGATGTCCGTGTGGTCATCGTCTGAGAGCGGCTTGTACAGCTCCAACTCGCCATCCGACGAGAGCGTCACGCAGGCGGCCAGCAGCTCTTCACCGGCGGCTCCTTTCTGCGTCGCGGTCAGCATCTCGCACTCGTAGCATGCAACCAATGAGCCGGCCATCCATCTACGAAGCTGCGGGCGGCCATGAGGCTTTCCTGGCGCTCGCCGCGGCGGTCACCGAGCGATGCATCGAGGACCGAGAG
The DNA here is from genome assembly GCA_035945895.1 of Candidatus Dormiibacterota bacterium. Taxonomy (GTDB): domain Bacteria; phylum Chloroflexota; class Dormibacteria; order Dormibacterales; family Dormibacteraceae; genus 40CM-4-65-16. Next base: position 216 of record DASYZS010000131.1, on the reverse strand, counting down.
CTCAACCACGCGTTCTCTCACGGCCTGAGTCACAACCACAATGAGAACCTCGCCGCCTATTGGGAAGAGGTCTTCGGCGGACCGCCGAGCTACTCGCGCAACCGCGGCGGTCACAGCGGCATGCTCACCATCCACGCCGCGCAGGGCGCTCCCGACGAGTGGGGCGACCGCTTCGAGGCCTGCTTCATCCAGGCGATGGAAGATGCGCAGCTTCCA
>DASYZS010000130.1:0-1578 GCA_035945895.1 Candidatus Dormiibacterota bacterium | reverse complement strand
GGGCCGTCCGACGCCTGCCTGACCGCCTCGGTGGCGCACGCCAGCATCCGGTCGTAGCCGTGCCGCCGCGCCTCGGCCAGGACCTTGCGCAGGTCGCGCAGCGCCACCCGCGCCCTGCTTCCGATGGCGCCCCGCTTGGCGACCTGCGCCCCGAGCTCCGGCATCTCGACGTAGTGGGCCACGTCCACCAGCTTGCCGCGCACGACGTCCGCAACCAGCACATGGATGGTGTTGGAACCGATGTCGAGGGCGGCTAGGCGCATCTCAACGGAACTCTAGGTTTCCGGGCGCCGGGGCGCCGGAGCACCTTGCGTGGCATGGGCGGCCGGAGCCAAGGAAGGGGTGGCGCGACGAGGAGCGCAGCCGTCGCTGCGTGACGAGTGAGCGCCGGGCCCCCTGACGCCGGCTTCGGCGCGGCACGCGCCCGGCCGCCTAGGACGCGCAAGTGCCCGGAGCTCCGGCGGCCGGAAACTAAAATCACCCTCGGTGGCCAAGCGGACGCGGATCGAGCGGGACTCCATGGGTGACATGGAAGTTCCGGCGGACGCGTACTACGGCGCTTCGACTCAGCGCGCCGTTCTCAACTTCCCGATCTCGGGCCAGCCGCTGCCGCGACGCCTCATCCGCGCGCTCGGGATGGTCAAGCGCGCCGCGGCGCAGACCAACCGCGAGCTCGGCATTCTGCCGCGCCGGCGAGCCCGCGCCATCGCCGCCGCCGCGCAGGAGGTCATCGACGGCAAGCACGACGACCAGTTTCCGATCGACATATATCAAACGGGCTCGGCGACGTCGAGCAACACCAACGCCAACGAGGTCATTGCCAATCGCGCGACCGAGATTCTCGGCGGCGAGCGCGGGTCCAAGCTCGTCCACCCCAACGACCACGTCAATCTGGGCCAGTCCTCGAACGACGTCATTCCGACCTCGATCCAGATCGCGTCCGCGATGGCCATACAGGACGAGCTCATCCCCGCGCTGCAGCGATTGCAGCGGGCGCTCGAAGCGAAGAGCAAGGAGTTCTGGCCGGTCATCAAGACGGGACGAACTCACCTTCAGGATGCGACCCCAATTCGCCTCGGGCAGGAGTTCAGGGGCTACGCCGGGCAGATCGAGGAGTCGATCCGCCGCGCGCACAGTGCGGTGGAGGAGCTCGCGAAGGTTCCCCTCGGGGGCACCGCGGTCGGCACCGGACTCAACTCCCATCCCCAGTACGCCAAGCTCGCGGTCGCCCGGCTCGCGAAGGCGAGTGGCGTCGCCCTGAAGGAAACCCCAAACCACTTCCACGCGCAGGCGACGCTCGATGCGGTGGTGGCGGCGCACGGCGCGCTTCGCACCATCGCCACCAGCCTCTGGAAGATCGGATCCGACATTCGCTTGATGGGCTCCGGTCCGATCGCGGGTCTCGGTGAGCTGCGGTTGCCGGAAACCCAGCCGGGATCGAGCATCATGCCGGGCAAGGTGAACCCGGTCATCATCGAATCGCTGCTGATGGTGATCGCTCGTGTCTACGGCAACGACACCACCGTGCTGGTGAGCGGGCAGTCGGGCAGCTTCTTCGAGCTCAACGTGATGATGCCC
>DASYZS010000129.1:0-1527 GCA_035945895.1 Candidatus Dormiibacterota bacterium | reverse complement strand
GAGCTGCTGGAGCCCTGGCGCGCGAACGATCGAGTGCGGTACCGGCAGGGCCTGCCCTGGGACGACACCGCTGTCAGGCTCGGGCTGTCGGCGCTGGCGGCGCTCTACCGCGGGGCCAGCGCGCTCGAGGCATCGATCGTCAACGTGGTCAGCTCGGCGATGAACCTTGAGGACCTGCTGTCGTACATCAGGACGGGCGAGAGCCGGTCTGAGCTGATCCAGCGCCTGACATCGGGGCCGGGAGCGCCGTCTGGTGAGCTGCTGCGCGCCTTCGCCACGCTGGCCGGCATAGCCGCCAGCCCGGCAGAGTCGGCGGCGACCTCGGCGCTGGAGGCGCTCGCGTCCGCGGAGCGCAATTCACCGAATGTGGGACCACCCGGCTTGACCACCGGCAACGTCCGCTTTGTCGAGCCGTAGCATGACCGGGCGGAGCGAGACGGTGGCGGCGGGCATCGAGCGACAGCTCGCCCGATACCGCGACCTCACCTACCGAGCCCTGCTCGGCCAGCTTCCGACCCGTGAGCCGCGACGCTACCTGTACGACCTGATCTCGGGCCAGCTGTCGCATGTGGGCAAGGGCTTGCGTCCGGCGTTGTGCATCGCCACCTGCCGCGCCTTTGGCGGATCGATCGAGCAGGCGCTGCCGTCGGCGGTGTCGATCGAGCTACTGCACAACGCCTTCCTCGTGCACGACGACATCGAGGATGGAAGCTTGTACCGCCGCAACCGCGCGACGCTATATATGGAGCAGGGCGTCCCGATCGCGGTCAACGTCGGCGACGCGATGAATGCCATCAGCATTGGCTCGCTAACCGAGAACATTCCGGTCCTGGGTGCTGAGCTCGCATACCGGATCTTCCATGAGGCGCAGCATCTCGTCCTGCAGTCGGTTGAGGGCCAGGCGCTCGAGCTCGGTTGGACGCGCGACAATATCTTCGAGTTGACCGAGGACGACTACCTCCGGCTGGTCCTCAAGAAAACGTGCTGGTACACGTGCATCCACCCCTGCCGCATCGGAGCACTGATCGGGACAGCCGGCGCGATCGACGCCGACCGCTTCAACCTGTTCGGTTTCCTGCTCGGCGCGGCGTTCCAGATCCAGGACGACATCCTGAACCTGGTTGGCGATCGGACCCAGTACGGCAAGGAAATTCTAGGCGACATCTGGGAGGGCAAGCGCACGCTCATGCTCGTCCACACCCTGCGCCAGTGCACCACCGACGAGCGGGAGCAGCTCAGGCGCGTCTTTTCCGTTGCCCGCGAGCAGCGCACGGAGCGGGAGGTGGAGTGGGTCTTTCGGTTGTTCAAGCGTTACGCCAGCATCGACTTCGCCCGCGCTACCTTGCAGCAGACGGTCCAGGCGGCGCTGGATGAGTTCGATGTCGCGTACCGCGATGCGCCGCCCTCGGCGGATCGCGACTTCATTCGTGAATTGATTCCATTTCTGGGTGAACGCGACATCTAAGCGCGCACCGCTTTCAGGCGCGCCGCATTAGCCCCGCGCGCCGGTACAGATCTCGAAGGATG
>DASYZS010000128.1:0-4377 GCA_035945895.1 Candidatus Dormiibacterota bacterium | reverse complement strand
GCGGACGGCGGCCGATCGCCATCGAGCGCGACACCGAAAGCTCGGAGGTGGAAGCAGCGTGAATGCAAGGAGACTCGAAGACATGAGCATCAACACCGTGGTTGGGACATTCACCAACCGAGATGACGCCGACCTGGGTATGACCCGCCTGCTGATGGTGGGATTCCAGCCTCGGCAAATTCGGATCCTGATCACCGCTGAGGTAACCGATCCCGAGGACGCGACAGTCGCGGCCGCGGTAATGCACGACAGCAACGCCATCGAGGTCGCCAGCCCGGTTCCCATGCGACACCCGGTTTCTTCGGAGGAAGCCGCTTAGGATCAGCGCGGTGGGCAACCTCTCCGCGCCTCGACTGCGGCGCATGCACGACGCGCTTGCGCCGCTGGTCGAGCGGGGCGAGCTGCCGGGGTTCGTCACCCTCGTCGAGCGGCGGGGCGAGGTTCACGTCGACTGCGTCGGTTACTCGCGCGACACCATCTTCCGGATCGCGTCGATGAGCAAGCCGATCGTTGCGGCCGCTGCGTGCATCCTGATCGAGGAGGGCCGCCTTCACCTGGACGACTCGGTGGAGCAACTACTTCCCGAACTTGCCGCCTTGCGTGTGCTGCGCTCCGTCGACTCAGAGGTCGACGACACGGTCCCGAAAATCCGTCCGATCACGCTGCGCCATCTCCTGGCCTTCACCCTGGGGGCCGGGATGATCTTCGCCGAGAAGGGGACTTACCCGATCCAGAAGGCGATGGAAGGCTCGGACCTTAGCAACCGGCGAAAACTGACGCCCGACCAGTACATGCGGGCGCTGGCGGAACTGCCGCTGGTGCACCAGCCGGGCGAGGCATGGCTCTACAACACCGGTTCGGAGGTCCTGGGGATTCTCATCGGCAGGGCCACCCGAATGTCCCTCGGCGACTTCATGCGCGAGCGCCTCTTCCAACCGCTCGGCATGAAGGACTCAGGGTTCTGGGTGCCGGCCGCCAAGATCGACCGGCTGCCCACCGCCTACGCGAAACCAGGCGGCCCGGAGACCGAAGACAAAGGCAAGGGCGGCTCCTTCAGCCGTCCGCCCGCGCTCGAGTCGGGCGGCGGCGGGCTCGTCGCGACCGTCGACGACTTCCATGTGTTCGCCAGGATGCTGCTCAACGGCGGCGTGATGGGAGCCGAGCGAATCCTGTCTCGGCCCACGATCGAGGCGATGACCTCAGACCAGCTGACGCCTTCGCAGAAGGCCAACTCGCCGTGGAATGCCGGCGCCTGGGACAACGAGAGTTGGGGCTGGGGAGTCGGCGTCGTCACCCGGCGATCCGAAACGAATACGACGCCCGGGGCGTACGGCTGGCGCGGTGGGTACGGCACGGCGTGGCGCTCCGATCCGAGCGAGGACATGGTCGCGATCTTGATGACGCAGGTGGTCGGGATGACCGCGGGCCCGGACAGCCTGCCCGTCCCTCGCGACTTCTTCTCGCTCGCGTACGCCGCGATCGACGACTAGGGCAGGACGACCGAGCGAGACTCGACGGCGGCGCCGAGCTGGATGCGGTAGCGCCCCGGTCCCTTGACGAACACCGTCATCTCGCCTTGCGCCGGTCCAGTCCTGGGCCAGGTGAATCCCCACTCCTGCATCTGCAACTGGTTGCCGGCGGCATCGTAGACCCGAGGCGTGAAGTACTGCAGCATCACTGGCGTTCCGAATGGATTCGAGTTTAGCGGCGGATGTTGCATCTCGGTCCTCGCCTCGTCGGCGGCCGGTCCGCTCACTGTCCAACGCAGGATCATCTCGGTCTCGGATGCGGTGATCCCCGTGAACACATAGTCAGCCCTCGAGGTGTGCACCGCCGCAGGCAACGGGATCTTGTGCGCGGACTCGGAAATCAGCGCTGCGTGCAGCGTCCAGTCGCCGGAAATGGTCGTCGCGCGGTAGTTGGTGAGTGAGCTGACGTGCAGCGTCATCCGACTGCCCAGTTCGGAGGCAGGCCAGAGAAGGGCTTCGAACTGGATCTCGGTCGGACCCCAAACTCCGGATCCTTGATATGCGCGTCCGAACTGGTCGGTCAGGGTCACCCCGCCCACACCGAGATCGGTCGGGTTGCGTCCGTAATCCTTCGGATTGCCCGTCAGGCCCTTGCCATCGATGGTGAGAAAGAAATTCGTGCGCAGGCCATCGGCATATCCGGCTACTAGCTTCACGGTGTGACCGGAGGAGGTCGCGGAGTCGCTGACGGCTGTCACGTCGCCGTCGTTCAAGCCGACCGCGGCGAGGAATTTTTGCGAGATCGAGCCTACGCCCGAATCGGCAAGAGCGCGTTCATAACGCGGCGCGAAGTAGGCCACGACCACATTGGCAAGGAGGACCGCGATCAGCACCGCCGCGCCGGCGGCGGTGAGCTGGACACGACGATGCGACTTGCGCGAGCGCGGCTCGAGCCGATCGATCGCGCTTTTATCGGCGTGGCTCAACACCGCTGAGCGGGGCAGGTTGCGCAGGCGGAGCTCGAGGTCATCGGTCATTTGCTTGTCTCCAGGCGCTCCCGCAGCGCGTCCCGCGCGCGGAGGAGCAGTTGTTTGGCCGCAGCCTCAGTGCAGTGGAGGATGCGAGCGACGTCAGCGGTCGACAGGTCATCGCAGTAGCGCAGCCACAACGCCGCTCGCTGGCGCGGCGGCAGGGTGCGCAGGGCCGCTAGGAGGTCGGCGTCCATCGCGGTCTCGATCGGATCGGGCGCGGCGCGGTCCCATGCTCGGGGCAGGGGCAGCCATTCCGGGACCGGGCCTCGACACAACCGGTACACGATTGCGAGAAACCACGCCCGAAACTCGCCAGTTCGCGTCGAGCGGTACCGCCAGGCGCGCAGCGCTGCTTCCTGGACGATGTCGGCCGCCCCGTTTGTGTCGCGCCCCAGATGCCGGGCCAGCAGAAACGCCGACCTGCGCACCTCGCCGAAGGCGGCTTCGAATTCGCCTCTCTCGTCAACCCGCACGGCAACGACCGCCTGCATCATGCTGCCTGTTAGACCGGCGCGGACCGAACGAGGTAACGGTCTACGCCTTTCTCGAGTAGAAGCGGCAAGGCGGCGACTCGGCAGTGGTGTGGAAGTTCCAGTGCCGGCACCAGGCGGTGCCGTCGAACTTGCGGCAGGACCCGCAGGTCACGCGCGGATGCTCCACGCGCGTCTTCTTCATGTGGTCCTCTGGCCGCTCGCCCGGGAACTCCTTGCTCACTTTGAAGCTCCGGTCCAATTGACCCGTCTTGCGCAAAAGGTGCCTATCAACCCAGGGCGATAGGGCCGTTTTGCGCAAAAGGTGCATATGGTGCTCAGAGTTGCGAGCGAACCTCCCACAGCTCCGGGTAGAAGCGCTTGTCGAGCGTCGTGCGTAGATACTCGGCGCCAGAGCTGCCGCCGGTGCCCTTCTTGCCCCCGATCTGACGCTCGACCATCAGCACATGCCTCGCCCGCCAATGGGCGAAGGTCTCGTCGTGGTCGAGCAGCGCCTCGCACAGGTCGAACAGGTCGCCGTACTGCTCGCGGTCGCGAAAGATCTCGACGAGTGCGGGCGATCCGCGCCGCTTGACCAGCGACCGAAAGGCGTCGTCGAGAGATGGCTCCTCGAGGCGGCGGCGCAGACCAGCCATCTCTTCGGGAGTGGCTTCGAGGCGCGCTACGTACCCTGGCTGCTTCAGGCCGGAAAGGAACTCGATCTCGCGGAACTGCACCGATTGAAACCCGCTCGCAGGCGCGAGCTTGGAGCGGAAAGCCAGGAAGTCCTGGGGCGACATCGTCTCCAGGACATCGATCTGCTCGACGAGCAGCTGCTCGATCACGTGCACCCGATGCAGGAAGTGCCGCGCGAAGAAGATATCGTCCGCTTCGATACGGTCGCGCGCGGCCTCGAGCTCGAACAGCACGACCTTGAACCACAGCTCATATGCCTGGTGGGCGACGATGAAAAGCAGCTCGTCGTGCTCGTGGCTCAGGCCCTGCTGCAGCGCCAGCAGCTCGGGGATCTTGAGGTACGAACCATAGGAAAGCTCGCGACCCTCTTCCCCGAAGCGCCTTGACAAGCTAGTGGCGGAAGTGGCGCCGGCTCGTCAGAACCATGGCGACGCCGGCCGCGTCGGCGGCGGCGATCACCTCGGCGTCCTTGACCGAGCCGCCAGGCTGAATGACCGCCCTGACCCCGCCGCCGGCGGCGACCTCGAGGCCGTCGGCAAACGGGAAGAACGCGTCCGAGGCCATCACCGCCCCGCGCGACCTGTCCCCCGCGCGCTGCAGCGCCAGCTGGACCGCCTCAACGCGCGACATCTGTCCGGCGCCGACACCGACCGCGGCATCCTCTCTGAACAGCACGATCGCATTCGACTTCACGTGCTTGACCGCGATCCA
>DASYZS010000127.1:0-47447 GCA_035945895.1 Candidatus Dormiibacterota bacterium | reverse complement strand
GACCATCCGCGCCGCTACATGCATGGCGTTGCCCGCGACGACGGCACTGCGCGAGGCAAAAGTGCCGACTCCCCACGGCATGCGACGCGTGTCGCCGCTGGTGATCTCGACGTCCTTGACGTCGACGCCGAGCTCGTCGGCGACTATCTGCGCCCACACGGTGTCGTGCGCCTGTCCCTGGTTGGGTATGCCGGTCGCCGCCACCACCTTGCCCGACACCAGGACCTGGACGTGCGCACCCTCGTATGGACCGACGCCCGTGCCTTCCACGTACACGCCGATGCCACGGCCGACGTTGTCGCCTTCGGGCTTGGTGCCAAGAAGCGCGAGTGCCCGGTCGAGCAGCGTCGGGTAGTCGCCGCTGTCGTACACGACCATGTTGCCGTCCTGCCAGACCACCCCGACCTCGTACGGGAAGTCTGTCGGCGCGATGAAATTTCTTCGTCGCACCTCGGCCCGGTCCAGGCCGAGCTCGGCCGCGATGGCGTCGAGCGTGCGCTCCATCACGAAGCATGCGTGGGGCCGTCCCGCGCCGCGATACGGCGAAGTTGGTATCGCGTTCGTGTAGACGTCGCGGAAGCGGACCCGGTAGTTCGGGATGCGATACGGACCGGGCACCTGCGCCGCTGTGATGATCGGCAGGATGATCCCGTAGGGCGTGTAAGCGCCCCCATCGTGGATGAAATCGTCGCTCAGGGCGAGTACGCGGCCGTCGCCGTCGAATCCGACCTCGACCTCGTGGACCTGGCCTCGCTCCTGGTTGACGGCGGTGAAGTGCTCCTGCCGGTCCTCGGTCCATTTCACCGGCCGGCCGAGCTGCATTGCGGCGAATGGAACCAGCAGCTCGTCGGGGTAGAAGAGCATGATCTTCGGCCCGAAACCGCCTCCCACGTCGGGTGCGATGACATCGACATTCGATTCCGGCAGGCCAAACAGCACTGCAAGCCCACCGCGGATCGAGGTCGGCGATTGGGTCGAGTCGTAGACCGTGAGCCTCTGCTCGGGCACCGACCACTGGGCCCAGACCGCCCGGCCTTCCATCGGGACGGCGGCGCCGCGTTCGTACCGGAAACGCAGGCGCTTGCGGTGCGGCGCTTTGGCCAGCGCTCCTTCGACGTCCCCCGCCTCCTGCAGCAGCTCCGCGGCGACGTTGCCGGGAACGTCATCGTGGACGAGGTTTTCGGCGCGAGCCGCCGCCTCGGGCGTGATCACCACCGGAAGCGGCTCGTAGTCGACCTGCACCGTCTCGGCCGCGTCCTCGGCGAGAGCGCGGGTTTCGGCGACCACGAACGCCACCGCCTCCCCCGCGTACCGCACGACCTCTGACGCGAGGCACCTCTGCGTCCGGCCGTGAGTCAGGTTGGGGTGCGGAATCAGCAACGGGAGGTCAACGCCGCCGAAAGGAAGATCGGCAGCGGTGTACACCGCGTGGACACCGGGCATTTCTCGTGCGGAGGTGACATCGATGGAGCTGATTCGCGCGTGGGCGTAAGGCGACCGCACGAAGCAGCACTCGAGTGCACCGAGGTCGATGTCGTCCGTGAAGTGGCCGTGTCCGCGGAGCAGCCGCTCGTCTTCTTTGCGCTGCACCGGGGCACCGAACCACCGAGTGGTCATTTCTGGAGCTCGACCGCGCGACTCACCGCACGCCGGATCGACGCGTAGCCAGTGCAGCGGCACAGGTTTCCCGAGATCCCTTCTTCGATTTGCTGGGTGGTCGGATGCGGATGCTGAGCGAGCAGGCCGACAACCGACATCACAAATCCCGGCGTGCAGAACCCGCACTGCAGGCCCTGGCACTCGTGGAATGCCTGCTGCACCGGATGCAGCGGTTCGCCGTCGCGGGCAAGGCCTTCGATGGTCGTCACGTCGTGCCCCTCGGCCTGCACGGCGAGCATGAGGCACGAACGCAGGGGAGCGCCGTCGAGAAGCACGGTGCAGCATCCGCAAACTCCGTGCTCGCATCCGACGTGAGTGCCGGTGAGCCCCAGGTCGTGGCGCAGGTGGTCGGAGAGCAGCCGGCGAGGATCTGAGGGCGCCGGGTGCGTTACGTCGTTGACCTTCACGCCGCGAATGCCTTGTCCGTGAGGGTGCGGACGAGATGCAGACGGAACTCTGGAGTCGCCTCGAGATCGCCGCTCGGCTGCAGACCCGAGGTCGGATCGTTCGGATCGGCCAGGAGCGGCGTCGCCGCCACTCCGAACAGCGCCAGGTTTTCACCCGCTCGCACCACGCCGGCCAGGGCGAAGTCGCCATGGCGCCGCGACTCCTCGAGGATCGCGTGCTTGTCGACCACCTCGGGAAACCACGCCTCGACCAGCAGCTCGTCAGGCGCCAGGGCCGTCTCGAACACGCCCTTGAACAGCTGCTCGGCGGCGATCAGGCGCTCGCCGCGAACAGAGCGGGCGAGCACGTGCCCGCCGAGGACGAGCAGCACAGCGGGCAGCTCGGAAGCCGGGTCGGCGTGGGCGATGCTTCCGCACACTGTGCCGCGGTTGCGGATCACGCGATGCGCCACCAAACGCACGGCGTCCGTGAGCAGCGGGCAGATGTTGCCGACCGCAGAAGAGTCCTCGACCGCGGCCTGTCGTGCGAGCGCCTGCACCGCGATGCCACCGTCGCGCTCGTATATCCGATCGAAGCCGCCGATGCGGTTGATGTCTACGAGGTGCTGAGGGCGGGCCAGGCGGAAATTGAGAAGCGGGACAAGCGACTGCCCACCTGCGAGGACCTTCGCGTCCTCGAGGGAGGCGAGCAACGAGCACGCTTCCTCGACGGTTTGCGGTGCGTGATACGTGAAAGGAGGCGGCTTCACTCGTCGATCATGGCGACCGCGCGGCATAGAGCGGCTTCGCCGCCCTGGAAGCGCCACGGAAAACAGCCGAACAGGATCTTGCGGTCGAGCACCTCGTCCAGCCGGCCGCCGAGGTTTTCGATATGGATGATGTCGTGCGGAAACAGCAGCGTGTGCATGATCTGGTAGTCGGCCTTCGGAAAGATCTCGTCCAGGCTGCGCCCGAGCTTCTTCTCCGCCTCCTCAGCTTCATCGGCACGGATCCTGCGGATGACGGTGTTCATGGGATGGTCCGCGCTGCCGGCATCGACCGCGAGCCAGCGAATGCGGCGGTCCAGCACCCACTCGGCGAAGCGGCGCGAAGGCCCGGGGTGGCGGATGAAGTAGACCGTCTCGTCGACGCGTGAGCGGTCCGTCCAGTTCTCGGGGTAGTAGCGGGCGTAGCCGGTGCGAATGATCAGGATGTCTTTCGCATCGATCTTGATGCCCGTGTCCTTCTCCCACTGCTCGAAATGCTCGGGCCCGTACACGTCGTAGTCGCCGATGCCGTAGCGCTGGAGGTCGACGACGCACGCAGGGCCAATCAAAAAGTCGAGCGGAAGCTCACCGATGAACTTGCCGCCGGTCAGGAAATGTGCCGGCGCGTCCAGGTGCGTGCTGACGTGCAGCGTCATCGTGATCTCTTGGCCACCGGCTTTCTCGAATGCCAGGCGCTTGATCCAGCGGATCGCCGGGCCGGGATAGCCCGCGAACGCGGGCGTGTGCAGGGAGAAGTCTTGTGTGAGGTCCAGGAATCTCACGAGACGAGAGAAGCGGTGAGTTGGGAGCGCTGCACCTTGCCCATTGCGTTGCGGGGTAGGGCCTGCACCGTGATCACGCGCTTCGGACACTTGTAGGCCGCGAGCTGCTCGTGCGCCAAAGCGATTAGCTCGTCCTCGACCACCGGCACGGACCCCGATGGCACGACGAACGCGGTCACCTCCTCGCCCCACTTCTCGCTGGGCACTCCACACACCGCCACCTCGAGGACCGAGGGATGAGCCTCGAGCACGAGCTCGACCTCGCGCGGATAGACGTTGAAACCACCCGTGATGATCAGCTCCTTGATCCGGCCGCGAATCGCAAGCGATCCATCGTCGCCGATCTCCCCCACATCGCCGGTACGAAAGAACCCGTCCGGTGTGAACGATTCGTTTGTGGCCTTCGGGTTCCGCCAGTAACCGCTGAAGACCTGGCCGCCTTTGAGCTGCACCTCGTCGAGCTCGCCCAGCCTGACCTCGACGCCCGGAAACGGGTATCCGACCCGGCCCGGCTGGCGCGGGCCGTCGTACGGGTTCGTGACCACGATCCCTCCTTCGGTGATGCCGTAGCGCTCGACCGGTGGCTGGCCGAGGAGCCGGGTGCAGCGCTCGAACAGCGCGGGCGGCAGCGGCGCGGAACCGCACACGAACACACGGACGTGCGAAAGGTCGGTCGGATTCGCGTCGAGCCAATCGCACAGACGCTGATACATCGAGGGCACGCCCAAAAGCATCGTCCCGCCCGAAGTCAGCTCGCGGACCACGTTCTCTGGAGTGAACGGGATGAGGACGGCGCTGCCCCCACTCAGAAGCGTGCCGTGCAGGCCCATGCCAAGCCCGTGCAGATGAAAGAGCGGAAGCGCGTGAACGAGCACATCCTCCGACGTCCACTGCCACACCTCAAGGGCGCCACGTCCCTGGGCCAGGAAGTTGCCGTGGTCGAGCACGGCGCCCTTCGGGCGGCCGGTCGTGCCCGAGGTGTACAGGATCGCAGCGGGACTCTCGGAAACGAGCGGCGGCATCGCCGGCGGGTCCGCCCGCGGCAGGTCTTCGAGGGGAATGATGCGCATGCCAAGCTGACGGGCGATCGCGGCCCGCGGCCTATCCGCGACCACGTGTGCGGGTTCGGAGTCGCGCAGGATGTGCTCGGCCTCGGCGGAGTGGTAGTCCGGGTTCAGCATGACCGCGCATCCGCCCGCGCGGATCACGCCGAGGTAAGCGATCACCCAGTCGAGCGAGTTGGCCGCATAGACCGCGACTCGATCTCCGGCTGTCACGCCCGCACGTGCGAGTCCGCCCGCGACCTCTTCTGCGTGGCTACGAAGCTCGTCGCGTGTCAGGCTTCGTGCGCCAGAGCGCAACACGACGCCGCGGCCAGGCTTCAGCAGCTCCTCCGGGAGGGTTCCGCTGCGAAGCCTGTTGCGCAGCGCGGCCATGTCCCCGGTCACGTGAATGAATCTAGCCGGAGACGACCTCCGCCGGCTCGGTCTCGGTGTCGCGGACGTGGCCGGGCCGCAGGATCTGGTAAAGCACGATCGCGCCGAGCGCGCCGAGCGCCAGGTTGTTCAGCTCGAAGTCGCCGAACTTCACGTCGGCGCCGCCGGCGGCAAGAATCAGCGGTATGGCCGCCACGGCAAGGTTTGCGCGCTTGCCGAAATCGACCTTCGCGTCCACCCAGATCTTCGCCCCGATCACCGCGATCAGGCCGAACAGGTAGAGCTCGATGCCGCCGATGACGCTCGAGGGGATGCTGTCCACGAGCGCGCCGAACTTGGGGATAAACCCCAGGAGAATGGCGGCGATCGCGGCGACGATGAAGACCCAGATCGAGAAGACGCGGGTGACACCCATCACGCCGATGTTCTCGGCGTACGTGGTCTCGCCGGTGCCGCCGAAGAGACCGCTCACGATCGTGCCGATCGCGTCACCCATGAACGTCCGGCCGAGCATCGGGCTCAGGTCACGCTTCATGATCCCGCTGATCGCGAACACGTGACCCGCGTTCTCCGCCACCAGGATCAGAGGAATGAACCAGAAGAGGCTGAACTGGTGGGTGAAGTTGCCGAAGCTGGGGAACGAAAACGAGGGCAGTCCCACCCAGTTCGCGCTGTTGACACCCGCGAAGCTGACGTGACACATGCTCTTCGCGCCGCAATTGGGATCGATGAGCGAAACGATGTAGCCGACCACGACCGCGAAGAGCACGGGGAGCATCCGCGGGAAGCCGCGCAGGTAGACGCTGGCCAGCACGGCGACCAGCACGGTCACCGTCGCCGTGAAAAGGTCGCCCTTGTAGTTGTTCCAGGCCGCCCCGGCCAGAGCGATGCCGATGACCGCGACAACCGTGCCGGTGACGACCGGCGGGAGCAGGAAGCGGATGGCGTTGATGCCCACGAAGTGGACGACGATGCCGATCAGCAGGTAGATCACGCCCGCGATGACGATGCCCCCATAGGCCAGGTCGTGATGTCCGGTGCTGCCACCCTGGATGACAAGCACGGCACCCAGGAAGGAGAAGGACGAGCCGAGGTAGCTCGGCACCTTGCGACCGGTGACGAACAGGAAGATGAGGGTCGCGACGCCGCTGAAGAAGATGACGGTGTTCGGGTTGAACCCCAGGATGATCGGCACGAGCACCGTGGCCCCGAACATGGCCAGCACGTGCTGGACCCCAAGGAGGATCGTTTGCGGCCACGGAAGCCGATCCTCCGGATAGACAACGCCCTTGACCCGGGTACTTGTCGCCATGGCCAAGCCCTCCCCTATGCGGCCCGGTCCCAAATCCCTAGTCCGGACCCGGCAGTAACTTAAGGCCCCAATGTGGGCTTTGCAAGATGCGCGGCTCGCAGACGGCGACGTCACCGACGTCACAGTCGAGGACGAGCGCATAGTCGAAGTCGCACGGGGTGCCGCGAGGGCGTGCAGCGACGTCGTGGGCTGCCGCCGGCAGCTTCTCCTGCCCGCGTTCGTCGACGCTCACGTCCACCTCGACAAGGTCTTGATCCGGGACGAGCTCGTCGAGCATGACGGCACGCTCGGCGGCGCCATCGGCGCGATCCACGAACGCAAGCGGCGCTACACGGTCGAAGACGTGCGTGCGAGGGCGCGATTGGTCATCGAGGACTCGGTCCGGCTGGGCGCCACAAGGCTGCGGTCGCACGTCGACGTGGACACGATCGGCGGCCTGGTTCCGCTCGAAGGTGTGCAGGCGGCCGCCCGCGACTGCGCCGACATCGCGGAGGTGCGAACGATCGCCTTTCCCCAGGAGGGGTTGCTCCGGGACCCGGGGGCCTACGACCTGATGGAGGCTGCCCTTCAGGCTGGGGCAGACGTGGTCGGCGGCATGCCGCACTGGGAGGCCGACGAGGCATCCCAGCGCGAGCACGTACGGCTCTGCTTCGATCTGGCCGAGAGGTTCGACCGCGACCTCGACATGCACGTCGACGAGACGGACGATGGAGGCGTTCGCACGCTCGAGATGGTGGCGGACGAAGCACTCCGCCGAGGATTCCTCGGGCGCGTCTGTGCCGGCCACGTCTGTTCCCTTGCCGCGGCCGACGATGACTACGCCGCCCGCGTCATCGAGCAGTGCCGGCGCGCCGGTATGTCGATCGCTGCCAATCCCGTCACGAACCTCGTGCTTCAGGGCCGAGGCGACCGCGGGCTGATCCGGCGGGGTACGACGCGCATCGGTGAGTTTCGTGACGCGGGAGTCAACCTGTTCTTCGGCCAGGACTGCGTGAAAGACGGGTTTTATCCCTTCGGTCGAGGTTCGATGCTCGAAGTGGCGCTGATCTCCGCCCACGCGGCCCACCTGACCACTCGCGCGGACCTCGACTTCGCGCTCCAGGCCGTCACCACCGCGCCGGCCCGCGCGATGGGGCTGGCTGATTACGGCTTACGCCCGGGCTCGCGCGCCGACCTCGTGCTCATGCCGGTTGCGACCTGGGCCGAGGCCCTGCGGCTGCAGCTGCCACCTGAAAAGGTTTGGTTTCGAGGAAGGCTGGTCGCGGAGAACTCAGTCCGCTCGGAGCTGCGCCGCTAGCGGCCGATCGCCAGGACGGAGATGCGGCCCGGGACGCGCCGCTGGCTGACCACGTGAAGGCCCGCCGATGCCAGCCTCCCGGCGAGCTGCTGCCGCTCGGGGAACTGCCTCCAACGGAAGAGCCGCCAGATATAGCGCAATGCGCCGGTGGGGACGAAGTCCGCGAACACCCAGCGCCCGCCGGGCTTCAGCACCCGGGCGATCTCGGCGATCCCCTTTTGCTGGTCGGCCCAGTGGTGAAACGTCATCGTGCTGAATACCAGGTCGAACTCAGCGTCGGGAAATGGAATGCTCTCGGCGGTCGCGAGGTGGAAGTTGGCGCGACCGCCGGACGCGCGGGCCTGCTCGATCATGCCTTCTGCGGCGTCGATGCCCTCCAGGCGAGTCCCCGGAAATCTCTCGTCCGCAGCCCGCAGCAGGCGGCCCGTGCCGCAACCGACGTCCAGGATCGCGGTTGGGCTCGGAACTTCTGCTGCGCTCAGGTCCAGGACCGTCTTCTGCACAGGCTCGAAGATCAGGCGTTGCAGCAGGTGCCGGTCGTACGTCGGTGCCCAGCGGCTGAATCTCTCGACGTCGCGGTGCATCAGGCGGCGCCGCGAGGATCGTCAGCCTTGGCCATCGGTTTGTCGTACTCGAGGCGGACGGGGCTGAGGTGGATCCTGTACTTCACTCCTGGCGCGTGAAAGCCGACCTTCAGGTGCGAGTTGTCGCAGAACGGCTTGACGTTCGACTGACCGCAGCGACAGAGTGAGGCGCGCGGCATGGTCTCGGCCGTGCCGTCTTCGCGCGTCACCTCGATCTCGCCGACGACGAGCAGCGGACCGTCGCGAATCGGGGTCACCGTTGTGTTCCCGGTATGTGACTCCTGCGGCTTGCCGTCGAGCCGCCGGTACTGCAGGGCCCCACTGGGACATCGCTCGATCACCTTCGCGACGTCGTCGGCATCACCGTCGTCGGGCATCACCCAGGGGCGGCGATGCAGCTCGAAGACTCTCGGGTCACCTCGCAGGCATTCGGCGACGTGTATGCAGACATCGAGGTCGAAGCTCACCTCGATGTCGCGTCCGCGATAGACCTTCCGCACCTTCCCAACACTAGACTGTCGTTCGAATGGCCGAGGGTCTGGTCTCCGCTCGCCGAGCGCGCGGGTCCAGACGTGCGCCGGGGCGGGCGATGATCTCCTCGCAGCGAATCTCCCATCGCGTACACCAGATGGGCCGCGAGATCTCTGAGGTCTACGCGCACAGCGAGACGCCGCTCGTCTTGGTCGCGATCCTCAAGGGCGCGACCGTGTTCGCGGCCGATCTGCTGCGGAGCCTCTCCATCCCCGCGGAGCTGGAGTTCGTACGGGCCGCGAGCTACGGAGGGGGCACGAAGAGCAGCGGTCGGGTGAAGATCGCCCACATGGTCGAGGGCTCGCTCGCCGGCCGGCACGTGCTACTGGTGGAAGACATCGTCGACTCGGGACGCACAATCGACACGATCCTCAAGCGTTTCCGGCGCATGAATCCGGCCTCACTGCGTGTCGCAGCGCTTCTCGACCGGCCGGCACGACGCGAGATCCCGGTGAAGATCGACTTCACCGGCTTCACGATCCCCGACCGGTTCGTGATCGGCTACGGGCTCGACTACGCGGGCCTCTACCGAGAGCTGCCCGGGATCTACGCCCTGAGTTAGAGGCTCAGCCCTAGACGGCTTTCGCCTCGAGGAGGTGGAAGATCTCGCCGGGAGTGAAGCGCGTCGCCTCGAAGCCAGTCGCCTTGAAAAGCACGTCGAAGTCCTCGAGCGTACGCTCTCGTCCCCCAAGCTGAACCATCATGTGCAGGTCGGTCATCGCTGAGGCGAAATGGTTCGGATCGAGCGTGATGTGTGCGGGCGCCACCCGCTCCACAATCATCAATCGGCCGCCGGGATTGATGCCGCGGCGGCACACGCTGAGGATCTGGGTCGAGTGCTCGTCGTCCCAGTCGTGCAGGATGTCCTTCAACAGATAGACGTCGGCAGGGGGCACTGACTCGAGAAAGCTGCCCTCGAGGATCTGGGACCGGTCGGAAAGATGTCGCTCCGCAAGGTAGGACGCGGTTTCGCCCAGGCCTCCGGGGAGGTCGAACACGATCCCCCTCAGCTCCGGATGCTGCAGCAAGACCCCCGCCACGAGGGCGCCTGTGCCGCCCCCGATGTCGGCCACCACCGAGGCCCTGGCGAAGTCACCAGTCTCTGCTACGAAGTCGACCACGGCCTGGCTGTTGATCACCATGGCCTCGTTGAAACGCTCGGCGAAATCCGGCTCGCGGGCGATGCGGTCCCACATGGTCTCGCCGTGCTCGAGAATCTGACCGGGAGTACCGGTGCGCAGCGTTTCGAGGAAGCGCGACCAGCTTCGAAAGCTCTCGGGGATGAGCATCCTCGCCGCGACGCGTCGCGAGCCCGGCACGCCGCGGCGGAACAGCTCGCCGACCTCTGTGTTCGCGTAGCGCTGGTCAGTCTCGGCCAGCACCCCCAGCGCGACCAGGCCTCGGAGCAGCCTCCGCAATCGAGATGGCTCGATGTCGGTCGCCGCGCTGAGTTCGTCGACCGTCGACCGTCGGCCGGCGATGAGGTCGGGGAGATCGAGCTCGACCGCGGCGAAGACCATCTGCGACGCCCGATAGCCGCTGACGAGCCGGAATGCGCGGTCTGCGGCGGTCAGTTCGATGACGTCGCTGCCTTGGGCGCCGGCTTGAGAAAATCCACCAGCTCCTCCCGGTCGTCCCACATGACGGTCGTGCGCTCCGGCTCGGTGCGAGCGACGATCTTGCCTCCGCGCAGCACCAGCTTGCGTGGCGCGACCAGGCGGATCGCATCCATCTCGGTGGGCGCCGCGAAGGCGCAGAGGTCGGCGCGGCAGCCGGGCAGCAGCCCGTACTTCTCGAGTCCGAGCGCCTGCGCGGGATTCCAGGTGATCATGTCCATCAGCGTCCGCAGCTCGCTGTGTCCCGACATCTGGCCGTAGTGGGCGAGCACAAACGCGGCCTGCATTGGATCCCCGTAGCCCAGCGGGTACCACGGGTCCATCACCGAATCGTGGCCGATGCACACGTTGATCCCAGCGGCGAGAAGCTCCTTCACCCGGGTGTGACCTCGGCGGATCGGGTAGCTGTCGAACCGTCCCTGCAGCACCGAGTTGTCGAGCGGGTTGGTGACCATGTGCATCTGCGCCCGCTTCAGGTTGTTGATCAAGCGATACGCGTAGGCGTTGTTGTAGGAATGCATCGCGGTGGTGTGGCTGGCGGTGACGCGCCCGCCCATGCCGAGGCGGATCGTCTCGGCGGCCATCACCTCGACGAAGCGAGAGTGCTCGTCGTCAGTCTCGTCGCAGTGGACGTCGACCCTGAGGCCCTTGTTGTCCGCCAGCGCGAACGCGAACTTGATCGACTGCTCGCCGTATTCGCGGCTGAGCTCGAAGTGTGGGATTGCGCCGACCACGTCGACGCCCATGTCCACTGCGCGGCGCATCAGGTCCTCGCCGCCCTCGAACGACATGATTCCTTGCTGAGGAAACGCGACCAGCTGCAGCGTCATCTGGTCCCCGATCTCCTTCCGTAGCTCGACCAGCGCACGCACCGCGCGGAGCTCGGGGTCGCAGACGTCAACGTGGCTGCGAACGAACTGGACGCCGTTGGCCAGCTGCCATCGCAGCACCGTTCGAACCCGCTGCTTGACGTCGTCGACGGTCAGGGACTTGACGCGTTCGCCCCAGATGGCGATTCCCTCGAACAACGACCCGGTCTCGTTTTGGCGAGGCTCGCCGACGGTGAGGACCGCGTCGAGGTGGATGTGCGGCTCGACCAGGGCCGGCGTGACGAGCGCCCCGCCGAGGTCCATGGTCTGCCTGGCCTCGGGCTCGAGCTCGCTGACCATGCCGTCCTTGATCCCGATGTCGCGGGTCTCCACTTCGCCGGGGAGTCGGGCGCCGCGAAGGAGCAGATCGAGGCCCATTCGACGGAATCCTAATCGAGCCTTAAACTTCGCTCGTACTTCTCGTTGGCGTTGTTCAGTAGGGGGAAGCGCCTATGCAAACGATCGAGGAAGTCGAAAAGCACGTACCTATTCGGGAGGGGGAGTACGGAGAGGCCGTCGCCAAAGTAGAGCCCGGCGGCGTCGAGTTCATAAGCCACTCCGAACGTCACGGCAAGCCTTTGGACGTCTTCTTCGTGTGGCTGTCGCCCAACCTCGAGTTCGCGACCGTTTTCGTGGGAACCATCGCCATCATCCTGTTCGGTCTCAATTTCTGGGAGGCCGCGACCGCCATCGTCGTCGGCACCGCGCTCGGGTCTGTGACCCATGGGGTTCTTTCTTCCTGGGGGCCCAAGTTTGGAGTTCCTATGATGGTCGAGAGCCGAGGCGCCTTCGGCTTTCTCGGCAACATCTTTCCTGCCGGACTCAACGCCTTTACCGGCGCGTTCGGATGGTTCATCGTCAACAGCGTCAGCGGCGCATTTGCGATCCAGGCGCTGCTGCCCTCGCTGAACCTTCCTTTCTGGCTGACGTTCCTTGTCATCGTCGTCGCCCAGGTCCTGGTGGCGACGCTGGGCTACAACCTCATTCACTTCTTCGAGCGCTGGTCGCTGCCCCTTCTGGGAATCGTTTTCGCCGTCGCCTGCCTCTTCATCTTCGTCAACGGGCACTACGGGATCGCCTTCAACCCGAAAGCGCCGCTCGCCTTCGGAGGCGAGTCCGGAGGCTGGTTCCTCGCCTTCACCGCTGCGTTCGGATACGCGGCGGGCTGGAACCCGTACGCGGCCGACTACACCCGATACATGGCTCCGACGGTCGACCGCCGGATGGTCGGCTTCTGGGCCGGGTTCGGTGTATTTCTGTCGTGCATCGTGCTCGAGCTTGCGGGTGCCGCTCTTGCGACCGTCGCAGGGACCAAGTGGGGCCCGAACGACATCCCGACCGCCCAGTTGTCGCAGGCGATGCCGGGCGTCGTCTACTACTTCGCGCTGCTGTCCATCGCGGTCGGAGCGGTCGCGGCTAACGCGATCAACATCTACAGCGGCACGATGTCACTTGTCGCCATAGGCATCCGCGAGATGGGCCTCACTCTGCGTCAGCGGCGCGCCCTTCTGGCGATTCTTGCCGGTGTGATCGGCTACATCGGAGGCCTGGTGTTTCAGGCGCAGGTGGCACCAGGCGGCAAGTACGAGTCGTTCCTACTACTGATCTCCTACTGGATCGCACCCTGGCTGGCCGTCGTCTTCGTCGACTACTGGCTGCGCAAGGGCGATTACGGTGACGAGAGCATCTTCTACAACACGGGATACAACCGCTGGCAAGGAGTCCTTGCCATGGCCGTCGGCCTGGTCGTTTCCGTGTGGCTCTTCGCGAGCAACTCGCTGTACGTTGGCTCGTTCGCCAACAACCAACCGCAGTTCGGCGACCTGACGTTCATAGTCGGCTTCGTCGTCGCCGGCGTTCTCTACTACGCCTTCAGCGTGGCAACCCGCAGGCAACCCGCCGCTTCGGCAGCCATGGGGACGCGCGCATAGACATCGACATAAGGGTCTCGGGGTTGCGCTTCACAGCGCGCCTCGAGACCCATCTCGCGCCGAAATCCTGCGCGAAGTTTCAGGCGATGCTTCCGCTGCAGACACAGATCATCCAAGCGCGCTGGAGCGGCGAGGCGGCCTGGATTCCATTCGGAGAGATGGACCTCGACCTTGGCTACGAGAACCACACGAGCCACCCCGCTCCTGGCCAGCTGTTGCTCTACCCAGGCGGGATCAGCGAGACGGAGATCCTCTTTCCCTACGGCGCGACTCTGTTCGCGAGCAAGATGGGCCAGCTCGCGGGGAACCATTTCGCAACGATCTACGAGGGCAACGAGCGCCTCAAAGCGCTCGGCGATCTGGTGCTCTGGAAGGGCGCGCAGGAGATCTCGTTCGCCGCCGTCTCATGAGCTCCGCCCGAAGCGTGATGGAGCGGTGCGACCTCCTCGCCGAATGCACAGACGAGCCAGGAAAAATCACGCGCACATTCGCGTCCGAGGCCATGCGGTGCGCCCATGCGCACGTCGTGGCATGGATGGAGGGCGCCGGAATGACCGTTCGGCGCGACAGCATCGGCAACCTGCGGGGCCGTTACGAAGGGACAGGCTCGTCCACATTGCTGCTCGGCTCCCACCTCGATTCGGTGCGAGACGCCGGCAGATACGACGGCCCGCTCGGCGTGACAATCGCGATCGCAGCTGTTCAGCGCCTTCACGAAGCCGGCCGGCGGCTGCCCTTCGCGATCGAGGTGCTTGCATTCGCCGACGAGGAAGGGCTGCGATTCGGATCGACCTACCTGGGGAGCCGGGCGGTGGCGGGACGGTTCGACGCCCGCGACCTGGAGCGCACCGACGCGAGCGGGACCACGATGCGCGACGCAGTCCGCTCCTTCGGCGGTGATCCAGACCAGGTCGCCGGCGACTGCTGGCAGGGCGACCCTCTTGGCTACGTCGAGGTGCACATCGAGCAGGGCCCGGTGCTCGAGGCGCGCGACCTTCCGGTCGGCGTCGTCTCCGCGATCGCCGGCCAGGACCGGATGCGGATCACCTTCACGGGTGAGGCGGGTCACGCCGGAACGGTCCCTATGGACCGCCGCCACGACGCTCTCGTTGTCGCAGCCATGTTCGTCATCGCGGTCGAGCAGGAGGCGCGGTCGCGCAGCGGCCTGGTCGCAACCGTGGGACAGCTTGACGTCCACCCAGGCGCGTCCAACGTGATCCCTGGAAACGTGTCGCTCAGCCTCGACGTGCGTCACGCAGACGACGCGATTCGGCTCGAGGCGTCGCAACGCTTGATCGCCGACGCGCAGGCACTGGCCGAGGGCCGCGGCCTGACGGTCGACGTGCACCCGGTCAGCGAGAACGCCGCGGTCCAATGCTCGCCGCGATTGGTCGCACTCCTCTCCGAGGCGGCGGGCGGTGCCGCGCCGCAGCTGGTGAGCGGGGCGGGACACGACGCTGTGGTGATGTCGTCGCTCACCGACGTCGGGATGCTGTTCGTCCGCTGCCGAGGCGGCATCAGTCACAACCCGGCGGAGTCCGTTACGACCGAGGACGTGGGCGTGGCCATCGACGTGCTCTCGCGTTTTCTCACGCTGCTGTGATCGTCCGGGGCGGCACCGTCGTCACCGCGCGCGGAGTCGAACGGGCAGACGTCGCGATCAAGGACGGCGTCATCAGTGCGATTGGCGGCAGCCTGGACGAAGAGGCTGACGAGGTCGACGCGACCGGGCGGCACGTTTTTCCGGGCGGCATCGACTCCCACGTCCATTTCAACGAGCCTGGGCGGACCGAGTGGGAGGACATCGCCCACGGGTCGGCGGCGCTGCTGGCGGGTGGCTATACGTGCTTCGTCGACATGCCGCTGAACAACCTGCCGGTCACGACGACCGTCGAGGCATTCGACCTGAAGCTCTCCGCGATGCGACGCGCGGCGAAGACCGACTACGGGCTGTGGGCCGGTCTCATTCCCGGCAACCTCGACCAGCTCGCGCCGCTTGTTGCGCGAGGTGTGATGGGCTTCAAGGCCTTCATGTGCCCGAGCGGAATCGACGAGTTCCCGGAGTGCGATCCGCGGACGCTGCGCGAAGGCATGAAGCGAATCGGTGACCTCGATTCGATCCTTCTGGTCCACGCCGAAGACCCGACCCTGCTGCGCGAGCCGGCGGGACCGACCGCGATGGACTTCGTGGAGTCGAGACCGCCGGAGGCCGAGTGGAGCGCGATCTCGCAGCTCGTCGAGCTGGCCATAGAGACCGATTGCAGAGTCCACGTCGTTCACGTGAGCACCGTCGAAGGCGCAGCGATGCTCGGCGGATTGGTGAGCGGCGAGACATGCCCTCACTACATGCTCTACACGCATGCCGACCTGGAACGGATGGGCGGCATCGCCAAGTGTGCGCCTCCACTTCGCAGGGAGCGCATGCCGCTCATCCCGATGGTGGTGTCCGACCACTCTCCGAGCACTCCCGCGCTCAAGCAGGGCGACGACTTTCGCAAGATCTGGGGTGGGATCTCGGGCTGCCAGTCGACGCGCCAGCTCCTGCTCGCGCTAGACGAATGGAGCCCTTCGCAGGTTGCCGCCGCGACCTCGACCAACATCGCCCAGCGGTTTCGCGTGATGGACAAAGGCGACGTCGCGGTCGGGTTCGACGCCGACCTGTGGATCGTCGACCTGGACCATGAAGACGTCGTCCGGCGAAAGGACCTGCTCTACAAGAATCCGTTCAGCGTGCACGAGGGCCATCGGATTCGTGGCAGGACCGTGCGCACGATCACGCGAGGCGCCGCGCGCCTTATCCGGCCAGGCGAGCGCTAGCGGCAGCGATCTCGCGCGCGATCTCGTCCTCGTCGGCGGTGAGCAACCGCGCGCCACGCACCACCGCCCGGCCGTTGACGACCACCGACTGAGCCCGCGCCGGCGGCGCCAGCACGACCGCCGCGACGAGGTCCTTGATCCCCGCGTGAGCCAGGTCGTCGACGCGAAAGCAGGCGATGTCGGCACACTTCCCCGGGTCGAGGGTGCCGCAGTCGTCCCGGCCCAGGCACTCCGCGCCACCTCGCGTCGCCAGGCGCAGCGCGGCGCGAGCGTCGAGCGCGGTGGGTGAGGTGGCGCGCGCACGCGCGAGCAGCATCGCCTGGTGGGCTTCGACCGCGAGGTTTGCGTCCTCGTTGCTGGCCGAGCCGTCGACCCCGAGCCCGATGCGTGCGCCGGCTTCCAGCAGGTCCGCCACGCGGCAGATTCCGGCGCCGAGCCGCATGTTGCTCGAGGGGCAGTGGGCAATTCCTGTCTTGGCCTCAGCCACGCGCTCGATCTCGTTGTCGCCGAGGTGGATGCCGTGGGCGTACCAGACATCCGCGCCGGTCCAGCCCATCTCCTCCATGAGCTCGAGCGGCCGGCGCCCGAAGTTGCCGACGCAGAAGCGCTCCTCCTCGAGCGTCTCGGCCAGGTGCGTGTGCAGGCGCACATCGTGCTTTCGAGCCAGCTCGGCTGAGTCCCGCATCAGCTCCGGCGTGACAGAGAACGGCGAGCATGGTGCGACGGCGACGCGGCACATCGACCCCGGCTTCGGGTCGTGAAAGCGGTTGATCATCGCCTCGGTGTGCGTGAGGATCGCGTCCTCTTCCTCCACGACGGTGTCCGGCGGCAGGCCGCCCTTCGACTCGCCCAGAGACATGGAGCCGCGGCAGGGATGAAACCTCAGCCCCAGCTGGCCGACGGCCTCGACCAGGGCCTGAAAGATCCCTGGCTTGCCGTGCGGGAACACGTAGTGGTGGTCGGTCGAGAGGGTGCAGCCGCTCAAGAGCAGGCGCGCGGCGGCGGCGCGTGCCGCGACCCGAACCGTGTCGGCGTCGATCTTCGCCCAGACCGGATAGAGCGCGCGCAGCCACTCGAACAGCGTCCCGTCCGGGACGTAGCCGCGGGTCGCCCACTGGTACATGTGGTCGTGGGCGTTGACCAGGCCCGGCATGGCCACGCAGTTGGGCTCGTCGATGACCGTGTCCGCACGTGGCATCGGCCCCGAGCCGATCTCGGCGATCATGCCGTCCCGCGCCAGGACCCACCCGTTCTCGATCTCGCTGGCGCCGGTGTACAGAACGCCCGCCCGAAGGACGAGTGTCAAAGGGTCAAGTCGTGCGGTCGAACCGGCACCCGGGCGACCTCGCGGCCCGTCGCCGCGCGGATCGCGGCCACGATCGCCGGTCCCGAGGATATGGTCGGCGGCTCCCCCACTCCCTTGAGCCCGTACGGCGAATTGGGGTCGCCAAGCTCGAGGACGTCCATGCGTACGGGCGGCATGTCGAGGATGGTCGGCAGCAGGTAGTCGGTGAACGACGCGTTGCGAATCACGCCGTCCTTCAGCTGGATCTCCTCCATCACGGCCAGCCCCAGGCCCTGCGCCGCGCCGCCCTCCAGCTGCCCCTCCACCGCCAGCGGATTGATGGCTTTGCCCACGTCCTGCGCGGTGGCCAGCTCGACGACCCTCACGAGCCCGAGCTCGGTATCGACGTCGACAACCGCGCGATGGGCCGCGAATGCGTACTGCATGTGCGCGTCCGCCTGACCGGTCTCGGGACCGAGCGGGTAGGTCTGGCGGTGGCGAAACTCGCGCGTCTCCTCGATCACAGCGTCGCCCAGCAGGGTGGCGAGCGACGTGACCTCGTTGCCGCTCTGGTCTAGGATCGCATCCTTCGCGATTCGAAGCTCCGTGGCCGGACGCAGCTCCGATTCCGCGAGCTCGAGGACGCGCTCGCGCACCGCTTCGCACGCCGCCTTCACCGCCCCACCGGTCACGTAGGTCTGGCGCGAGGCGGAGGAAGAACCGGCGGACCCGACTCGCGTGTCGGCGTTGAGCACGACGACGTCGGTCACACCAAGCTCCGTGCCTGCAACCTGCGCCTGGACGGTCACGATCCCCTGGCCGACCTCCGCGGCCGCGGTGTGCACCTCGGCGCGGGGGCGGCCGTCGACGACCGAGAGCCGCACGCGCGCCGTCGAGTAGTCGTCGAAACCTTCGGAGTAGCCGATGTTCTTGAAGCCGGCGGCAAAACCAACACCCCGCTTCACGCCTTCGCCATGCGTGGTGTTCGAGTAGCCGCCCGGCCACAGCCCGCCATCGCCGGGCAGCGGGAAGCGCTGCACGCGACGCAGGAGCTCCGCCACGGGAACGGGGCCGTCGACGACCTGACCGGTGATCATCTCGCTCCCCGTCTCCATCGCATTGCGGATACGAAGCTCGACCGGGGCGATGCCCAGGGCTGCGGCGAGCTTGTCCATCTGCGCCTCGTGCGCGTAGCAGTTCTGGACAGAGCCGAAGCCGCGCATCGCGCCGCAAGGCGGATTGTTGGTATAGACGACGATCCCGTCGATGGTCGCGTTCGGGCACTGGTACGGCCCGACGGCGAAGCACGTGGCGTTGGCGATCACCGCGGTCGAGCTCGATGCGTACGCGCCGCCATCGAGAAGGATTCGCGCTTTCACGTAGACCAGCCTGCCGTCGCGCGTCGCGCCGTGCTCGTACGTGAGGCGACCCGGATGGCGGTGCACGTGGCCGACGAACGACTCCGGTCGCGAGTACGAGATCTTCACCGGCCGTTCTGTGGCCAGGGCGAGCAAGCACGCGTGCGCTTGCATCGAGAGGTCCTCGCGCGCGCCGAAAGCGCCGCCGATGCCGGCCATGGTCAGGCGGACTTTCTCGACAGGCAGCCCGAGCACCGAGGCGAGCTGTGTCTGGTCGACGTGCAGCCACTGCGTGGCGATGTGGAGGTCGACGCCGCCCGTGCCATCCGGAATCGCCAGGCCTGACTCCGGTCCCAGCGGCGCCTGGTCCTGCATCCCGATCTCGTACTCACCTGTGACGATTACGTCGGCGCGGGCGCCCTGGTCTCCGCGCCGGATCTTGATGTGCCGAAGCACCTTCCCCTCTTCGGGATTGACCACCGGGGCCAGCACCTCGTACTCGACCTGCACCTTCGCGACGGCGCGCCGAGCCTGTTCGGGATGGTCGGCGGCCACCAGCGCCACGGCTTCGCCCCAGTAGCGCACGAACCCGGTTGCCAGCACCGGCTGGTCGGCGATCTCGAGGCCGTAGAGGTTCGTCGTGGGCAGGTCCGCGTGGGTCAACACCGCATGCACGCCGGGCATGGCGCGCGCTTCGCTCGCGTCTATGGAGACGATCCGCGCGTACGGATGCGGACTGCGCACGGTGGCGCCCCACAGCATTCCGTCTGCGCGCAGGTCGGACGAGTAGACGAACTCACCGCGGACCTTGGCCGGACCGTCGAAGCGCCTGACGCTCTCCCCGACCTTCATTTGGCCGCCACGTGCACGGCGTCGATGATCTTGGCGTAGCCGGTGCACCGGCAGATGTTGCCCGCCAGCGCCTCGCGGATCTCGGCGTCGCTCGGGTGTGGGTTCCGGCCGAGCAGATCGTGGGTGGCCACGATGAGACCAGGAGTGCAGAAACCGCACTGCACGGCGCCCGCCTCGACGAACGCCTCCTGCACCCGCGCCCCGTCTACGCCCTCGACGGTGACGACCTCGCGCCCGTTCGCCTGGCCGCCGAGCACGAGGCACGAGCAGACGAGCGTGCCGTCGAGATAGACCGAGCACGACCCGCACTCCCCCTGCTCGCACGCGTTCTTGGACCCATAAAGGCCGAAGCGCTCGCGCAAGACGTACAGAAGGCTCTCGCCCTCCCACACATCGTCGGCGACGCGGCGCTCGCCGTTGACCGTGCAATCGATTCTCACGCCGCCATGGCCCACCTCAGGCAGCGCTGCGCCATCACGCTCAGAGCGTGGCGGCGGTACGCCGCGGTGCCGCGGACGTCGTCGATGGGTTTCGCGGCTGCCGCGACCAGCTCGCCGAACCTGCGGATCGATGCGTCGCCGATGCGTCTGCCCAGCTCGCCCTCGAGGAACGCCTCGGCCTCGACCGCGCGCAACGGCGTTGGGCCGGCGGAGCCGATCCCGGTGCCGGCCCGGCCGCGCTCGCGGTCCAGTGACAGCGCAAAGGAGCAGACGGCGATGACCATCGCGTTGCGAGTTCCGACTTTGGAGAACTGCTGCGGACCGCGGGCAGGCTCGATGCGAAATGCTGCGATGAGCTCGTCGCCCCTCATCGCGTTCTTCTTGGGTCCCGTGAAAAAGTCGCGAGCCGGGATCTGGCGCGTACCGGCCGTCGACTCCACCTCGACGATCGCGTCAGCAGCCAGCAGTGGAGGGTGGGCATCCCCGGCAGGCGACGCCGTGCCGAGGTTGCCGCCGACGGTTCCACGGTTTCGGATCTGAGGCGACCCGACCGTCCGCGATGCCATGGCCAGCCCGGGCAGCCGGTCGCCGAGCTCGTCGATGATGCGCGTGTACGTCACGCCCGCGCCGACCCGGATGTGACCGCGGTCGTCGTCCCACTCGGTCAGCTCGCGAATCCGGGTCAAGTCGAGGATTGAATCCGGCCGGTGGTGGTCGAGGTTGATCTCGACCATCACATCCGTCCCGCCCCATATCGGCATCGCATCGGGATGCGCGGCCTTGATCGCGAGCGCCTCAGCCCACGTTGATGGCTGATGAAACTCCATCACCACGCGAGGCCCGCGTCGGGCGCGTCCTCGCGCATGAGCGATCCCTCGATCAGGCCGTAAGGCCGGTCCGATGCATAGAAAACCTCGTTCTCGTTGGCCATGCCGAATGGCGACAGGTCGACCACGAAATGGTGCTTGTTGGGCATCGTCATTCGAATCTCGGCGACGTCGGGCAGGTCGCGAAGCACCGCTTCGCCCATCGCGTACAGGGTCTGCTGCAACGAAAGGCTGTGGTGGCGAGCGAACGTCTCGAGCAGAGTACGCCGCACCTTGTCGAACGATTTTTTCCAGTCGACGTCGGTGCCCGCATAACGCCACCGCGCGAGCACTGAGGTGGCGAGGATGCGGTCGGTGGTCTCGGGCAGAGTCGTGAAGCGGTCCTTGAGGTACCCGTGAAACTCCGAGCCTCCCGTCTTCATGACCACCATGCCATCGATCCCCGCGACGACCCAAGTGCCATCGTCGGTGCAGGTCGCGGTGGCCAGGCGCGTCTCAGCGCCCGCGCGGACGAAGGCCTGCTCCTGGATCCGGTCCCAGGCCACCTCCTCGATGTGCACCCGGGCGCGATACACCGACGCGAATTCGCTCACGAAGTGCCGGGCCAGGCGAATCGCGAAATCCTCGACCTCGCCGATACCGTCCCGCGCGAAGCCGAAGACAGTGTTCTTCTGCGTGTCTGTGGGCACGACCTTGCTGTTGTCGCCCGTCAGATGCGTCTCCCCGAAATCGCCCGCGAGCGTGATGCTCACGTTGAGGTCCTTGACGTCGTGCCGCGAGCCGTCGCGGGTGATGCGGACGACGTGCGTCTCCGCCTTGCCGTACTGGTTCTCGCCGAGGACGATGGTCATGTTCCTTTGTAGGTGGAATAGCCGTAGGCGGTCAGCAGCAGCGGCATGTGGAGGTGCCCTCCGCCGAACGTGAACACGACCGAGATCGACGGATAGAACGGATCGAGCCCTGACCGCTCGAAATAAGGCCTGGTGTCGAACTCGAGCCGATACTCGCCGGCGTCGAGGTCGTCGTCGGACAGCTCGCGGACGCGGCCCTCCGCATCGGTCACGGCGTTCCCGACCTCCTTCCAGTCGCCGTCAGGCTCGCGGCGGTCGAGCCTCACCGTCAAGCCCGCGGCAGGGATGCCGCGCATGGTGTCCAGAACGTGGGTCGAGATACTCATTCCCCGAGCATCTCCAACAGTCGCATTCGGGTGATTTTGCGCTGCTCGAGGGCTGCGACCTCGACCTCGCTCACCGGGTCGTTGTTCATACGCTGCCTGATCGCCAGGAGAATGTCGTCCACCGTCCGGCCGCGAGCAGCGATGAGGAAAACGTGACCAAAGCGGGCCTCATACCTGCGATTCTCGGTCGCCAGCGCGGCAAGCGTCGCCGCCGACGCCTTGCGGACACCGCTTTGCTCGGCCTCCGAGGTCGCTGGCGCGTGGCCGCCGCTCTCTCCGATGCGTGGGTGGGCCTTGAAAGTGCGCACCCAGTCGTCCGGCCGAAGCTGCCCCCACGCATCCTCGGCCGCCTTCATCAAAGCGTCGACGTCGCGGAACGGTCGCGCGGCCGCGATGCGCTCCGCCCATTTGGGCTCGGCGAACGTCTCGCACAGCCGCTCCTCCGCCTCGTCAGCCGGAAGCGCGTTGAACGCTTTCAGGTCGATGGCGAGAAACAATAAGACGCAATGGGGGAGGCAGGGCCGATCGGCAAGCGCCTGCGGCGGCTCGAGGACGGGCGGCTGCTTCGGGGCGAAGGCCGGTTCGCCGACGACCTCCAGCCCGAAGGATGTCTGCACGTCGCGTTCGTCCGCAGCCCGCTCGCGAGCGGGCGCATCCGACGCGTCACCGGGACGTTCGTAGCAGCCGATCTCGACGGATCATGCCGGCCGCTGGTGGCGCACCTCACCACGCCGGGCGTGATTTCGCCGCCTCGACCGATCCTGGCCGTCGATCGTGTTCGCTTCGTGGGCGAGCTCATGGCGGCCGTTGTCTCTCCTTCGCGCTACGAAGCGGCCGACGCCGCGGAGCAAGCGTGGGTGGACATCGATCCACTGACCGCGGTCGTCACCTACCAGGAAGAGCCACTCGTGCACGAATCGGTGCCGGGCAACCTCTACTTCCTTGGCAGGCGAACGTATGGCGACGTCGACGGCGCGTTCGCCAAGGCCGACGCACTCGTCGACTTCCGGATCAAGCACCCTCGTGTGGCAGCGGCGCCGATCGAGTGCCGCGCCGTGGTCGCCTCTCCCGACGGCGACGGCGTGACCGTCTGGACGTCGACGCAGGTCCCGCACATGGTCGCCGACGCGATCGCGGAATGCCTGGACGTGGAACGGTCACGGATTCGGGTCGTCGCCACCGATGTCGGCGGTGGATTCGGCGTGAAAGCCCAGGTGTATCCCGAGGAGATCCTGCTGGCGTGGATCGCGCGACGCGTGAACGCGCCGGTCAAGTGGACGGAGACACGGTCCGAGCACATGCAATCCGCCAGCCACGCCCGCGACCAGGAGGTCCAGGTGTCCGCCGCGGTGCGCAGCGATGGTCGAGTTCTCGGGCTGCGGGCGCAGATCTATTCCTGCATCGGCGCCTACGGCATGCGGCCCTTTGGGCCGCTGCTCGACTCGCTCGGCACGGCCGGCCTGATGCCAGGGCCTTACGACATCCGCGACTACGAGTACACGACCTACGCAGCGGCGACCAACCAATCACCGGAAGGCGCCTATCGCGGGGTCGGCATGGTCACCGCGGCGCTTGCACACGAGCGCTTGATGGACGTGACCGCGGCGCGGCTCGGCCTCGACCCCGCCGAGGTGCGACGCACCAACCTCGTGCGCCCTGATCAGATGCCCTATCGGTCGGTGACGGGCCACCCTTACGAATCGGGCGACTATCCGCGCGCGCTGGACGCCGCACTGAACGCCATCGATTACGAACAGCTCAGGACGCGCGGCAAATTCGTCGGCGTCGGTCTTGCGTGCTACGTCGAATACACCGGGGCCGGGTCCTCCACGTTTGAACGGCGCGGCATGGTCGACATCCCGGGCACGGACACCGCCCGCGTGTGGCTCGCCGCCGACGGGCTGGTCCACGTCCAGACCTCGTCCCCGGCGATCGGCCAGGGCGCGCACACGACGCTCGCGCAGGTCGCGGCCGCGGGCTTTGGAGTCGAACCGGAGGGGGTCGTCGTGGAGCAGACCGACACGGCCCAGGTCGGCGTCGGGACTGGGACGTTCATGAGCCGCGGCTCCGTCGGCGCCGCGACCGCCGTTTTTCGCGCCGCCTCACTCCTGCGCGAGCTCGCCGCAGAGAACGGTGACCTCGACGTCTCGGTGACTTACGACGCCGTGCAGGCCTCGCATCCGTACGCCACGCACGCGTGCGTCGTCGAGGTCGACCCCGAAACCGGGGCCGTGAACATAATTCGCTACGTGGTCGCGGAGGATTGCGGAGTCCTGATCAACCCGACGATCGTCGAGGGCCAGGTCGTGGGCGGCGTGGCGCAGGGCTTCGGTGCGGCGACGATGGAGGAGGTCGTCTACGGCTCCGATGGTGAGCTGCGCAGCGGCACCTTCGCCGACTACATGATCCCCAGTGTCGGCGAGGCGCCGGGCGTCGAGATCCAGCACCTGGTCACGCCCTCGACGGTCCACGAGCTCGGCACGAAGGGCGCGGGCGAGGGTGGCACAATCGGCTCGACCGCCGCGATCGCCAACGCCATCGCCGACGCATTGGGCCTGACCGATGTGGTGCTTCCCCTCACGCCCGACCGCATCGTCGGGCTGATCAAGTGACGCGACCCTACGACCCGGTCAGCTACCTAGAGAAGAACACCGGGACGGCGATCTGGGATGGCGGTCGCGAGATCACGTTCGCTGAGCTGCTCGACCACATCCGGCGAATGCAACGGCTCCTCGCCGCCCGGGGCACGAAAGCCGGCGACGTGGTTGGAGTGAGGTTGACAAATGTGTGGCAGTACGTCGCGCTCGAGATCGCGATCCCCGACATGGGCGCGGTCATCCTCCCCCTTCCCATGAGCCTCGGCGAGCACGAGCTTAGTTGGGTGCGGGAGAAAGCCAAACCCGTGCTCGTGGTCGAAGGTGTCCTGGCGGGCGATGAAGCTTCCACGCCGCCAAGCGCCCAACCCGACCCAGATCGCGTCGTGGAGATCGCGCTCACCTCTGGCACGACCGGAATGCCGAAGCTCGCGTCCCTGACCGCGCGCCTCAAGCAGGCCACGTTCGAGGCGTTCACCGGCAGGCTCGGCACCACACCCGACGATCGGGTCCTGCCCATGACGCCTCTGACCCAGGGCATCGGCGGCATGTGCCTCTACTGCCTGCGCAAGGGCGCATCGCTGGTGATGCTTCGCGAACCCCACTGGACTCCTGAGCACTGCCTCGATGTCGCCAAGCGCTCGCACGCCACCATGTTGGTCGGCGTGCCGACTAACGTCATCCGGATGCTCAATCACAGGATCGACCTGCCTTTTGTGCGGGCGGTTGCGGTGGCGGGCGCGCCCCTTCCACCAGAGATCGCCGAGCGCTGGGAGACCACGACCGGGATTCCCATCTCGAGCTTCTACGGGTCGATGGACGCGGGCCAGCTCGCGGTCGCGAGTCCCGACGACCCGCGGGTCAAACGCTGGACGACGGTCGGCCGGCCTCACGATCGCGCGGAGTTTCAGATGGTCGATGGCGAAATCTGTATGCGCGGTGACCTGGTGCAGGAGCGGTACTGGGGCGAAGAAACGGGACCGTACTCGGCCGACGGTTGGGCGCACATGGGCGACCTTGGGTTCGTCGACGACGACGGCTTCCTGCACGTCGTCGGGAGGGTGAAGGACATCATCATTCGCGGCGGCACGAACATCAATCCATACGAGGTGGAATCGATGCTGCGGATGCATGAAGGAGTGCGGGACGCATGCGTCGTCGGGCGCCCAGACCCTGAGCTGGGCGAGGTGCCGGTGGCGTTCATCGTCGGCGACGTGGACAAGGACCAGGTCGACCGGTTCCTCGGCGAGCGCGGGCTCGCTCCCTACAAGTGGCCCGTCGCCATTCGCACCCTCGACGAGCTGCCGCTGTCGGGTCCTGGAAAGGTGAACCGCAAGATGCTGCGAGACAATGCGCGCACGAGTTAACGATCTGGACGTCGCGTGGTTCGAAGCGGGGCGCGGCGAACCGCTTGTGCTCGTCCACGGACTCGCCGACGATCACCGCGCGTGGCGCCGGTCGCTTCCCGATCTTTTACTCAGCCACCGCGTGATCCTGTACGACCTGCGCGGCCACGGTCAGACGACCCTGGGTGAGCCCGACGGTTCGCTGCGCCAGCTCGGCGACGACCTGGCGGCGCTAATGGATGCGATCGGCGTCGACAGCGCCGACGTTGCCGGCTTTTCGCTCGGCGGAACCATCGCCATGCGCGTGGCGATCGACCATCCCGAGCGAGTGCGCCGCCTCGTGCTCGTGGCGACATCGAGCCGCGTCGGCAGGTCCGCCGCCGAGTGGTACCGGCAGCGGGTGGACATGGTGACGCGACACGATGCCCAGCTGCGCCAGACCCTGGACCACGACACGGCCGACGTCTATGCCCAATCGCCGAACGAGCTTGAGGAGGGCCTCGTGATCCGGCGTCAATCCACCGCCGACCCGCGCGGCTACAGCAACGCCTGCGCCGCGATGGCGGCGCTCAACGCGGCGCCACTGGATCCGGAGCTGCGGAAGATCCAGGCGCCGACGCTTATCGTCGCCTCGGACAAGGACCAGCACTGCCCGCCGAAAGCGGCCGAGATCATCGCGACGGGGATCACCGGCAGCCGGCTCGAGATACTGCCCGATGCGGGCCACCCCATCCCTGTCGAGAAACCGCGCGAGCTCGCGCGGCTGATCAACTCCTTCCTCGCGCATGACTGAAGCCCTTCTCCGAGAGTGGGGAGCGAACGATGTCCTCACACTCACTCTCAATCGCCCGGAACGCCGCAACGCGGTCGACCCGGAATTGCTCGACGAGCTCGCCGAGGCCCTGCGCACCGACGGCGAGCGCGCGGGCGCAATCGTGCTGCGCGGCGCAGGAACTGAGGCGTTCTCGGCCGGGTACGACCTCTCCCGACTCACTGGATCAATCGAAGACCTCGACGCCGACCGCCACATCGGCGAAGCAGCGACCGCGCTGCGGACGTGCCCGGCGCCCGTGATCGCTCGCCTTCAGGGCCACTGCTACGGCGCCGGCGTCGAGCTGGCCCTCAACTGCGACTTGCGCATCGCCGCGGATCTGCGCCTCTCGGTGCCGGCGGTTGGGCTCGGCGTCGTTTACCGCTACCCCTTCATCGCGCGCCTGGTCCAGATCTGCGGCATAGCCCGGGCCTCGGATCTGCTGCTCGGAATGCTCGAGCTCGACTCGCAGACCGCCTACGAATGGGGGTTGGTGACCGAGGTCACAACGGCACCAGGAATAGATGCACGCATCGCCGAGCTGGCGGAAAGGCTCGCAACGGCTCCCCGGGCCGCCGTCGAAGGCACGAAAGCCAGCCTGAATCTCCTCGACCGCAGGGCGGTCGCGGGCGAGGACCTGCTGCAGGCGCACGAGCTCCGAACCCGCGCGGCCTCGAGTCCTGAGCGCAAGGCGGCTGTCGAACGCCGGAAGCAGAAGATCAAGCGCAAGTGAGCCGGTCGCGCGCAGGGCGCCATTTTGAAGTCGACGTTTCCGTCGGCATCAGCCCTCGCCAGTCGTTCGACAGCTGGGCGTCATTTGTAAGCGAGCTCGAGCGTGACGGCGTGCGCAGGATCTGGGTGATCGACTCGCAGCTCGCGATGAAGGACGTCTATGCGGGACTCGTGGTCGCCGCGCTCAACACGTCTCGCGTTGCACTCGGCACCGGCGTCACCAACGCCGTGACGCGCCACCCCACCGTAACGGCCAACGCGATCGCGGCGGTCGACGAGCTGTCCCATGGACGCGCGGTCCTCGGCATCGGCGCCGGCGACTCGGCGCTCTACGGGATCGGGCTCGAGCCGCAAAAGGTCGCCGGGGTCGAGGAGGCGGTCGCATTCTTTCGCAGGCAGCTCCCGCCGTCCATCCCGATCTACATAGCGGTCAGCCGGCGGCGGATGTGCGAGCTCGCGGGGCGGGTGGCCGACGGCGCGATCGTGATGGGCCCCGCGCAGCCTGACATGGTCCGCCAGCAGGTCGAATGGATCCGCGCCGGCGGCCGCGCCGATTGCGAGATCGCGTTCCTGGCCCCGACTTCGATGGACGTCGAGGACGTTCGCTCATGGGTTTCAACCGAGGCGCGGCTGCTGTCGCACGTCAAGGAATTGCCGGAGAGCCTCGCGCGATTCAGGTCGGAGATCGACGCCAGCGCCGAGAGCTACGACTATTCGCAACATCTCTCGACTGCCGCGGCACACAGTGCCGCGGTGTCAGACGACCTTGTTCGCGCCCTGGCGATCGTCGGCGATCCGGCACAGTGTGCGGAAAGGCTCAGCGAGCTGAAATCGGTCGGGGTCGACTCGTTCATCTTCCCCCTGGCCGGTCGCGGGCGCGCCGCCCGGTGGCGACGGATCCGAGACCAAATCGTCGATCACATCATGGTGTAGCCGCCGCTGACCGAAAGCGTCTGACCCGTGATGTAAGACGCGCGGTCGGAGGCGAGCAGCAGTACCGCGGGAACGACGTCGTCCGCCGTTCCGAGCCGGCGCAGCGGATAGGCTTTCGCCGCCTTCTCCCGGACCTCCGCGGTGAAGATCTCGCGCTGGTCCTTCGACCACATCGAGGCGTCGCCCGAGGTCTCCGGGTCGCCTGGGATGAGGCCGGGGCAGACCACGTTGAGCGTGATGTTGTGCTTGCCGACCTCACGCGCGATCGCTTTCGACATCGCGATGACACCGGCCTTGGTGCCGCTGTACACCGCCTCGCGCCATTCGCCCATCCGTCCCGCGTCCGAGCCGATGGAGACGATGCGGCCGTACTTGCGCTGGATCATCGGGTCGAGCACCGCGCGCACGCTGTTGATGAAACCCCACATGTCGATGGCGATCTCGCGCTGCCACTCATCACGTGGCTTCTCGACAAAGAGCCGGTCGATCGTCCACCCGGCGCAGTTGACGAGAACGTCGACGCCGCCCATCGAACGCTCCACGTGGTCGACGGTGGCGTTCACCGACTCCCAGTCGGTGACGTCGGTGTGGCGCGCGACGATGGTGCCGGAAGGAGCTTCAGCCACGACCTTTTTCGCCTGGGCGTCGTCGACGTCCGCGATCAGCACGCGCGCGCCCTCGTGCGCGAAACCGAGCACGATCGCGCGGCCGAGATTGGACGCGCCGCCGGTGACGATGACGACGCGGCCGGTGAGCCCGAGGTCCACTCGACTAAGCGGCTGGTACAGCGGTCACGATCAGCCGCTCGTTGTAGGTTCGCTGGCTCTGGATCCAGCCGCCGGCGCACGTGATCAGGGACAGTCGCGCCGGCCCCGTCTGGGAAAAGATGCCCGTCGGATGCGCATCGAGAGGCACGGTGTTGCTTTCAACGACCCGAAAGTCAGTGGACCGGCCGTCGGGCGAGATCAAATGAAATACGTCGCCGCTCCGAAGGAGCTGAAGGTCGCGGAACACCGCAGGCACTCGCGGCAGTCCGAGGTGACCGGCGATGACCGCGTCGCCTGGTTGACCGGGAAACGGACCCGGTTTGAACCACCCGACAGAGTCCAGCTCTCCCGGTGCCGCCATCGCGCCGCTTTGATCGAGGCCAACGGCCTCGATGGCGGCATCGACTCCAATCTGCGGGATCACGAGCCGCCATGCCCGCGACCCTGCCCTCTCCGTCACCAGCGGTGTCGTTGCTGGCGCGGCCGGGGCCTCGAAGTCATGGCGGTCCGGCCTAACGCCTCCGCTCGCTTGTTGGGCCGAATCGGGTTGCGCCGCAATGGGCGGGCCTGCGCCGAGCATGACACTGGCGATCAAAAGCACCGCAACGGTGCGACTCCGCTTCCATGCCATCGCCAGCACCAGGCCCGAGGCCAGGAGGGCCAAGTTGAGCGGCAGTGCTGGAGCCTCGGGCGTTTCCGGAGCCCCTGTGTTCGGCAGCGACGCAAGAACGTCGACGTTGAAGCACTCGGTTGTGGCGTTCGTGTGGCTGGCCGCGGCGTAGATCCCCGTGCTGGCGGCGTCCGGTGTGTATTGGGTCCGCCAGCAGTAGTTGCCTGTCGTGCCGGTTGCCGTCGTAGGGTCCGAGGTGGCGGCCCCGGCCACAAGCGCCTTCACCGCACCGACCTGGGTTCCGCCGGCGGGACATCCTGACCCGGTGACCTGGGCAGGAGCGCAGAGGAAGAAGGTCATGGTGCCCGTCGGCGCCAGGCCTGCTCCCCCATTGCCGGCCGTGACCGCGTCCGTCGCAGCGGTGCCGGGGGCAACGGTCGCCCCGGATGGAGCGCTGGTGCTGGTCATCGCCGGCGTGCGGCAGGAATGAAAGTCAAGTGGCCCCGCAAAGTCCTTTAGCACCGAGGTGAAGGATTGGGCTGTTCGTGTGTGAGGGAGAAAAGTGTTGAAGCAGCCCGAGAATGGGATTCCGCCGAGGTCGACTCCGCCCTCGAGGAGGTCGTTGGTCGAAATGGTCGTCGAGTTGCCGGCGATCTGGTCTCGGCAAACCCACCCACCGCACGGGATTGCCGTGGAGTTGACGGTGAACGTCGTGAACGTTGGTCCGGCGATGAGCTGGTAGTGCTCAGGCCCGCCGGACGGATCGCAGACCGTGCCGTCAGCGGGTTGCGGGCCAGGGTCCGCTGCGCAGTGCCAGAAATACACGGAATCGCCCGCCAGCGCCCCGCCGCCCGTGAAGTCGACCGCGACCAACAGGTCGCCCTGCGTCCGGTGGCCACTGAACGTCCCTGAGCACGTCCCACTCACCGTGACGGTGCTCTGCAGGAACTCGAAATCCATGTGGCTATCACCGTTGTTGACCAACCTCTCGGCGCCGAAATAGATCTCTGGATGACCGTTGGAGCGTGTGTGGCTGACGGCGTAGACGTCGCTCAGGTCGTCCTTCGCGGGGACGGGGCCGGTGCTGAAGGCATACGAGCTGATCGCGTCACCGTTCTTGCCGCCGTTGAGCGTCGTGGGATCTCCAACTCCGCAGGCGGTCGTATCTCCCGCGATGGGATCGACTGCGAAAACCGCCGAGATGATGCTGGGATCGGCCGCCGCCGCCGGAGTTAGGGTCGGCGCTATAGGCGGAGCGCCGGGCGCCCCTGGCCGTCCGCAGTTGAACAGGCCGCCGGATCCACCGAGGTCGACAGCGCCGGCCCCTGTGCAGGTGCCGCTCGGACCGCCTACGCCGGAGTTCGCCCAGTCGTAGGTGCCGCCGTTGGCGGCGATGAACCGGGTGGAGCCGTCGATGTTCAGCCAGCCCGACGGCGCGGCCAGCGCTTGGGTCGCACTTGCGGCAGCTGCCACGGCAATGCCGGCCGCGCAGGAAACCCGTTGCCAGGCTCCGTTCTTCATCGTTGTGCTGTGACCAACCGGGCGTGCGCAGCTTACTTGCGCGAGCGACCCTTTGTACGGCTGACTTAGCCGGCGCCCTGGGGCAGGGCCAGCGGCGAAGCCCCGAACTTCTCCTGCAGGAACCTGCCGTTGGCGAGCAGCGCGTCGGAATCCTTGTTGTGCACCGCGTCCGCCACCTCGTCCATCTTGCTCGCCAGCAAGGTCAGCTGGTCGTCCAGCACCTGGTCCGCGGTCTTGCCATTGGGCATCTTGTGCAGCGTCGCGTAGGCACGTGGCAGGTTCAGGTAGACCTGCAGCGCGGACGGCAGATAGTCCGTCGCGGTCCGGCCGACCACGAAGAGGTCCGGCGACCCGGGCGGGAAGTCCGCGTAGGGCAGCAGGATGCCCATGATCGTGTCCGCAATGTCCTGGAGCTTCGACTCATTAAGCGTTGGTTATTGCCGTTCGGCTTTGGATTTCTCGCCGCCATTCACGTTCAGGCTTTTCATGAACGCGGCCGCCAGGCCCTCGAGCGCGCCTCCGCCGCCGGTCACCAGGACCTCAGGCACAACGTCGAGCTTGCCCTCGGACAGCGCACCGGCGATCGCCACCGCTGCGGTGGGCGTCGACCCCAGGCTTCGAACCTGGGCCTCGTAACCCTTCGCCTTGGCCAGGCCCAGCGCCTGAACGGCGGCCGCGTCGCCCAGGCCGATAGCCCGACGCCGCGAGCCCTCGGCCTCTCCGGTCAGCCGCACGTACGCCGCCTCGCCCTCGGCCTCCGCCTGGCGGGCGTTGGCCCTGGCGCGGTTGATGTCAACCGAAACCTGCGCCTTCGCAAGCTCAGCCTGCATGTCGGCGGTGCCGCGCGCCTTCTCGAGGTCGATGCGCACCGTCTGCGCGTCCTTCTGTTCCTCGAAGGTAGCTTTCTCCTGGTTTGCGATCTCACGCCGCGTCAGGACTGCGACCAGCTCCTGCGGGAACGTGACGTCCTGGATGTACACGCCGCGAGTCTCGACCTCGTACGCGCTGAGATAGCGAGAGATTGCGTCCAGAGCAGCGGCCTGCACCTGGTCGCGGGTCTCGATGAAGCGAACGGCTTCAAGCCCTTGCAGCGTGTTGCGGAAGTGGTTTCCGACCGCAGCTTGCAGGACTTCGTTCACGAGGTTCTGCATCGAGCCGACCATCGAAATGACCTTCGGTGCCCGTGTGTCGGGCACGTGGATCTGGACCTGCAGGTCGATCTTGAACACAAAGCCTTCCCGGCTCTTGCCCTCGATCGGGCTCAGCTGGGCATCGAGGTTGTGGGCGACAGAGCTCGCTTCCGCCCAGTTCAGCGTGAGGATGAACGTCGGCACCTTCTCGGCCGCGTATATGCGCGGGTTCAGCGGGTACTTGCCCGTGCGCAGCGCCTCGCGCCAGATGCCGCGGTGGCCTGGCTGCACGATCGAGCCGAACTTGAACTCGGGGCCCGAAGTGTCGAGCGTGGGCAGCCCTACATAGCTCTTGATCACGGCGACCTCGCCCTGATTGACGACGAGCATCGGCGCCAGCTCCACGCGGACGAGAAACGGGTTCAGCAGGTAGGCGCCGTACAGCAGAGGGTCGTGCTGCAGCCCGATTCGACCTCCCTTGTCCAGGAAGGCCTGGAAGTCCTGATAGTTGTTGTGGAGCTCGTTCTTCTTGCCGAGCAGCGCCTCGATGAGCTCCGAATCGGTGACGGTGGGCTGCGCCTCCAGGTCCGCGATGTCGCTGAAGCCGCCGATGCGGCAGGCGATGTCCGCGGGGCCCAAGGCCTCGCCTTCGAGCGTGGTCACGATGCCGACCACGTCCTGGTTGCCGTTCGGCGCGATGACGGTCACGCGAA
Source organism: Candidatus Dormiibacterota bacterium (assembly GCA_035945895.1). Classification (GTDB taxonomy): domain Bacteria; phylum Chloroflexota; class Dormibacteria; order Dormibacterales; family Dormibacteraceae; genus 40CM-4-65-16. Next base: position 14,364 of record DASYZS010000127.1, on the reverse strand, counting down.
AGTGGTCCGCGTCCAGCCCGAACGAAGCGGGCGACAGGGGACCTTTCGCCACCAGCTGCGGGTCGACGGCCCGGCCGTAGGCCCTGGTCGCGGTGACGACCAGAAACGCAACCGGGTGGATGGGCGCGAGCGTGCCCGGCGGCAGGACTGGGCGCTGCACGCCCTTCTGGCCCTTGCCGTCGACGAAAGCGCGCAGGTCGGTGAAGTTGCCGAACTCCGGCCGGTATACGGCCGACTTCGCGCCGGTCGGAAGCGGCTCACCGATCTGCGAGATCACGACGCCGATCTCGCCCGCCGGAACCTGCACCCCGGGAAAACGGATGACGCTGTATGTAGGCCACAGCTTGAACCGGACTCCGGCCATGAGCAGATCGGCCTGGTAGCCCGCTTCACCGGCGAAAGCGATCGGCGTGTCGGTGGTGTTGTGGTGACTGGAGAAGCGTTTGACGACCAGGCCGACCTCGGCCGGTCCGATGACCACGATCGATCTCGCCATGATGTACAGGGCGAGGGCGGCAAGCGCCGACAACAGGAGGAGGAGACCAAGCAGGACACTCATTGGTGTCTGCCTCCGAGGGCTCGAACCTTGCCCTTGATGCGGGGTTCGCCCTTCGCGGGCGATTAAATAAATACTTACCCAGTTTCAGCCGAAAACATGCGCAAGATTTCGCGCACTGGTCATTTCTTGCGCAGTCCGAGGTATGCCTCCTGGATCGTCGCATCGGCGGCCAGCTCCTGCGACGGCCCGGATCGAGTGATTCGCCCGGCCTCCAGGACGTAGCCGAACTGGGAGACGGTGAGCGCCGTGTCGATGTCCTGCTCGACGAGCAGCACCGCGGTCCCCGAAGCGGCGATCTGGGGCAGCCGGGCGACGATCTCGTCGACCATGATCGGCGCCAGCCCGAGCGAAAGCTCGTCGATGAGCAGGAGGTCCGGCTCGCCCATGAGGCCCCGCGCGATCGCGCACATCTGCTGTTCGCCGCCGGACATCGTCGACGCGATCTGGTTGAGGCGCTGCCCAAGCAGCGGGAACAACTCGATCACGCGGCTCAGGTCGCGGTTGTTGCGCCGCCAACCTCCAAGCACGAGGTTCTCGCGGACCGTCAGCCCGGAGAAAAGCCGCCGGCCTTCTGGAACGTGGGCTATCCCCTGGTCGACTATCGATTCGATCGATGCTCCGGTGATTTCGTGATCGCGAAACCTGATGGAGCCGGCGCGGGTCGGGATCATGCCCGAGATGGCGCGCAGCAAAGTGGTCTTCCCTGCCCCGTTGGCGCCCACCAGGGCGACGATCTGCCGCGTTTCGACCGCAAGATCCACCTCCCACAGCACCTGGACCCTGCCGTAGCCGGCGCTCAATCCGTGCACCTCGAGCAGGCTCAATGGACGCGCCTCTGGGCATAGCGATGCCCCAGGTAAGCCTCGACCACACGCGGATCCGCAAGCACCTCGTCCGCCGTCCCGGAGACCAGGATCCTGCCCTGGTGCAGCACCAGTACGCGGTCGCTGATCGAGGTGATGGCCTTGATCACATGCTCGACCGCCACGATGGTGATGCCGCCATTGCGAAGCTGGTGGATGAGGGCGACGGCTGCCTCGATCTCTTGCGGCCGCAGGCCGGCCATCACCTCGTCGACGAAGAGCAGCCGGGGTCGCGTCGCCAGGGCCTTGGCCAGCTCGAGCCGTCGCGCGTCAGCCACGCTGAGCTCGGACGGGGCGGAGTGGGCGCGATGAGCAATCCCGACAAGCTCCAGAAGACCGTCGGCGGTGACGAGCGCCTCTTTGACAGTTCGGTCGCGGTTGTTGCCATGCATCGCGCCGATCGCCACGTTCTCGCGAACCGTCAGGCCGCGAAACGGCTTGACGATCTGAAAGGTCCGCGCGACGCGATCGTGCGAGATGACCCACGGACGTTGTCCGGTCACATCGCGGCCTTCGATCACCACCTGGCCCCGAGTCGGCCGCAGGTGGCCGGTGATGACGTTGATCAGAGTGGTCTTCCCGGACCCGTTGGGACCGATGACCCCGAGAATCTCGCCTTCCGCGACCGAGAACGTGACATCACGCAGCGCCCAGACACCGCCGAACCTACGCGACAGGTCGCGGACCTCGAGCATCACAGCCGGTACCGCCTGACGTTGTCCAGGACTGAGATGCGGCGCGTGCGCCAGGCGTCGGCGACGAAGTTGACGACGCCCTGGGGAAAGAAGACGACGACCAGGACGACGATCGCACCGAAGATCAGCTGGTTGAGGATTCCGAAATTGATGCGGAGGTACTGAGCGAGCAGCTCGAGTCCGGCCGCGCCGACAAGCGGACCAAGGATCGTGCCGCTTCCGCCGATGACAACCATGATCACCATCAACACGGTGAAGTTCGCATCGAACACGTCGGTCGGGTAGAACTGGATCTGCTGGAACGCGTAAAACGCGCCGGCGCAGGCCACGATTGCGCCAGATACGGCGAAGGCGACGACCTTGACCGAGGTGGTGTTGATGCCGACGGCACCCGCGGCCGCCTCGTCTTCGTGGACCGCGACCATCGCGTAGCCGAATCGGCTTCGCGCCAGCAGCGCCGATAGCGCTACCGACACGGCAGCGAGGATGAGAAAGGCGAGATAGAAACCGGGCTTTCCGAAGTAAGGCGTCGGCGCCTCAAGTCCAAACGTGGGGATCGTGATCCCCAGCCCACCGCCGGTGACCGGGGTCAAGTTGTTCACCACCTCTCGCGCGCCTTCGGCCGCTCCGAGCGTCGCGATCGCGAAGTAGTGACCGCGCAACCGCAAGAGCGGGACACCGATCAGGACCGCGAACAGCACGCCGCCGAGGACCGCAGCCGGCATCGCGAACCAGAACGATGCGTGGTAGTTGTTCATGAGGACGGCCGTCGTGTACGCGCCGATCCCGAAGAACGCCACCTGGCCGAAGCTTGCGTACCCGGTGTAGCCGCCGATGATGTTCCACGCCTGGGCCAGCGCCACGAACATGAACACAGCCGAAAGCAGTCGCATCGTTCCGGGCTCGATGACCTGCTGCACCCCAAGCATCGCGGCGAAGCCCGCGACCAGGGCTGCCGCGCCCCAGGAGTTGGCCAGGTTGCGCGATCTCACCCACTCCCTGAGCAGCTGCCGCGTGGTACGCCGCCGGCCCTCGAGGAGGGCGGTCACCTGCGGGATGGAGGCCCTCTCGCTCAAACCTCTACGCGGCCGGAGTACTGCGCTTTGCCGATCAGGCCAGACGGCCGGATGATCAGGGTGAGGATCAGGACCGCCATCGCGATGGCGTTGACCCATGTGCCGGTCAGCAACAGGCCGCCGACGGTTTCCGCAATTCCCAGCACGAACCCGCCGACCAGCGCGCCGTACATGTTGCCGAGACCGCCGAGCACCGAGATGACGAACGCATCGAGCGTGAGCTGGCCAGGTGTGGTGGTCGGGTTGAAGGATCCAACGGTCGCGATCATCGTGCCGGCCACCCCGGCCAGCGCGGCGGAGATGCCAAAGGTCACGGCGTAGATATGACGCGCGCGGATGCCCATCAGCCTGGCGGCGCCACGATCCATTCCCGTTGCTCCGATGGCGTGACCCAGACGGGTGCGGGTCATGAGCGCCGCCAGCGCGAACGTGATCGCGACCGCCAGCAGGCAAGCGGCGAGACGCCCGTAGGGGATGTTGACAACGCCTACCGCAAAGCTCTGTGACGCATAGCTGGTGTCGATGGTTCGGTCATTCGAATAGAAGACCAGCTGCAGCGCATTGAGGATCACCAGGCTCAGCCCGAAGGTGAGGAGCAGCGTCAGGAAAATGGGCGCATTGATGACAAGGTTGATCAGCCCCCGCTGGATCGCGTAGCCCACAAAGAACATCGCCACGGCGACGATCGGAACGGCTAGAAACGGATCGAGTCCGAAGCGCAAGTTGAGCTGCCACGCGATGTAGGCGCCCGTGACGGCGAGCGCACCGTGGCTCAGGTTGATCACGTTCATGACGCCCCAAACCAACGAGAAGCCCACCGCCACGAGGGCCAGCAGGCCGCCCTGGACTACGCCATAGGCGAGGGCCTGCAAGAACGCGCTCAATTGTTGACCTGCGTTACTTGATCGCCGGCCAGATCGCTTGCTTGGACGCCAGGTTGCTCGGATAAACGGTTACGAACGCGGCGTTCTGGATCTGGATCATGTACATGGGCTTGTTCGTGTTCATGCCTGTCGCGTCGAACTCGATGTGGCCGTAGAAGGTGTCCGCCTTCAGCCCCGCGAGCGCGTCACGGACTTTTGCCGGGTCGGTCGAGCCTGCCTTCTGGATCGCCAGCGACATGGCTTCACAACCGGCCGCCGCGTCCGCCGCCTGGTACGGGTACTGGGTCGTGGCCCATCCGAACGTGTTCGTGAAGTTGGTGAGGAACTGCTGGGCGCTGCCGAACAGGCTGTCTGACGCGGTGATCTGCGGCACCCACTGCGTACTCCCGAGCACGTTCTCCGAAGACTTGCCGAGGGCCGAGATAAACGCTGGGGTCGGTGGCGCAACGGTCGCCGCGAATCCCATGTTCGGCTTGACACCGAGCTCGGAAGCCTGCTTGACGGCGGCCACCGCCTCGTTGAGATGGGCCGAGATGATGATCACGTCAGGGTTGGTGCCCTTGATGGCAATCAAGGCCGAGGAGACGTCGGTCACGTTGGCGTTGACCTTGGTCGACGTCGTGTAAGCGGACGCGGACGGCAGCACCGTGATGCCTTTGGCCTGCGCCTCCTTGACGCCCTGCTCGGCCGCGTGCTGGCTGAAACCGTCGCTGGCGGCGATGATGGCCACCGTCTTGGGTGCTGGGCTCAATGCGGAAAGCGCGTCGATGATGGTCGTGACGTAAGTGCTGCTCGGCGACAGGACTCCGAAGGTGGCTTTGTAGCCCTTGCTGAAGATGGCGGTGTCGGCGCCGTTGCTGTCCACCATCACCTGCCCGTTGCGCTCGACCACCGGCGCGACGGCGATGGTGCCGCCCGATCCGTATGGGCTCAGGATCAGCTTGTAGCCCTTGTCGTTGAAGCCGTCGACGATCTGGGCGGAGGTGGCGGCGACGCTCTGGTCGTCCTGCGTTTGAAGGGCGACCTGGTGCGATTGACCGCCGAACGTGATGCCGCCCTTGGCGTTCAGGCTCTGGACGCAGAACTTGTAGCCCTGGAGGGTGTAGAGGCCCTCGGCCTGGCCGAAGGCGCCGGTCTGGGAAACCGGCGCGGCGAACGTGATGGTCGAGCCGGACGTGCTGCCGCCTCCACCGCCGCCGCATGCCGCGGCCGCCGCTGCAAGGACAACCAAAAGCGAGACGCCGGCCCTGCGGACCATCTGCTGCACCTCCCCAAATCCCGATCGGACTAAGCGCTAATACAGTACTCAGCCCACGGGGGCGGCGAGGCGGCCGCGATCGAGTCACACTGAGGTCACCCGGCCGGTAGCCCTACGCGTGGAAAAATCTCGGCGGCGAACCGGTCGAGGACGCCCCCCTCGAATGCGTTGGGCACGTTGACGATGAAGTACTGGATGCCTGCTTCCGCGTACTGGCGGATGCGTTCGACGTTGTGCTCGGCATCGCCGTGGTGCGGGTGCCAGGACCGGATGAATGCCTCATCCGCCCCGGTGCGGCGTGCGGTATCGGCGACGACGCGATCGACCTCCCTTTTGTCACCGAGGATCGTGTAGAACTCGGTCGTCTTCAAGATCGTGTTGTAGTCGCGACCGACCTCGTCGCAGTGCTCGCGCAGCACGTCGAGCTTGTGCCGCACCGTCTCGATGTCGCCACCGATGTTGCAGGCGTCGCCGTACTGAGCGACGAGCTTCAACGTCACCCTCTCCCCTCCGCCTCCGATCCAGATCGGAGGATGCGGCTTCTGCACCGGCTTCGGCTCGTTGATCGCCCCGCGCACCTGGTAGAAGCGACCTTCGAAAGTTGCCTCGTCCTGCGTCCACATCGCCTTGATCACCTGGAGCGACTCCCGCAGCATGCGCAGGCGATCCGGCGTCTCGGGAAATTCGTAGCCATACGCTTGGAACTCGTGCTCATACCACCCGGCGCCGATGCCAAGGATGAGCCGGCCGTTGCTCATGACGTCGATGCTGCTCGCCATCTTCGCGAGCAGCGAGGGCGGGCGGTAGCCGTTGCACGTGACCATCTGGCCGAGCCGGACCGTGCTCGTGTCGCGGGCTAGGGCGGCCATCGAGGTCCAGCACTCGAACACCGACTCGAGCTGCGGTGCCGGCACGGTGTGGAAGTGGTCGTACAGCCACACCGCGTCGAACCCCGCTCGCTCGGCCTCGAGTGCGCAGCGGCTCATGGTCTCGTACTTCTCTAGGGGATCGCGCACGTCGGCCAGGTCCATGCGCCAGCCTTGCGGCACGAAGGTGCCGAACTTCACATGCTCATTGTCAGAGAGGCGCGACGGGGATGCAGATCTCGCACTCGAACTGGCCGGTCGCGCCATCGTATTTGGCATCGATCGGGTAGTGCTCGAAGAACGGCCGCGCATCGAGCTGCATCCCGCTGTCGGGCAACCACTCGCGGATGATCCAGCCCCATGCGTCGGCGATGGCGCGGTCGTCGCCCTGGAACTGTCCGACGGCGTACTTGCCTCCGGGTAGGACAGTCTTCTGGTAGTTGCCCGTGCCAGCGAAGTCGGGAGCAACCTCGACCGCCGCGTCGTAGCGCAGCTTGGCGGGCGCGGTGACGCCGGGATCGTCGAGGCTGATGCCGTAGCGGGGCCGGCCATAGAGGTTGTTGGTCTTCATCCAGGGATCGACCTCGTGCATCCAGAAATCCGAAATCTCTTTGCCGTAGGGGCCTACGTGACGCAGGTACGCGATGGTCATTGGTGGTCGGTCGACGATGGTGACTTTCATGCTTCCATCCTGTCGAGCCGGCGCCGGCTCGGCCTGATCCAGGTTGCGATCGAATTGATCGCGCTTGCTCACTTCTGCGTCTCGCCACGCGGTCGGCGTTCGACCGAAGCGCGCCTTGAACGCCCTCGAGAAAGCCTCGGTCGACCCAAACCCGACCGCCAGCGCAACCTGGGTCACCGCCAACCGCGGCTGCGCGGCGAGACGCTGGGCCGCGACCTCGAGTCGCCGGCGTCGCACGTACTCTCCCAGCGTCTCCCCCATCCACGCCACAAACAGGCGGTGGAAGTGAAACGCGGAGAAGTTGGCGACCGAGGCAAGTACGTCGAGCTCGAGCGGCCCGTCGAGGTGGTAGTCGATGTACTCGACGACGCGGTGCATCCGCGCGGCGTACTCGGAACGGGGTGCGCTGGGCATCGGTGCGAGACTACCTGTCGTGTCGGAGCTGAAGGAGCCGGACTTCACAGACGTGCTGGACGCGGCGAGGCAGATCCGCCCTTACCTCCAACCGACTCCGCTTCGCCGCTACCCGTCGCTCGACCGCATCGTCGGCGCCGAGCTTTACGTCAAGCATGAGAACCACAACCCGACAGGGGCTTTCAAGGTGCGCGGCGGGATCAACCTCGTGAGCAGGCTCAGCGAGGACGAGCGCACCCACGGCGTGATCGCCGCCTCGACCGGCAACCACGGCCAGTCGGTCGCCTACGCCGCGCGGCTGTTCGGAGTGCCAGCGGTGATCTGCGCGCCGGCGGCGGCCAATCCCGTCAAGGTCGAGGCCATGCAGGACCTGGGCGCCGAGGTGGTGCTCCAAGGCGAGCGCTATGACGACGCGCGCAGCCACGCCGAGAAGCTGGCCGCCGAGCACGGCTACCGCTACATCCACTCGGGCGACGAGCCGCTGCTCATCGCGGGCGTCGGCACGCACACCCTCGAGACGCTGCAGGAGCAGCCCCACGTCGACACCGTGATCGTGCCGATCGGTGGAGGCTCAGGCGCGGCCGGAGCCGCAATCGCGGCTTGCGCGATCAATCCCCAGATCCGCGTCATCGGCGTGCAGTCGGATGCGGCGCAGGCCGCGTACTTGAGCTGGAAGTCGGGAGAGCTTCAGGGGTCACCCAACCGCACGCGGGCCGAAGGCCTTTCGACCGCCGCGCCTTTCGCGCTGCCCCAGCGTGTCATGCGACGACTCCTTGCCGACTTCGTCCTGGTTTCGGACGATGAGATCGACGCCGCGACTGCGGTCATGATCGAGAAGACGCGCACGCTGGTCGAGGCGGCGGGCGCAGCCGCACTGGCGGCCGCGCTGAAGTTGCGCGATTCACTGCGTGGGCGGACGGTCGCGTTGATCTGTAGCGGCGGCAACATCAGTCCCGCTCAGCTGAGAGCGTTGCTCGACTGAATCCTATAGTCGCGGCGAATGCGCGATAGTCCGGACTATCCGAACTTTTCGCATCGCAGAATGCGCGTTAGTCCGGACTATCTGAGCGGCCGCTGGCCTTCGCGGACTGCTGTGAAGCTGCCAGCTCCGTAAGCACGTAACCGGCCGTCAAGAACGGTACAAGCGACGCGGCAATCGCCGTCATGTAGGCGGGCGGCGCGGGTGGCAACGTCGCCAGCAAAGCCTCGCCAAGGCTTATGCCGATCACACCGGGCAGCAGGCTCAGGCCCATGCTCACGCCGCGCCGCCGGAGGTTTTCGCTCGCGGAGGCGATAAGGATGACGTCCGCGAAGCCGATGTTGAAGTGCCCGTCTGCCAGCGGAAACCGCACGTTGAGCCAGACGAGATGCTGGTCGGGCGACGAGGTCGAGGGCCCGGAGAAAACGACATTCTGCCCGACGTCAAGGACGCTTAAGACCAGCAGAAGGACTAAGAAGGGTCGAAAGCGGGCGGGAATCACGCGGCCCAACGCGACCCCGGCGGACAGCGCAAAGGCCGCTACGAAGAAATCGCTGAAGGGGTACAGCGGCAGGGCGAAGACGGCGCCCGCGACGACGACGATCAGAGATGGGACAGCCACGACGGCAAGCCATTTCGTCTGCAGCCGGGCGGCTGCCCATGGGGCGAGCCCGCACACCACCGCGACAACGACTCCGGCGAGAAAGTGCATTCGGGATAGACCGTACGCGTCGCGGTTACTGGACGCGCGTGATGCTACGCGCGGTAGGGCGAGGGCGCGCCGGGCGGCAGGTACGGCGCGGGATTGATCGGCGTCTGGTTGATGCGCAGCTCGAAATGCAGATGCGGACCCGTCGAGTTTCCGGACGATCCTTCGAGGCCGATCGGCGTCCCTTGGGTCACCGCCTGTCCGGCCTTGACCAGCGCGGTCGAAAGGTGGCCGTAAAGCGTATCCAGGCCGCCCGAGTGCGCGATCACCACGTAGTTGCCGTAGCCGCTGGTCGAGCTGCCGACCAGGGCCACAACTCCGTCGTCGGCGGCGTAGACAGCGGACCCGAACGGCTCGACCAGGTCGATGCCGGTGTGGAAATGCGAGAAGCCTCCGTACGGCGGCTCGAACCAGAAGGTGCTGGGGCCGAAAGGCTGGGAGACCGTCGCTTGTGGCTCCGGCCAGATGAAGCGGTACTGCGTTGAATGGCCGGTGCTTGTCGGAATCGAGCCCACATTGTTCGACTGCGCCCAGAGCTGCAGCTGGGTCCAGACCGCCTGCATGGCCGCCGCGATGATGGCGTCTTGCTGCTGCTGCAGCCAGTCGGCGACCTCTTGCGCCAGCTGCGTCGACTGAGTGTTCAGCCGGGCCAGCTCCGACCGCGTCTGGTCGATCTTGACCTGCAGCTGATCGAGCGAGCGCTGCTCCTGCGCCTGGAGAGTCTGCAGTTGCGCCAGCTGTGAGTCGAGATCGTTGCGCAGCTTGACCTGGTCGAGACGGTCGGCTTCCTCCTTCTTACGCTCGGCCTGGAGGTCGGCGAGGTCGTTTTTCAGCGAGGCCTGGAGCACTGTCGCTCGCTCGGCGGCGACGTTGAGATTGGCGATGCGACCGAGGAGGTCGCTCAAGCTCTGGGCCTCGGCCAGCATGACCAGAGACGACTGCGGCGAAACGTAGACCGCGCGCGCGAGCTCCGCCAGCTGCGTCCGCTCGGTCTCGATGCGCTGCGCAAGGATCGCCTCGCGGCGCTGGTGCTCCGCGATCTGTCCGTCGAGCACTTCGATCTTCGCCTGGGCTTCGTCGATCTTCGTCTGCACGGCCTGCTGTTGCGCGGCGTTCTCCTTGAGCGACTGGTCCAGCTGCTGCTGGGCCGCGACTGCGTCCGCCAGGTTGCTCCCGAGCTGCGCCCTGATCTGGTCGATGGCGGCGAGCTGCTGCTGTGGGTTGGAAGGACTCGAGTCGGCCGTCGCTCCGACCTGGTCTGCGCCCAGGACCAGAAAAGCGAGAGCAACCGCGACCAGTGCGCCTCTCACGACTCGATGTGCCTGCGCAAGCTCAGTAGTGAAGAACCAGACCCGAGCGCAAGTCCGGCTGCGAGCACGGTCGCGGCGGCGATCGCGGCGGTCGTGACGGTCACACCGGGCGCGAACTGGGTGAAGCCGCTCGAGGCTCCATCGACCCCGACCGCGGTCAGCCCGAAGGTGATGAGACCCGCGAACATCCCCGCGATTGAGCCGGTGATCGCGCCTTCGACCACGAACGGTCCGCGCACCATCCAGCGCGGCGCACCGACCAGCTGCATGATGCGGATCTCGTCGCGGCGAGCGTGGATCGCCGCCCTGATGCTGTTGACGGTCACGGTGACGGCGACGAAACCCAGAACCGCGAGAAACGCCAGCCCGGCGACTGCCACCCCAAACAGGACGTTCTGGATGCGCTGGTACGCACCCCGGTCATAGGAGGTCGGGTAGACCGGGTCGACGGAGATGTCGTTGCGCACTAGGGCGTCGATCGCCGCGACGTCGTTGATGTCCTTGACCTGCACGTCAAGGCTCGCCGGGAAGGGATTGCTCTCGGTCGAGTTCGCCAGCTCAGGGAGGCCGGGCATGCGCTGAGCCCGCTGAAGGGCCTCAGCCTTGGACACGTACACGACGTTGGCGACCCGCGGGTCACGCGCGAGCTCCTGCTGCAGCTGGAACACCGCAGTCGGATCGGCGTCGTCCCGCAGATAGATGTGAAGGACCGACGCCTGGCCTGCCTCGATCTGCTCCAGGTTGTAGAGCGCGAACGCGCTCACCCCGACAAGTCCAGATATGAGCAGTAGGAGGGTCATCGAGCCCAGGGCAGGCGCGGTGCCGCTCATGTTTCGCGCCCAGCTGCGAAGCGCTCCGCCGAACAGATACCGAAGAAGGTTCGCGGCGACGACCCGCACCACGCGGCGCGATCGAAACCGCTTCTTCACGACGACGCCAGCCACGCCATCCTCCCTGTCTCACCCTCTGGCTGGTCGCGGACCAGGCGCCCGTTGACCAGCGTCAGGACGCGACGCCGCAGACGGGTGACGATCTCGACGTTGTGCGTCGCGACGAGCACCGCGGTTCCCCACGCGGCGATGTCCGTGAAGAGGTCCATCAGCTCCCAGGCGGTATCGAGGTCGAGGTTGCCGGTCGGCTCATCGGCGATGAGCACCGGCGGCTGCGCGACCACCGCGCGGGCCACCGCGACCCTCTGCTGCTGCCCGCCGGACAGCTGGTTTGGAAACGCGTCCCCCCTTTCCCCGATGCCGACGGCCTCGAGCGCGTCGCGTGATCGATCCCTGGCCTCCTCGTCCGAAACCGTCAGGTCGCTCACCTGCAAGCCGAAGGCGACGTTTTCGAGCGCCGTCATCCTAGGCAGCAGCTTGTAGTCCTGGAACACGACGCCCACCCGCCGGCGCAGCTGGGCCACCCGCGAGGCTCGCAGCTCGTGGGCCGGGATCCCGGCCACCCAGATCTGCCCGCTCGTGGGCCGGATTTCCCTGTTGATCAGCTTCAGGAGCGTCGTCTTGCCGGCGCCGCTCGGGCCGACCAGGAAGGCCAGCTCGCCCTGCCGCAGCGTCAGGTCGACGTCGTCGAGGGCAACGCGAGATCCATAGGCGCGGCTGACGCCGTTGAGCTGGACGATCGGACGAGACCTGGGGATAGGGCGCACTTATCCGTATGCGCTAACGGCGTTTTGCGAAATTTCCGGTTGTTGCTGTTTAGCGGTCCAGGAAGTCGAGGGTCACGGCCGCCAGCAGGGGCGAGCTGAAGATGTTGTAGTGGGTCAGGCCGGGCAGGATCGCCAGCTCGTGACCGCCCTTGGGCCGGCCCTCGCCCATCCAGCCCCCGTCGCGCAGCCCGCCGTCCAGCAGCTTGAAAACGTCGACGTAGTGGCTGGGCGGCGCCATGTCGGCGTCGGCGGCAACGATGAGCGTCGGGACCTGGAGACCGCGCACTTCCTCACTGAAGTCGAAGTCCTTCGCCATGCTGGCGCCCATCTTGTCGAGGAGCTTCGGAAAGTCCTCGGGCCGTGGCGCCACGCGCTGGTACTCCTGGTACATCGGCGTGTCCTTCATGAATTCGGCCGCGGCGGCGCTGACCTGGCCTTGCTGCGCGAGCATCTCGGCAGGGATCGCGTCCCGGCGGATGTTGGCCGAGATTGCGACCAGGCGTCGGATTTTCTCCGGGTACTTGAAGGCGACCTGCATAGCGACTCCGCCGCCGAGCGAGTAGCCCACGACGTCTGGTTTGTCCAGGTGGAGCTGGTCGATCAGCACCGCGATGTCGTCGGCCATCAGCCTGATGTCGATCGGGCGGTCGATGTCGGCGGTGCGTCCGTGGCCCTGCAGGTCCACCGCCACTACCTGGTGGTGCTCCTCGAGCTGAGCTCGGGCCGGGGCGAACATCTCGCCCGAGCCAAGCCCGCCGTGGAGCAGGATCAGCGGCCTCCCGGTGCCGCGCGTCTCGTAGTAGAGGTCGAGTCCGTTCACCTTTGCGTACGTCATGGTTGTAAAGACCCTACCGCCGCTGGAAACTCATCGCTCACCGGCGCCCGGGTTTCGATGCGGGGCGTCCTCGAGCGGACCAGCCAGGCACCCATCCACACCATCCACACCGCCTCCAGCAGGACGCGCACCCAGACCGGTGCGACAGGTACGGGCAGCAGAATGACGCCTGCATCGACCGCCTCGAGCAGGGCGACAACGCCCAACGCGATCGTCAGGGCAGCAAGGCCCCGTGCCGGCAGAAGCCGCGCTGCCGCCAGCCAGGCAATGCCCAGGAGCGCGATACCCGGTGGCGCCAGGAAGTCGAGCTGCTCGACGGACGCCAGCAGCAGGACGACAGATCCGGCGGCCGCGGCGACCATCGTTACCCAAGATGCAGCCGTGATCGGCCGGCGGCGGCGCAGCAGCAGGCCAAACAGCCCGAGCACGACCACGAGCTGGATGGCGGGCGCGACGCTCTCGACCATCACCGACGGGCCAAACACTCCCGGACGCGCGGGCGTGTCGTACCAGTCGCAGCCGGCGGGAATCGTTCTCGTGACCAGGTCATAGCTGGAGCACGTGCCAAACATGACGAGCTTGTTGGGATCCATCAGCAGCCGTCCAGGCGCCTCGCTTGGACACAGCGGGATCGTGAGCGGATCGGCTCCGGCGTTGGTGGCGGCCTGCCAGCAGCTTCCCGACCCCTCGCCGTCCCAGAAGAAGTCAATGCCGTTGGGCCGGCTCACGCCGCCGGCATCGACGCTCATGTGGTTGTCCTGGTAGCGGTTGAAGTGCGACGTGTCCTCCTGGGCGGGGAGGCTGAAGTCATTGCGAGCCAGCCCCGGCGCCCATGTCTGCACGATGCCCACCTTCCAGTTGTCATAGATCCAGTTGTCGCGAAAGACGTTGTAGTCACCGCCGATCACGAGCACGCCCGCGCCGATGGGAACTCCGACTGACGGACACACCACACCTTTCTCGGCGCCACGCTGCAGGAACGGCCGCGCGCACGTTCCATCGCGCACCTGGCCGTAATAGTCGGAGTTGTTGGAGTGGATCAGGTTGTGCTCGAACAGCGCGTGGTTCTGTGGCAGCCCAGGGTGGTTGGGAAACAGGCTGTCCATGGACGCGCCCGACGTGTTGTGGTCGAACTCGTTGTCGTGCACCCAGACGGAATCGCCGCCGGTGCCTGAATATCCGAGCAGGTTGTCATGGCTGTGGCACGCGGTCACCTCGATCGCGTACCTCAAGACTTTGAAGCCACGCCCATGATTGACGTCCGAAGTCCCGCCGGGATAAATCCCAGAGTCGCCGTTGCCGTACGCCTCGCACGTCGTGATGAGGCCGTGGTCTGAGGCAAAAGTAAGAAAGCCGTATTCAGAGTTCCATCGACCGACAACACGGTTGATCACGAAGCCGTCGGTCTCGATCACATAGATCGAGTTGAACGTCGAGCGCTCGGCGGTGAAGTTGCGGAAGTAGACGCCGTTGCTGCGGTCGGCGCGAATCACGTTGAGCTTCTGGAACTGCGCATCGAAGATCACGTCGGCGGGCGATGCGCCTGTGCCTTCGATCTGGAGGTCGTTGACCCCAAA
>DASYZS010000126.1:0-12663 GCA_035945895.1 Candidatus Dormiibacterota bacterium | reverse complement strand
GACCACTTCGCGGGAGTCGACCTGGCTGTTCCGGTCTATGGCGGCGGCGAGGTCACCGGCATCAACTTCGACAACGCCGCCAGCACCCCGCCTCTGAGGCGCGTGCGGGACGCGGTCAACGCCTTCGCCGAGGTCTATTCGAGCGTGCACCGCGGCACGGGCTACAAGTCGCGAGTCTCGACAGAGGCCTATGAGCGGGCACGGGAGCAGGTGGCACGCTTCCTCTGCATCGACGAGAAGGCGCAGGTCGTAATCTTCGTCAAAGGCACGACCGACGCTCTCAATCGGATCGCCGCCGAGCAGGCGCGACTGGACGGACGGCGCGTCCTCGTCACGGAGATGGAGCACCATGCCGACCTACTCCCGTGGCGGCACCGCAGCGGGCACGTGATGGTCGGGCTCACAGACGAGGGCCAGATCGACCTCGAAGCCATCGAGCATGCACTGAAGAATTCCGACGAACCCATCGGCCTCGTCGCAGTCTGCGGCGCATCGAACGTGACCGGTTTCGTATCTCCGATCCACGAGGTCGCGGAGCTCGCTCATCGCTTCGGGGCGCTCGTCTCGGTGGACGCGGCCCAGCTCGCCCCACATCACCGCATCGAGGTGCGTCCCGTGGGCGATCCAGGACACCTCGACTTCGTTTCTTTTTCGGGCCACAAGATGTACGCGCCCTATGGCGCGGGCGTGCTCGTCGCGCCTCGTGACTTCTTCACCGGCGCACCGGAGGTGATGGGTGGCGGCGCGATCCAGATCGTGACCTGGGACGACACCGTCTGGGCCGACCTGCCCGACCGCGAGGAGGCCGGTTCGCCCAACGTGATAGGCGCGGTCGCGCTAGGGGTCGCGATCGAGACGCTGCTCGACCTGGGCTTCGACCGCATGCTCGAAGACGAAGTCGCGATTGGGCGACGGCTGATCCAGGACCTGAGCTCTATCCCTGGCGTAAGCGTCCTGGGCGGAACCGACATGACCGATCGTCTGTCGCTTGCGAGCTTCGTGGTCGAAGACATGCACCACGGCCTGGTTGCCTCGATCCTGAGCCACGAGTGGGGCATTGCCGTGCGCCACGGCTGCTTCTGCGCTAACCCTTACGTCTTCCATTTGCTGCACATGAGCAAAGACGACGTTTACGCAGTGGAGGGCGAGGTCACGGCTGGCCACCGACGTGCGCTGCCGGGCGCCGTGCGGGCCAGCCTGTCGCCCTACAACACTGAAGGGGAGGTCGATCGTTTCCTCGAGGCGGTCGGTCATATCGCTCGAGGCGAAATCAAAGCGGAGTACGAGCAGGCCGACGACGGCGAGTACGCGCCGGCGGGCGGCTGGCCGCATGTGGAGGTGGCGCTGTGATCAAGTTCATCGTCGAAGTCCTGATCGCGATCTTTCTGCACCCGATCGCTTTCGTCCTTGCGGTGATCAACATCGTCAACCGCCAGGACCTGAGCGGCGTCGCGAAGGTCCTGTGGATCATCATCAGCTTCTTCTGGGGCATCGGGCCGATCCTGTACATCCTTCTTGGAGGCGGCCGGCTCTGGTGAGATGAGAGACCGGGCGGCCACTCGTGCTCTGGTCCTCGGTCTTCTCGCGCTGTGGTTCGGAATTTTTGCCCCGTTTGCGATTTTCAGCGGCGCGCGCTCCCTCCGCCGCATCCGCGCGTCCGGCGGAGAGCTGCATGGCGCGGCCAGCGCCACGACCGGGTTGGTCGCCGGACTGACGGCCCTTGTCTTCATCGTCGTGGGCGTCGCGTACTGGATCTGGATCGGGGCGTCGTGATCCGTCGCGCAGGCCTCGCCCTCGTCGTGATCGTGGTTGGACTGGTGACCTATCCGGGCGCGGTGCTGGCATCGCTCGCCACCCGAGTGACCCCGGCTCCGCAGTCTCCAGCCGTGTCGAGCAGCGATCTGCCCTGGCTGCGAGTGACGCACCCGGCGGACGGACTGCCCTTCATCTCGGACGGCCGGGGAAACCTGGTGATCCTCCACGGTGCGATACCCGCCTCGCTCCTCGAGTTCGGACCTGGAACGGCACCGGTCTATCCGATCGACCCTGCCGAATACGCGAACGGACAGTGCCCGCCGACCTCCACGGTCGGTCGCTACCCGCCTCTGTGTGAGTTGGACGTGGACGAGATGTCCCGCTTTGGCTTCAACTCCATTCGCCTTCCAATTTCGTGGAGCGTGCTCGAGCCGCAGCGCGGGCGATTCAGCGAGACGTACCTCGACCGGGTCGCGCAGATCGTCGATTGGGCGCGCAAGCGACAGATGTACGTGATCATCGACATGCATCAGAACGCTTACTCGCACTACGTGGGCCCAGGCCCGAACGTCGATCTTTCCTATGACAGCGGGGCGCCGGCCTGGGCGACATTCACTGATGGATTTCCATCGCAGGTCTACGCGCACCAGCGGGAGGTGAATCCCGCCGTGCTCGAGGCGACGACCAACTTCTGGTTCGACCGCCATGGCATTCAGGACGAGTACCTCGCCGCGCTTGCGAGCATCGCCAAGAGATTTCGCGATGACCCGGCCGTAGCCGGCTTCAGCATCTACAACGAGCCGCTGCCTGGATGGAACCTTTCGCCGGGCTTCGAAGACCTCTTGCTCTTTCCCTTTTATCGGCGGGCCATCGACGCGATCACCGGTGTGCACGACGGCTTGCCGTGCTGGTCGGGCGTCTTCATGCCCGCCGCCTGCGGATACCGCGACCTCGACGTGGACGACACGCGTCACCTGATCTTTCTCGAGGCGGGCTTGCTTCGCCAGGTGACCGACTTTCCGACGCATCTTTCGTGGCCGGTGAGCTCGTATCCCAATGTTGTCTTGTCGATCCACGCCTACACGCACGTCTTCACGCTGGACAGCCTGGTCCCGCAGCTGTTCTCCCGGTCGACTTACCCGTCGGGCGGATACGACCAGAGCTACTCCCTGGGTGAACGTGAAGCGCGCGCGATGGACGCGGCTCTCTTCGTCGCCGAGTTCGGCAACGCAGCCGAGGACGACAACACGCTGCTGTCTTCTCAGGTCGCAGAGCAGGAGCGGCACCGTCTCGGCTTTGCGTTCTGGCCCTGGAAAGAGCTCGGGACGAGCTGGGGACTCGTCGGGCCACCCACCGCCACCCAACCTCTGGGCTGCGCTCGCGCCAGCCGGGAGAGGTACCTGGCGCGAGTCTATCCGCGGTCGACGGCCGATCGGAACTTCACCTTCCGCTACGACAGCTTTGGCGGGAGCTTTGAGCTTCATGCCTCGGGGCGGCCGGGCGACAGCGCGACGGTCGTCTATGTGCCGCCCGAGGTCAACGGCTCGGTGAACGTCTCCGGCGCAGCGATCGGCTCCGTTACCGACCAGTTGGATGGAAGCCGGCTCGTCGAGGCGGTTCCGACCGGAGGCCCGTTTGCCGTCTACGTGACCCCGGCGCCGCTCGCGCTCATGGGCTGCTGAGGCCGGGACATTCGTCCTGTTTCCCATGGCGTCTGGCATGGGCTAATCTGGTCGAAAGGGTGGGCAGCCGACCAGCGACAACTGGCCGTATTGACACGTCCCAAATCCGCAAAGGGGACAATGGCCCACGCCCGTCGAAAGTCGTTCGTGACCATCCAGCCACCAACGGCTATCCCGCATCCGAGCCGGCCGTCAACCTCGTGGGGGTAAGCAAGTCGTTCGGGCGCCGCGAAGTCCTGAAGGGCGTCAACTTCTCGGTTGCGCCAGGCGAGCTGGTAGAGGTGACCGGTCCGAGCGGCGCGGGCAAGACGACGCTGCTGCGCCTCCTCCACGGGCAGCTTCGCCCCAACGCAGGCGAGCTTTACGTGCGAGGCCGCCGAGTGGATCGACGGTGGTGGCGCGGGCTCGGGCGGTTGCGGCGGGACGTCGCCTTCGTGTTTCAGGAGCAGCGCCTCCTCCCGCGCCTCACCGCCTTCGAGAACGTCGTCCTCGCGCTCCAGATCCACGACCCCCAGCTCCCCCACGCCACCGTCAAGCAGCAGGCCCTGGCCGCGCTCGAGTCCGTGAAGCTCGCCGGCCGGCGCAAGGCCTATCCGGATCAGCTTTCCGCAGGAGAGCGGCAGCGCATCGCCATCGCGCGTGCGCTCGCGACCAGACCGCGGGTGCTGCTCGCCGACGAGCCTCTCGCATCACTCGATGAGGGAAATGCCGCGATGGTCACCGAGCTTCTCGAAAAGGCGGCGGCCGAGGGCACGACGGTGATCGTCGCGTCCCACCGACACACGCTCCCTGCGACGCGGATCCTGCGCCTGCCCAGCGCCAGGGTGATGACCAATGGGACGAAGCGCAGCGCGCTCAAGGGCAACGGCCATTCCAATGGACATCAGAACGGTCATACAAATGGCAATGGCCACGCCAACGGGTCAACAGGATTGCCCGGCCTGCCCGGCTGGGCGACGCTGCTGAAGATCATCGTCCCGCATCGCGACCGCGAGCACCGGACGCCACCGGCCCAACGACTCCCGCTGTGGCGCCGGTCATTGGCCCTGGTCGCGCACGCTTACCGCTTGGTGGTGCTCAGCGGGCTCCGGAGCTGGAGCAGAGACGTTCGCTCAACAGCTCCCGTCGTCGGCACGATCGCGCTGCTGCTCGTGCTGTGCGGCACCCTCGCGATGGTCGGGATCGCGGTCGAGCGCGCCGTCGCCGACCAGGCAGGGCAGGCGTCGGTGGTGCGCGTTTATCTCGCGCCCGACGCCACCGACGATGCGGTGGCGGCACTGAAGGCGAAGCTGGCGGCCGATTCCCGCGTCGCCTCGATCACGAGCGTGTCTCCCGAGCAGGCCCTGGCCGAGGCAAACAAGCGACCGGGCCTCGACAACCTTGCCTCGCTGAGCTCCTCCAACCCGTTTCCGGCGAGCCTGGACGTGAGGGTCAAGCTCGTCACGCAGGTGGCCGCTGTGGCGAAGTCGGTGAAGGGTGATCCCGCGGTCGACAGCTCCTACCCCACCTCGTATGACCCCGACACCTACTCGCGGCTGCAGCGCTTCGCCTCCATCGCGGGCGGCATTGCGATCGGAATTCTTCTTTTGTTTGCCATCGTCGCCTATGCGGTCATCGCCAATTCCATGCGGGGAGTCGGTGCGGCACGGCGCGCGGAGCTGTCGGTGATCCGGCTGCTGGGCGCCCGCGGATGGATGACACGTGGGCCGTTTGTCATCGAGGGGTTGATGACCGGCGCCATCGCCGGTGCGATCGCGGCCGCGGTGGTCGGCGCAGCGTACCTGGCCGCAATTCGTTTCGAGGACGCGATCTACGTCCAGGTACTGCCGGGCGTCGGCCTGACCTCCGTGCGCTACGTGCTGGCGGCGGTCATCACGGCCGGCCTGGTGCTCGGAGCGTCGACTGCCTGGTTCGGTATTCGCAGAGCCCGCGCGTGAGGCGGCTGGTCGCGGCCGCCTCTCTGGTGGGAGCGCTGGTCGCGCTGCAAGCCTCAAATGCCTTCGCTACCGACACCACTCCCTCACCATCGCCTTGTCCGAGCGCAAGCGCGGCGTCAGGCGCGCGAACCGGTTGCTCGGCACCTCCGGTCGACCCCAACCAGGCGGCGTATGCGCAGCTCGAGGCGCGTCTTGGTGGGGACATCGCAACGGTGCTCGCCACCACACAGCGCGTCGCCGCAACGCTCGACCAGTTCGCCGGCGCGGAGCAGGCGCTCACCGACCAGGTCTCGGCGGAAGAAGACGTCATCTCGAACCTCGAGGACCAGATCGCTCAGCTCGACCAGCAAATCGCGGACACTCAAGCTCGCATCGAGGTCGAGAAACAACAGCTCGCGGTAATGACGCGCGCGATCTACCGCCAACCCAACTCGTTCTGGCTCCTAATCGCCCGGTCGAGCAACCTCCACGAGGCGCTGCTCGCCACGGCCGACGCAATCGTCGCGGGCCAGCGAGCGCATGCACTGCAGACCAGGCTCGAGGCTGACCTGGCGAAGCTTCAGGCCGATCGGCAGGCGCGCCAGGACGACCTCGACCGCGAGAATGCGACGCTCGATCTTCTGAACGCCAACCTCAGCTCGCTCGACGACGTCATGAGCCAGCAGTCCGACGTAAGCAGCCAGCTGTCAGACCTGCTGTCGCAGATTCAGGCCGCCAAGGACCAGCTGACCAGCCAGCCTCCGAGCGTCACGGACAGCCTTGCCCAGCTGCTCGAGGCGCAGGAGCAGGACCTCGTGCAGCGCTCGTACCAGACCGCATGGAGCCAGGCCGCGGTCGGCGTCGGGCTGGCCATGGTCAACCAGAAGCTGCCCGTGGGCCGGCCGATCGCGGGACTTGCTCTCGCCTGGCCGCTGGCGTCGTTCACCATCACCCAGCCGTTCGGACCGACGTCCGTGTTGCTGGAACCGCCGCTTGGGCAGTACAAGCACTTCCACACAGGGGTGGACATTTCGGCTCCCCTGGGCGCGCCCGTGATGGCTGCGGCCGACGGCCTCGTGGTCGCCGTCGGTCACAGCGCGTTCGGCTATGGCAACTACGTGGTGATCGCGCACGGCGGCGGCGTCGCAACGTTGTACGGGCACCTGCTCCAGACGAACGCGAACGTCGGCGACCGCGTCGTGCGCGGGCAGGTCATCGGGTTCGAGGGATCGTCAGGCCTCTCCACTGGTCCCCACGTGCACTTCGAGCTTCGGCTCAACGACCAGGCGATCGATCCGATGCCCTATCTGCCGGTTTTGGGGACGACCTTCCCGGGCTAGATCTCGTCGAGCGCGTGCGATATACGCGCCAGGACCTCGGTGAGGATCTCTTCCGAAGTTCCGAAGTTCAGGCGCACGTGACCCTCACCCGGCGGACCGAAGTCGCGACCATCGCCGAGTCCAACTTTTGCCGACTCGAGGAAAAACTCGAACGGGGAGCCCGGTAGACCGAGCTCGCGGCAGTCGAACCATGCGAGGAAAGTTGCCTGCGGCGCGCGATATCCGATGCCCCGCCTGCTGGTGACCCAGTTGGTGACGATGTCGCGATTGTGGGCGAGGTAGCGCATCACCTCATCGAGCCAATCGTCCGAGTCAGTCCAGGCGGCGATCGTCGCGTCGACGCCGAACCGGCTCGGTCGGCCGAGCAGAAAGTCTGGGATCGCCGCGTCGAAACGATCTTTCAACGCCGAGCTGCCGAAGTGTAGGACCGCGGTCCGCGCGCCGGGGATGTTGAAGCTCTTCGTCGCCGACGTGACCGTGACGGTGCGCTCGGGCGCGATCGTCTCCATGGGGATGTGCACGGCATCGTCGAATGTGACGTCCGCGTGGATCTCGTCGGCGACGATCGTCAGGTCGTTGTCGGCAGCGATGCCGGCGATCTCGACCAGGTCGCTCCGCTCGAGGACGCGGCCCGTCGGATTGTGCGGGTTGCACAGGAGCAGCACCCGCGCGAGCGGGGCCAGATGGCGCAGCTCGTCGAGGTCGAGCTCGTAACGGTCACGAAGGATGAGCGGGTTGTCCACGCGTTTTCGGCCGGTGCCGGCGATGACCCGCAGAAACGGTGGATAGCTCGGCGTCTGCACGATCACGCCCTCGCCCGGGCTCGAGTAGGCCACCAGTGACGCGACGATGCCCTGGATGACGTCGGCGGTGGCAACGGTCAGCACGGGATCGGGACTCCATCGGTATCGCTTCGACGTCCACCTGGTGAAGGCCGCGAATAGACCGGCGAGGTCGGTCTCGAGCCCGTACCCGTAGTCCTGGCGGTCGATGAACCGCGCCAACGCGGCCTGCACCGCCGGAGCCACCTGGATGTCCATGTCGGCGACGAATGCGGGCAGCACATCCGGCGGATACTTCCGCCACTTGCCCGAACCTCGGGCCCGCAGCTCGTCGGCCGAAAGCAAGAAATCGTTCATCACCGCGAAGCCTTCCACATTAGCCACGAGCCTGTAGGGTCATGTCGGATGGCAACGATCTGGCTGGAGAGCCTGGGTCGCAGCTTCGACGCCGCGCTGGATCTGTTGGCCGCCGCGGTGCGGGACTGCCCGGACGCGCTCTGGGAGTCGCCCATGTGGCGAGTTCCCGCCTGGGACCCGAACATCGAACTGGTCAGCCAGCGGGGCGAACAGGTCACCGACCCCGCCGTCCGCCTGGCCATGGTTCAACGTCATGCGACTCCGTGGGCGGTCGCCTGGCACGCACTGGAGTGCATCGACTACGACCTGACCGGCGAGTTCGGACCATGGGCCCCGCCCCCTCCATTCGCCGGCCACCCGCATTGGCAACTCACGCGGATGTCCGCAACCTGGTCGCAGGCCGAGATCAACGACTACGTCGACTATTGCCGCGAGCGGGTGCGCGACACCCTGGCCGGCATGACTGATGAAAAGGCGGCGACACCGATGCCCCCGGCGCACCGGTACCACGGCCAGCCTTACGCCTGGGTCGTCAGCGCCCTGGTCGGGCACACCGTCGAGCACGGGTCGCAGATCCGCCAGTTCATCAATGACGCTCAGGACCAGAAGCGCCCCCGGAGGGAATCGAACCCCCGACCTTGACGTTAGGACCGTCCTGCTCTATCCACTGAGCTACGGGGGCAGGCAACCGAACTGAATTTTGATTCAGTGCGCCCTGCGCGCGCTGGCCAACACAAGCCAATTCGAAGCTGCCGCCAACCGTTTTCTGAGCAATTTCCCAGGAAACTCGATCAAAGTGGGCTCGTGAACAGGGACGGCAAGGACGGCGCCCGCGTGCTGGTCGTCGACGACGAGCCGAACATCACCGAGCTGGTGGCGATGGCCCTGCGTTACGAAGGCTTCACGGTCAAGACCGCTGCCACCGGTCGCGGCGCCATCACCGCCGTCACCCAGTTCTCGCCGTCCCTCGTCATTCTCGACGTGATGCTTCCGGACATCGACGGGCTCGAGGTCCTAAAGCGCTTGAACAGCGCCGGCAACAAGATCCCCATCATCTTTCTCACAGCCAAGGATGCGACCGAGGACAAAGTCCACGGTCTGACCATCGGGGGCGACGACTACGTCACCAAGCCCTTCAGCATCGAGGAGCTGATGGCCCGCGTGCGTGTGGTACTCCGCCGCCACGGCAATGACTCAGAGACCGGCAAGCTGTCGCTCGCCGATCTGGAGCTCGACGACGAGGCCCACGAGGTGCGCCGGCACGGCCACGTGGTCGACCTGACCAACACCGAGTACCGACTGCTGCGCTATCTCCTGATCAACGCCGGCCGAGTGCTCACGCGCAGCCAGATCCTGGACCACGTCTGGCACTACGACTTCGGCGGAGACGCCAGCGTGCTCGAGACCTACATCAGCTATCTGCGGCGCAAGGTCGACCGCTACGATCCACCGCTGATCCAGACCGTCCGCGGTGTGGGGTACGTCCTCCGAACGCCGAGGAAGTGACCATGTCGCTGCGAGGGCGGCTTCTCGTCGGAGTCATCGCGCTGGTCTTCCTGATCCTTCTCGCTTCCGACGTGGTGGTCTACGGCCTGCTTCAGAAGTCGCTCATCGGCTCCGTCGACCAGCAGCTGCTGGCGGGGAGGACCGAGGCGACCTTCGCGCTTGGCGGGTCTCAGCGCGGCGGGCCGCCACCGTCGAACTTTCCGACGGGCACCGTGGTGGAGCTGATCGGGCCGAGCGGCTCTGTCCTCAGCGCCAAAGTTTCGGCGCCATTCGCTGCGGCACCTTCGTCGGCCCGTCCGGTGCTGCCCAGCCATCTGCCGGTCAAGGGAAGCGACGTTCCGACCGATCCTTATACGGTTCCAGGGACAAACGGGGTACCGCGCTTTCGGGTGACCGACTGGCCGGAGGACTTGTTCAACGGAGACATCGTCGTGCTCGCCATCCCGTTGACCTCTGTGCAGTCGACGCTGAGCCAGCTGCTCTTCCTGGAGGTGCTGATCGGTGCGGTCGGAGTGTTGGCGACCGCGCTCCTGGCCTTCGTCATCATCCAGGTCGGACTGCAGCCGCTGCGCCGGATGGGCGCGACCGCCGGACAGATCGCGGCCGGCGACCTCAGCAAGCGTGTCGAACCGGCCACCTCACAGACTGAGATCGGGCGGCTCGGCCTGGCGCTCAACGCGATGCTGACCCAGATCGAGGCCGGTTTCGCTCAGAGCAAGGCTTCGGAGCAGCGCCTGCGCCGCTTCATCGCCGACGCGTCGCATGAGCTGCGCACGCCCCTGACGTCGATTCGCGGCTACTCCGAGATGCTGCGCCGCGGCGCATCCCAATCACCGACCGATTCCGACCTTGCGCGAAGACGCATCGAGGAGGAGTCCGTGCGCATGTCCACGCTGGTCGACGATATGCTCCTCATCGCCCGTCTCGACCAGGGCCGGCCCCTCGAGACCAGACCCGTGAACCTGCAGGCCATCGCGCGCGATGCGGTCGACGACGCGCGGGCGGTGGCGCCCCAGCGTGACATCACTCTGGCGGCCGATCAGCCGATCGTCGTCTCGGGAGACGACACGCGGCTGCGCCAGGTGGTCGGCAACCTCATGCGCAACGCCCTCGTGCACACGCCGCCGTCGACCCCGATCGAGGTCGCCGTAACCACGGAGGACAGCGTCGCGCGAATGTCGGTTGCGGACCACGGCCCCGGGCTGCCTCCAGACCAGATGGACCGGATCTTCGAGCCCTTCTACCGCGCCGACGCCAGTCGCAGCCGCGACTCGGGCGGCGCGGGACTCGGCCTTTCGATCGTCAGCGCGGTCGTCGCCGCCCATCGAGGCAAGGTGACGGTGAAAGAGACCAGCGGCGGCGGTGCCACCTTCGAGGTGGAGCTGCCGCTGGCCTCGATGAGCTAGGCGCTCGGCGTCACCTGCTCGACCGCGCGAACGATAGCTCCCGCAAGCGCGTCCCGGCCCAGCGGAGACGGGTGCACGTCGCACACGCCAGTCGTCAGGTTGATGATCAGAAGGCCGGCGGCACAGCTGCTGTTGGCGTGGGCCTCCGCGCGGGCTTCGAAGGCGTCAAATCCGCTGGCGATGATTCCGCCGTTAGCAGTCGTGGCGTCGCCGATCGGAAAATTCAGCGCCTGAGTAGCGGTCTCAGAAGCCTCGTCGTACAGGAGCGAATAGTAATTCAGGGTCACGACCAGGCCCTGGTAGTGAGCCACGTTGCGCAGCTCCGCGTAGATGAAGCGCAGGTTGAGGTCGATTCCGGTCAACACGGCGGGTAGACCGTTCTGGATACACGTCGCGTCCATGTTGCAGATGTCCGTTTCCAGCTTGAACACGTCGTTGGCGCCGATGTCCATCGTCACCAGTTGGACGTCGGAGTGCGTGGACAGGAACTGCAGCGCAAACGCGAGCTGCGCGCCGGGATACTGCACGTGGAGCGGAAAGAAGAATCGATAGGCGAGGCACCTGTAGTCCTGGCCGTTGGTGGTGGAAATGAAACCGCCGCTCGTTTCGCCAGGACACGAGGCGTTAGTCAGCTGCAAACCAAGCCTCTGGGCAACGATGTCGGGGTAGCCGACGAACACGCCGGGGTTGCTTGCCTGGCTGGGCACGAGATTCGGGTTGAAGCCAAACGCTACCGAGTCGCCGAGGGCCAGGTACTCACCGCTGAACGAAGCGGACGCGGGCGGAGCGGCGAGCACCATCAGCGCCGCCGCGACGAGGACCCCAAACAAGCGCACCTTCATCCCCAATACCTCCTGGCGAGCATCTAAACATGCCCGCGCCCGCGGCGCCACTAGCGCTTCGAAAGGCGTCGATCCGATCGAGACTCAGAGCGATTTCCAAGGTTTGTCTCAGCACCCTTTGAGGCGTGACGGTCATCGTTGAAGGCAACCCGAAGCCACCTCGGGCCTTTCCCCCAAAGCGTAGGGGGCGACCCTAGCGCCCCCTACACAACCCCTTCTACGACAGCTTCCAGTGGACGCTCTGGATGAGCGGATGGGCAGTGCTCACGTAGGACTGGAGATTGCTGTCGACCGTAAGCACCATGACCAGGTAGTAGACGCTGCCGCTGCTGTTGGCGCCGGCGAACAGGGACGCCGCCGCGGGAAGCGAGTTGGAACCGCTTGTCAACGTCAAACACAGCGTCCACGACAGTCCCGACGCGCCGTTCAACGTCGTGCTGGTCGTGTGGGTGTTCGGGCATTCCCGCGTATCCGGGTACTTGGTCTTGAGCGCGTTGTCGACGATGTCTTTGTTCTGCTGGGCCGTCGCGGACGGAACCGACAGGCCGCTCGACACGGTCACCGACCCCTGGCCGTTCGGGTCGCTCAGCACCATCGTCTCGTTGTCCTTGCTGTCGATCGACCAACCGCTCGGGACGTTCAGCGAGAAGCCGTCGTTGGACTGCAAGCCTGTCTGCGCGGTCGTTGCAGTAGCGACCGGGCTCGGCGTGAGGCCAGGCGTCGGGCTGGCTATATCTCCCACGGTCGTCGACGACGTCTGGGGGGAACGATTGGCGAGCAGCGCCAGGGCGGTGCCGGCACCCGCCACGAGGATCGTGACCACCAGGACGGCGGCGATGATCAGCGCCCACGGGGTGCGGTGCACCGGCACCGGCGGGCCGGTCGGCGTGTAGTAAGGACTCTGGTAGGCCGGCGGTCCGGGAGGCGGCGGAGCCATCCCTGGGGGTGGCCCGGCGAACGCGCCGGCGGTCGCGGCAACCGGCGCTGCCAGAGGCGTGCCGCAAGCCTGGCAGAACGCGTTGCCATCCGGATTCTGGGTGCCGCATCGCGGGCAGGCGACCGCCATCAGCTCCTCGC
>DASYZS010000125.1:0-24678 GCA_035945895.1 Candidatus Dormiibacterota bacterium | reverse complement strand
GACGTGGTGCCGAACGTTGCACGCATCCAGACGACGCCTGCAGCGCGGGCGATTTACACGCACGACGGCAGGCTGTATTCGATAGGTGAGCTGATGGTGCAGGCCGACCTTGCGCGGACGCTTTCGCGTCTCGCTGCAGGCGGACCGGAGGAGTTCTATCGCGGCTCCATCGCTCAGGAGATCGCCGCCGACTTTGCTTCCAATGGCGGCTTCATCAAGCTGTCCGACCTGGCCGCGTATCGAGTCGACGTGACCGAGCCGCTGCGAGGCACGTATCGCGGGCTTTCGGTGGCGTGTGCCGGGCCGCCCGCGGGCGGTTTCGTGCTGCTGCAGATGCTGAGCTTTCTGGAGCGGTTCGACCTTCGCGCTTTTGGCTGGCCGTCAACGGAGTCTGCGCGCTTGCTCGTCGAGGCGATGGACCGTGAGCTGGTTGCCGATCGCGCGGACACCACCCACGTCTGCGTGGTGGACGACGAGGGCAACGCGGTGTCGCTGACGCACACGCTCGGGTCGGCTTCTGGGGTCGTGACCCCTGGGCTCGGCTTCGGCTACAACGATTACATGAACTGCTTCGACCCGCGGCCCGGACGGCCGGGCTCGATCGAGGCGGGCAAGACACGCGTGACTCGCATGGTGCCGACGATGGTTTTCGATGACTCGCGCCTGCGCATTTGCGTCGGAGCGCCGGGTGGAACCAAGATCGTGGGCGCGGTGCTGCAGGTGCTGGTCAATCTGATCGATCACCGGATGTCGCCCGTCGAGGCGGTGTCGGCGCCGCGCGTTGATTTCCAGGGCGACGTGGTGCAGGCGGAGGCGCGCATCCCGCAGGTCGTGTGCGATGGACTTTCGCGCCTGGGTTACAAGGTCAACCGGCGGACGTTGAACTACGACTCCTACTTCGCGCGGCCGCAGGTGATCGTTGCTGCTGAAGATGGTTCCCTGTCCGGGGCATCCGACCCGCGCAAGGATGGCGGAGTCGCATTTGCTACGGAGACGAGATGACTGCTCGGTTTGACGGTCGGGTGGCGGTGGTGACCGGCGGTGGAAGAGGGATCGGCGCGGCGACGGCAGAGCGTCTGGCCGCGGATGGGGCGTCGGTGGTTGTTTCGGACATGGACGAGGGGCCGGCTTCCGAGGTCGCGTCGGCGTTCGGAGGTGTGGCCGTTGCTTGCGACGTGACTTCGCGAGAAGCGGTGGCTTCTCTATTCACGCGCGCTTTTGACCAGTTCGGTCGGATTGACATCCTCGTGTGCTGCGCGGGGATCATCCGCGACAACCTTCTGTTCAAGATGACGGACGAGGACTGGGACCTCGTCATCGACACGCACCTGAAGGGCACGTTTCTGTGCGCCCGCGAAGCGCAGAAGAAGATGGTGGCCGCCAGGTACGGAAAGATGGTGTTTCTGTCGTCAACGTCCGCGCTGGGAAATCGCGGGCAGACGAATTACTCGACCGCCAAGGCCGGGCTGCAGGGCATGGCGCGGACGCTGGCGATCGAGCTAGGCCCGTTCAACATCAACGTCAACGCAGTGGCGCCGGGGTTCATCGAGACGCGAATGACGCGCGCGACTGCGGAGAGGATGGGGATCGATTTCGAGGCGTTCAAGATCGGCGCGGCGTCGCAGATCCCGCTGCAGCGCATCGGTCAACCGGAGGACATCGCGAGCGTGATCGCGTTCTTGTGCAGCGACGAATCGAGCTTCATCTCGGGCCAGACCATCTACGTGCGGGGAGGCCCCTAGGAAGCCGGCAAGACCCTGGGTCGCGGCCCGTTGAGTGTTGTTGATGGGACGGCTCCTCGGGCAGGTCAGGCGCCGGGTCGGTGCGCGAACTGGTGTTCGCCGTCGGCCGCTTTGGCGACGTGCTGGGTCCGTACCGCTTCCCAGAAGTAGCCGTCCAGGGTTGACTGCCCCGACGAAGGTCTGTTAGGGTGCCTGAGTCGTCTGGGGTCCGTCCGGGGGCGAACTCACGAACTTTAGGGGTAGGCATTGCGAGTTAATCGTTACCTGACCCACGCCGTTGTGCTCGGAATAGCGATTGCGATGTCGAGCTATGCGGCGATGGACAGGCACTTTCCGACGGCGTTGACAGCGCGGCTGGGTCCGGTCAACGCCGAAGCGGTGGTCGTGGCGGAGGGCGGAGAGTACGGCGACGTCTCGCTGGGCCGTTACAGCACGATCATCAAGCCGGTTTCGATTCCTACCTCGGCGCCGATCGCGCACTCACCGGTCGTGTACCACGTCGCGGCCGGGGAGACACTGTCGTCGATCGCCGCGAAGTACCACGTGACGGTCTCCGAGATTCGCTGGTCGAACAGCAACCTCTACTCGTCGGACAGCGTGGCGACCGGTGACGAGATCGTCATCCCGCCCGTCCACGGAGTCGTTGTCACGACCAAGGCCACCGACACGGTGGACACACTGGCGGCGAAGTACTCGGTCGACCCGCAGGCCATAGTCGACTTCAACCGGTTGCGCTCTTCGACATTGACACCGGGCATGGTGCTGGTTGTTCCAGGCGGTGTCGGTGGGGCCTTCCCGCCGCCGCCGGCCGTGTTCCAGATCATCAACACCGCGATTCGGTCGAGCTACCCGGTGGTGGTGCTGAACTGCTGCCTCGGCCCCTATGTGAACAACAAGTTCCCGGTCGGCTGGTGCACGTACTACGTGGCGACCAAGCGCAACGTGACGTGGAACGGCGACGCCGGGTACTGGTACCAGAATGCTTCCTACCAGGGCTACCAGGTCGGAGCGACTCCGAAGGTGGGATCGATCATGGTCACGTGGGAGAGCTGGGCCGGGCACGTGGCTTATGTGGAGGCGGTGAATCCGGACGGGTCGTGGGTGGTGACCGAGATGAACTGGGTCGCGTTTGACGTGATCGACCAGCGCACCATCAAGCCGGGGCAGCTCGGCTCTCGGTTGGTAGGTTTTATCTACTAACAACCGGCTCGTCGGTTTTGTCTGTCTGTGTCTGAGTCTGAGTCGCCCAACCGTTTTCCATTTGCTGCGTGTCGTGTTGGGCAGTTTTCAGGCCGGTAGCGGCGGCCAGTGCCGCGAGGACGAGCATCGCGGGTGAGGTGATCAGCAGCGCGGCCTGAAGGTTGTGGTTCAGGTGGTCGGAAAGAAGGCCGATGTCGTAGGTCGAATGCGAGTCGCCGGCGACGTGCGCGATGAGCAGAGTGACCGTGACCGCGCTGGCTCTCAGCGCGGGGCTGACCACGTTCTGCGCGATCGCGGTGAAAGGGCCGGCGTAGAGGTAGAGGCAGATCACGGTCAACAGGAAGACCGGGATGAAAACGGGAATAGGCCCGATGCTCATGGGGCTGAGCAGCGCAAGGGTGATCAGCACGGCGCCCGCGAGGAATCCGGCGATGCCGACCTCGAGATGCGCGGCCGGCGAATGTTTGGCTCTTCTGTCAGCCAGCCACCCTCCGGCAAGCGTGCCGATCAGGCCGCCGCCGACGATCACGCCGCCGGCGAGGATCGCCGATGCGCTGACCGTCAGGCCGAACTTTCGATGGAGCACCGTCGGCAGCCAGAATGCGTTGGACGCGAGCACGAAGAAGAGGAGCGTCTGGGCGATGATCGTCGCTCGCAGGGTCGGGATGCGAAGCAGTTTTACGAAATTGTCCAGGCTCGCTTCGCTGGTCTTTTGCAGCGCCGGGCCCTTTTGCTCCGCGCTTCCTCTCAGCGGTTCCCGAAACGCAAAGGCGAGGAATGCGAAAAGGAGTCCAGGCACCGCGGCGAAATAAAAGGCGGTGCGCCAGCCGAAATGCTCGGCGATCAATCCGCCTCCGGCGAAGCCGACCGCGATGCCGATCGTGCTGCCACCGTTCCAAACCGACATCACGCGGCCGCGCAGCTCTTTGGGAAAGAAGTCGCCCAGAAGCGATGTTCCGGCGGGGTAATAGCTCGCCTCGCCGATGCCGACGATCGCCCGGCTCGCGAAGAGCTGGGGATAGGCGCGCGCGAAACCGGTGAAGAGGGTCGCGAGGCTCCAGATCGTGACCCCGACGCCGATGACGGTCTTGCGAACGCCGCGATCGGCCCAGTAGCCGAACGGCAGGGCGGCGACCGCATAGACGAGAAGGAATGCCGTGCCGAGGAGGCCGAACTGGGCGTCGGAGAGGTGGAACTCCTTCTCGATCGGGGTCGCCGCGGCGCTGGCGACCCAGCGGTCGAGGTAGTTGAGGAAGTTGATTCCCACCATGACGGCGAGGACGTATCTCGCGTACCCCTGCGCCCCTCGGGTCACGGGTGGAATTATGAGGTTGGCCTAAACTAGGGCCTCGCTGCCTGACTGGGTCTATGTGGGTCGGCTGGGCATTGGCGAGCTCAAGTGGCTGTAAACCACCCGCGAAAGCTGTGGGGGTTCAAATCCCTCCCGGCCCACCAGAATTGGAACCCGTTAGCTCTTGACTGACACACCTCGTCCGAGCATCCTCGTAACTAACGACGACGGTGTCGCGTCGCCTGGCATCCACGCGTTGTTCGAGGCGATGCGCCAACTCGGTGACGTGACGATGGTCGCTCCAGAGGTCCAACGTTCGGCGGTTGGGCACGCCATCACACGCGATGCGCCGTTGCGGACGAAGCGAGTCGAACTCGGTTATGCCGTCAGCGGCACACCCGCGGACTGCGTACAGCTTGCGGTCCGTGTTCTTCTCGCCCGCACTCCCGACCTCGTGGTTTCGGGCATCAACCTCGGCCCCAACACCGCCACGAACATCATCTACTCCGGTACTGTCTCGGCCGCGACCGAGGCCAGGATGATGGGCATCCCCGCGATGTCGATTTCGATAGGTGCATTCGAAAATCCGCTGTGGGAGACCGCTGCCGCTTATGCGAAACGGTTTGCCAAATTGCTCTTGCAAGACAGAATCGCGCTGCCGCCGAAGGTCGTGCTCAACGTCAACGTTCCGAACCTTCCGCTTGCCGACGTGAAAGGAATCAAAGTCACGCGCCAGGGCGACTCGGGCTACAAGGAAATTTTCCAACCCCGCGGCGACTCCGAGTTCTGGGCACAAGGCACCTACGCGATGACTGACGTCGACGCCGACACCGACGCTCTAGCCCTTGATCAGGGCTTCGTCTCGCTGACCCCCGTGACCTTCGACCTCACCGCCTACGAGTTGCTGGACCCGCTGAGGATGCTCGAAACCGAGTAAGCGACACCCGCGCGCGGAATGAAGCTCGGCACGTCCGGCACAACCAACGCCTCGGGCGCTCGGCTGTGCACCGGCAGAACCCGCCGCGGATGAACCGTGCGCACCATCCGCTCGATGTCCGACGGACGCGAATGGCCGGAGCAGTTGACCGTCAGCAGGCCAAGGCCGAACCGCGCAATCCACGCCTCCAGCACCGCGAGCGCCGGGTCGAACGCTCCCATCGGCGTCCCCCCGCACTGCACCCACACCGAGCCCGCCGGCGGCCGAAGGTCGATCAAGAGTGGCAGCGATTCGAACCCGAGCTGAAGACAGTATCCCGAAGGGTTTTCCCGCACCGGTTCGCGATCCGATCCAATGAAATCCGGCCACCCCGCCATCGCGCCCATCTGTGGCTCCATCAGCAACTTGCGGCCGGCGACAGAGCACGCGGCCGCCAAGCCCGAGACCCGCTCTCGATTCATCCCGTAGCAATTGACGATCACCAAGCCCGGCGTCTCCGAAACGATTCGCCCCAGCTCGGCAATGGCTTCGGCCTCGCTGAGATCCGGAGACGCATCCGGAACGATTGACCAGCCCAGCGAAACCGCCTCCTGGATCAGCACGTCAGCGCCCCGAGCGGCCGACGCGAACAAGCCAGTCACCTCCGGATGCAGCCCATGCCAGCGGTTGTCGCCGGTGAAGGCTATGACTGCGTCCGGAGTCGTGATGATGAACCCGGTCGCGCCCGGCACGTCGTGGTCGACGGCGACGAAACGAACATGGATCGGCCCCACCGTGACGGACGAGCCATCGGCGACCGCAGTTCCCACCGGCCGCCGCCACGCCAGGTAGCCCGACGAATCCGCCGCCGCGCGCACCGGCTCCATGGCGAAGGGAAAGTAGAGGGGAACGGAAGCTCCCAGGTAGGGAATGAGGCCAGTGTGGTCGAGATGCATGTGCGACAAAAAGATGTGTGTTTGCGAGTCCCAGCGCGAGCCCGCGTACACACCCTCAAGGGGCGGCGCAGCCCCCACGGCCACGAGGTCGGCAAGCTCCCGGCCGGGCCGCGGACGCAGCCCGAGCGAGAACGGCGCGTGCCCGGGGGCGTGCTCCGTTCCGAAGTCAAACAAGCACCGCGAGTCCCCATAAGAGACCACGAACTTGAGCCCGGTCGGATTGCCCGTGTTGAGGAAGGTGAGCAGCGTATTTGCGGCGCTCATGAGCGACCGACGATCATAAGGCGCCGTGGCGACCCAGCGCCGCGACACCGTGACGGGCTACCTCATGGTCTCGCCGGCCATGACCCTGCTGATCGTCTTCGTGATCATCCCCGCCCTCTGGATCTTCTGGCTCTCGTTTCAGCGATGGGACCTCATCAGCGGCACCAGCGACTACATCGGCACGGCCAACTTCGAACGCCTGCTCTTGAGGGACGACGTCTTTAGGAAAGCCGTCTGGCAGACGGTCTACTTCGTCGCCGGCACTGTCCCCACCAGCATGGGGCTGGGCCTCTTTCTCGCCGTCCTGCTGAACAAGCCGATGCCGCTGAGAGATTTCCTACGGACGGTCGTCTTCACCCCATACGTCATGCCGATCGTCTCCACCGCGCTGATCTTCAGCTTCATCTACCACCCCGACGTCGGCGTCCTCAACGCCGCGCTCAGCGCATTTCACATACCCAAGGTCAATTGGCTCGACTCACCACAAGCGATCATGCCCGCGATCATTCTCTACAGCGTCTGGCAGCACACCGGCTACAACACCGTCATCTTCCTGGCCGGCCTCACCAACCTGCCGCCTGAGCTCGATGAGGCCGCGCGCGTCGATGGAGCACGAGCCTGGACCCGTTTCTGGCGCATCACCTGGCCGCTCCTCAGCCCGGTGACATATTTCGTCCTCCTCATCAACATCGTGACCTCGTTCAAGGTGGTCCAGCCGATCCTGATCTTCACCGGTGGCGTCGGCGGCGCGACGGCGGGCGGTGGTGGTCCGGACAAGGCTGCGGAGACGATCGGCTACTACCTCTACGTGCAGGCTTTCTCGTTCTTCCACGCCGGTTACGCCGCGGCGATCTCGGTAGTGCTTTTCCTGATCGTCCTCGCCGTCACCGGAGTCCAGGTCGGCTTCTTCTCGAGGAGGGTTTTCTACCGGTGAGCGCAAACCTGGCCAGGCGCGTCCTCGCCCTGCTCCCCAGGTACGTAGTCCTCGTCCCTATCGCCGCGCTTTTCGCCTTCCCCTTTTACTGGATGCTCGTCATCTCGCTCGGGACGCTGCAGTCGGTCTTCGTCTTTCCTCCGATTCTCTATCCGCTCCTCCATTGGGAGAACTACCTCACCGCCGTCGGCCTGCAGGCCGACCCCTCCACCGGCCAGTTCCTCAACATCCCCTGGGCGCGCTACTTCCTCAACACCGTGATCGTCGCCACCGGAACCACGGCCCTGGTCCTCGTCACGTCCATCCTCGGCGGCTACGCATTCGCGTCCGTTCCATTCCCCGGCAAGACCTTGATCTTCGGCCTCGTCCTCGCCGTCTACATGGTGCCGACCGAGGTGACCCTGGTCCCGAACTTCATCATCCTGGCCGACCTCCACTGGATCGACAGCTACCAGGCGCAGATCGTGCCCTTCGGAGCAAGCGTCTTCGGCATCTTCCTCATGCGCCAGTTCTTCCTGGGCCTGCCCAAAGACCTCTGGGAATCGGCCCAGCTCGACGGCGCCGGCCACTGGCGATTCCTGTGGTCGATAGCCGCGCCCCTGGCGATGCCGCCGATCATCACCATCGCGCTCTTCCACTTCGTCGCGGCCTGGAACGCCTTCCTGTGGCCGTTGATCGTCACCAACAGCGACAGCTACCGGCCGGTGCAGGTGGGTCTCCAGGCTTTCAGCTACGCGGACGCCACCAACCCGGTGCTCCACGCAGCGGGAAGCTTGATGGTCACGCTTCCAATCCTCATCATGTTCCTGCTCGCCCAGCGCCAGATCGTCGGGGGCATCGCGGCGAGCGGCATCCGCGGCTAGTTCGAAGGGAGGGTTTGCCAGTGAAACTCAAGAGGACCGTCTGCCTACTAGGGGCGATGCTCATCGCGGCGTGCGGGGGCGGGGGCAACACGACCACCCAGCTCGGTGCGCTCAACAAGTCGGTCCAGGTCAACTTCTGGCACGCCCTCAGCGGGACGTTGCAGACCGAGCTCAACACCCTCACCGACCAGTTCAACTCGAGCCAGACCAAAGTCCACGTCACCCTGACCGCCAAGGGGGCCTACTCCGACCTCAACAAGGCGGTGCTGACAGGCATCGCGGCGAACCAGGCGCCGGACCTGGCGCAGTGCATCGAGACCGACGCGGCCAAGTACAACAGCTCCAAGGCCCTGGCCGACCTGACCCCCTACATCAACGCCAGCGACGGTTTCTCGAGCGCCGACCTGAAGGACATCTTCCCCGTCATGCTCGGCGCGGCCAAGATCAAAGGCACGTACTTCCAGTTCCCCTTCAACAAGTCGACGACCGTCGTCTACTACAACCAGGACATGTTTGCGGCCAAGGGCATCACGAGCCCGCCCGCAACCTGGACCGATTTCTTCAGCGACGCCGCGAAGCTTGCCGACCCGAGCAAGGGCGTGACCGGCATAGAGGGACCTTCGCTCGACACCTTCCTCAGCATGCTTTACGAGAATGGCGGCGCCTTTTACGACAGCTCGACAAATCCGACCAAGGTCACCATCAACAGCGCCGCCGGCGTTCAGGCATTGACGATGTGGTCACAAGCCATCAAGTCGGGCGCGGCCAAGCCGATCCCGGCCGGGGCTTTCGCCGACCAGGTCGATTTCCAGAACCAGAAGACCGCGATGTATATGTCGACGCAGGTGAGCTACCAGTTCATCGTCAAGCCGATCGGCACCAAGTTCAAGTTCGCCGAAGCGCCGTTTCCGGCAGGAAGCAACGGCGTCAAGGACGAGATGTTCGGAGCCAACATGTGCGTCTTCAACAAGTCCTCGAAGGACGTCCAGCACGGAGCGATGCTCTACATCAAGTACCTGACCAGCCAGGCCAGCACGACCGAATGGGCGCAGAAGACCTCCTACATGCCCGTGCGCCAGTCGGCGTACACCACGCTGCAGGGCGGCTTCTACTCGGGCAACCCATCGCAAGGAGTCGGCGCGGGCATGCTCAGCAAGGGCCAGCTGATCGTTCTTCCCTCCACGCCGACGAGCAACGAGCAGCGCGACGCGCTCACCACCGAGCTGGGCAACATCGCGGCCGGTCGAGAAGACGTCAAGGCAGGGCTCGATAAGGCCGCGTCGAGGATGACGGACATCTTGACGACCGGCTAGGTCACTCGGCGGGCGAGGCGAACGATCCCATCTTCACCTCGCCCGCTCTCGCGTACGACGCGACGATGACCCCGCTCGGCGACACCTCACTCATCAACAACTTCCAACCCGTCGGTATCGCCCCTCCGGCGAACAGTCGCTTGCCGTCGCCCAGCACGACCGGGAAAGTCTTCAGCCACAGCTCGTCCACGAGGTCGTTCGTCAGCAGCGTCTGGATCAGGTCGCCGCTTCCGTGCACCTGCAGCTCGGGACCATCCTCGGACTTGAGCTGACGAATCTTCGCGACAACGTCACCGTCGATCCGGACAGTCGTCTTCCAGTCGACATCGACGGGACGGTGCGACACCACGTATTTGGTGGCGCGATTGATGGCGGTCCCTGCCTCGTCGGTCTGCGCCGGCCAGAACGACGCAAAGATGTCGTACGTTCGCCGGCCGAGGAGCAGGTCGAAGGGATGCCCCATCTGTTCGCCCATCGCCTTGCCGACCTCGTCATCGAAGTAACCGAACGACCAACCGCCGAACTTGAAACCTCCCGACGGGTCTTCCTCAGGCCCTCCGGGCGCCTGCATCACTCCGTCGAGCGTCATGAACGTCAGAACGACGAGCTTTCTCATCTCAGCCTTGTGCCTCCTTGCTCCTTGTCTCGCCATACATCCCGGCCAGGTGCCGGCCCAGCGCGCCGAGCCGGTCGCGCAGCTCCTGGGGCGACAGCACCTCGACCCGGTCGCCAAACGCGGCCAGCGGGCTGACGGCAACCTCGCACGCCGGAAAGTCCAGCACCACGACTCCGTCGCCCGACCGCTCGACGATCTGCTCGCCGAGGATGCGACTGAACTGCCCCGAAACGTCGGCCGCCACGCGCACCTTCACCGCAACCCGAGCCGGCGCGCCGCTGACGAATCGACCGACCTGGGTCGCCCAGACCGCG
Organism: Candidatus Dormiibacterota bacterium; assembly: GCA_035945895.1. Lineage (GTDB taxonomy): Bacteria > Chloroflexota > Dormibacteria > Dormibacterales > Dormibacteraceae > 40CM-4-65-16. The sequence goes on along the minus strand of DASYZS010000125.1, from coordinate 14,269 downwards.
CGCAGATCGAAGCCTGACGGTCGCGCAAACGTCTCGTCGGTCAGCTCCGCGCCCTCGATTCGAGACACCCGATACGTGCGGGTGTCGCCGCGAACCCCGGCCACCATGTACCACGTCCCAGCCTTGCACACCAGGCCGTAAGGCTCTACCGTCCGCTCCACGACTCGATCGACGTCACGCCGGTAACGCAGGAGCAATCGCCGGTTCGACCATAGGGCATCCTGCACGCGCGTCAGGTGCGTTGGGACGCGCGTGCCGCGGAACCAGGTGGCGCTGTCGATCAGCACCCTTTCCTGCAGCCGCCCGGCGCTGCGTTTTCCGGCCGCGACCGCAAGCTTGCGGGAAGCCTGGTCGAGCTCCGCGCCCAGGCCCAGGTCCGACGCCGGTCCCTGTCCCCCAAACGCGAGCAGCGCCTCCAGCTCCGGCTCCGTGAGACCGGTGAGGTCGGTGCGGTACCCCTCGAGCAGGTACGCGCCTCCGCGCGGCCCTTTCTCGGTGGCCACGGGGACGCCCGCACCGCTCAGGGCGTCGAGGTCGCGAAAGATCGTGCGCCGCGAAACCTCCAGCCGTGCGGCCAGCTCGGCGGCGCTCAGCCGGCCGTGGGCCTGGAGCATCAGCAGGATCGAGAGGAGCCGGTCCGCTCGCACCTCGCCAGGATAAATCCGGGATGGTGACAGAAGGTGTCACATACCGCGGCGCAAGCTGCAAACATGAAAAACGCAACACGGAATCGAGTCGTCCATTTCGAGGTCCTGGGGCGAGACACAGGCGTCCTGCGCAAGTTCTATTCGGATGCGTTTGGCTGGTCGCTCGGGCCGGCCGATGATTCGCCGCTGCAGTACTCGATGGTCCACTTCACGGATGGAATCGAGGGCGGCATCGGGAAGGCGCCGGAGGGCCCGGGCCACGTGACCTTCTACATCGGGGTCGACGACCTGGCCGCGGCGCTCAAGGACGTGGAGAAGTCCGGTGGCAAGACGATTCAGCCTCCCACGCCGCTTCCGGGCGGAGGAGCGTTCGCGATGTTCGCGGACCCCGAGGGCCACGTTCTCGGCCTCGTGAAGGACTAAGCGGTTCGCCGGCGGGACCACCGGGTGGTCCCGCCAACCCCATCCGTCGCAAAATCAAGCCGGGATGGGGACCACCGGCCTGGTCGGGCGAGCCGCCGAGCTCGCCCGGCTCGAGAAAGCCCTCGCCGAGACCGGGGAGCAAGGCGGCGCCCTGATCCTCACGGGACCGGTCGGGATCGGCAAGACGGCGCTCCTCGCCGCGATCTCGGAACGGGCTCGCGCCAGCGGGCACACTGTGCTCAGCGTCACCGGGGTCGAGAGCGAGGCCGGCCTGCCCTACGCGGGGTTGCACCAGCTGCTCCAACCTTCGCTCTCGGCCCTGGACGCGCTGCCGCAGCCGCAGAGGAGCGCGCTGCTCACTGCGCTGGGGACGGGGCATGGGAAGCCGCCGGACGTGTTCCTCGTGGGCCTGGCCACGCTGAATCTCCTGGGCGAAGTGAGCGGCGACTCACCGCTGCTCGTGGTCGCCGACGACTTTCAATGGCTGGATCAGCCGAGCTCGTCCGTGCTGAGCTTTGTTGCCCGGCGGCTGGAGGCGACTCACATCCTGCTGGTCCTGGGCTCGCGAGAAAGCACCGACCTGCTGTCGGAGATTCGTGTCGAGCCCCTGAGCCGTGCGGCCGCGACGGAGCTGCTGGACTCGGTCGCCCCGGACCTGGACGTCCAGACCCGCCGCCTCATCCTCGACGAGGCCCTTGGCAACCCGCTGGCGCTGGTCGAGCTCCCGCGCGCGTTCCGGCAGTACGGCGCGGATGGACGGGAGGGCGCGCTGCGAAGCGTTCCTTTGACCGACCGGCTGACGCGCACGTTTTCGGCGCAGGCGAGGCAGCTCCCAATTCCCACGCAGACCGCCTTGCTGTTCGTCGCCCTCGACAAAGATCCCAGCGTGGGCGATGTGCTCGCGGCGACCAACGAGGTCTCGCTCGAGGTGTTGCAGCCGGCGATCGACGCGGGCTTGATCTCGATCGCCGGATCGACGGTTCGGTTCCGCCATCCCATGATCCGTTCGGCGGTGGAGAAGTCGGCCGCGGCGGCGGAGCGCCGCAATGCGCACCTCAGGCTCGCCGAGGTCGTTGCCGACCCGGACCGGCGCGCCTGGCACCGCGCCAAGGCCGCGCTCGGTGAGGATGAGCGCGCCGCCGCCGACCTCGAAGCAACCGGGCGCCGTGCCCAGGACCGGGGCGCGGCGGCCACGGCGCTTGGCGCCCTGGAGCTCGCGGCTTCGTTGACGCCACCGGGCCCGCCCAGGGTTCGCCGGCTGCTGTCCGCGGCCGAGCTTGCATTTCAAGTCGGAGATGCGCCGGCGGTCGGCCGGCTCCTCGATGCCGCATCGAGGCAGGAGCTCACGGACGGCGACGCCGCGCGAGTGACGTGGCTTCGCGAGATCTTTCACGATGGAGCACCGGGCGACGCCAACGCCGTGGCGCGGCTCGTGACGGCCGCACGCGAGGTTGCCTCGCACGGCGATCAGAACCTCGCGCTCAACCTTCTTCAAGGCGCGGCGTGGCGATGCTGGTGGGCCGAGCCCGGAGGTCCGGCGCGACGCCTCGTCATCGCGGCCCTCGACGAGATCGGAGCGGAGGGGCTCGATCCACGAACCCTCGAGATCGTCTCGCTGGCAGACCCGGTCGACTCGGGCGATCGCGTCTCCAGAGACGTGGTCGCGGCCGCCGAGGCCAATCACGCCGACGCCGTCACCACGTTGCGGTTGGGCGTCGCGGCGCATGGCGCCGGCGCTTACGGCCAGGCGCTCGAGCTGCTGAACACGGCGGCGCCCGGCCTCCGCGCCGATGGCAGGCTGGGTTTGCTCGCGGGCCTCTTGAGCTGCCGCACGTGGATCGAGATCCACGTGGGCAACTTCGCCGATGCGCTTCGCGACGGCGAGGAAGGCAACAGCGTCGCCACCGAGACTCAGCAACCGAACTGGATCGCGGTCAGTGAGATCGCGCTCGGGCGCCTCGCCGGTCTGCGCGGGGACGAAGCCCGCGCGAAAAGCTTCCTGGACGATGCGGAAAGCAGGGTGGCCCCGCTGCGCCTGAGCAGCCTGCTGTCCGCGGTGCAGCTCGCGCGCGGACTTGTCGCGTTGACGTCCGGTCGCAACGGGGGCGCGTACGACCACTTCGCCCGGATGTTCGACCCGGACGACATCGCCTTCAACGAGCTCGAGTCATTCGCCGCCGCCGGCTACGTCATCGCCGCCGCGGTCCAGGCTGATCGCCGCGACGAGGCGGACCGCCTGATGCCGCGACTCGAATCGCTCGGGCAGCGAAGCCGGTCTGAATTGCTCCACGTCGGGCTGCGCTACGCGCGGGCCATGACGGCCGCCGACTCCGATGCCGAGGACCTGTGGGAGACCGCGATCGCATCCGAGCCGAAATGGCCGTTCGATCACGCCCTGGCTCAGCTGTCGTTTGGGGCGTGGCTGCGGCGCCGGCGCCGGATCACTGAGGCGAGGTCGCATCTGCGGTCGGCGCAGGAGATATTCGAGGCGCTGGGGGTTCAGCCCTGGGCGGAAAAGGCGCGCCTTGAGCTGCGCGCATCAGGCGAGCGCGCCGCCGAGCCGCTCACGGCGCCGCGACGTCCCCTCTCCGCGCAGGAGCTCCAGATCGCGCAGCTGGCGGCCGCCGGGCTCTCCAACCGGGAGATCGGCGACCGCCTGTTCCTTTCCCACCGCACCGTGGGCGCGCACCTGTATCGAGTTTTTCCCAAGCTGGGCGTCGCGTCCCGGTCAGAGCTGGCGCGCGCCCTTGCGGCGGTTCAGGCCGGCGCTGTCGCGAGCCAGGGAGGCGTGTAGGCGCCCGCCCCGTAGACGAAGGCGAGCAGGTCGTCCGCCGCCCACTCCTCGGCGATCTTTCCGTCCTCGATCCTGTACACGTCGACCGCATCCCACCTGACGCGCTTGCCGGATGCCGGGATCCCAAGGAGGTCTCCCTTGTGCGTCCCCTCGACGACGGCGCGCACGGAGACGATGTCCCGCTCGGCGATGATGTCCTGCTCGACGTTGCGTAGGTCCGGCAGCGCGGCGACGATGGCGCCGATCAGCCCAGCGAACTTGTCACGACCCTCGACCGTGCCGAGGGTGCCGCCGTGCCACTTCATGTCCGCTGTCATGTAGTCGGCCGCTCGATCCGCCTGGTGCTTGTTGAAGGCGGTCTCGATGAACGCACGAACGATCTGTTTGTTCTTCTCAATGTCGTTGCTCATGCGAGCGAATCTACGAAGGCCGGCCGGTCCTGGGCTTCAGTCAAACGACTGCATTTTGTGCGTGGTGCGCGCCGGCCACCTACGCGATAGTCCGGACTAACGCGCATTTTCGCTTCCGAGAGTGATCGATAGTCCGGACTATCGCGGGGCTAGGTGCGGGCGAATCAGCGATCGCGCTTGAGGCGGAAGGTCGCGATCGCCGCCTGCCGGTAGCGCTCGGCCATGTCGAAGTAGCGAGCTGCGTCCGCGGCCAGGTCCGGATCGTGATCGCTGTGCCGGCGGCCCAGGGCCACGGCCGCGAACTTGGCGCCCCGCATGTACGGTTCCAGCTGCTCGAACGGTAGTGGCCGGTCACCGCGTGCCATCAATCACCTCCAGTCAGCGACGCGAACAGCTCGTCGTCCGTCGGCCGGTCCCCGTAGTCCACGCCGACATAACGCCACGCGATCGCGCCGTCCTTCCGAACTGCAAAAATCGACGGCCTGGCGATCCCGCCCTCGCCGTCGGTCCACACGCCCCATTCCTTGATCACGCGACCCTCGGGATCGCTGAGCAGGGGAAATGGCAGGAGCAGCTTGTCGACCATTGCGAGATTGTTGGCGACCGGGTCGACGGATATACCCGCGACGCTCACTCCCGCCGATTCAAATCGAGACCACTCGCGCGCGTACGAGGCCAACTGCCCGTTGCAGTAGGGTCACCAATCACCGCGATAGAAGATCAACAGAACGGGCCCCAAAGCCAGGTGGTCCGAAAGCCGCCAGCCGCGGCCCTCCTGGTCGGGGAGCTCGAAGTCAGTCGCCTTGTCCATTTATTGCTCCTTGATTCCCGGAATCGGGCCGCGCCGCGGCTAAGAGGCCAGCCGCCTTCGCGCTTCCCACGCGTCAAGGTAGTGAAGTCCGACGACGCAGGCTAGCCCCTCCTCGGGGAGGGGCGCGGTGCCGCGGGCGCGCGAGATGAACATCGGCCACACGCCGATCTCGCAGCCCGGAAGCCCGACCGCTACAGAAAGCAGAAGGGCGACCAGGCCTTCGATAAGCATTGCGACGTCGAACCACCACACGAGGTCCGCGACCGGGAAACCCCATCCCGTGCCGTTGATGGCAAAGGTTGCCAGTACAGCCACGAGAGCGGCCGCCACCGCGACCACGACGGCGCCGATCTGCCAGCGCCTGCGGGAGGCCGCGCCGCCGAAAGCAAAACCGACCGCGCCGGCAAGCAAGACGTAGGTGAGGAGCATCAACGCCAGCAGGATCCACGGGCCGATCTCCCCCAGGATGTGCGGGTTCCGGAACTGGGCCGAAAGCCTGGGGCCTGTGATCGAAACCAATGACACGGCGTAAGCCGCGGCGAGCGCGAGCCGGGCCAGGCGGCCGATCGGGCGTGTGCGCGTGAAGGTTGTAGTCATGCCACTGCCCTGCCGAACGAGCGTGTCGCGGCGGCCACCGCGCCGACCGCGAGCAGGCCGACCGCGGCGAAACCTCTAATGACGGCTGGATCCACGAGCTGGTTGGCGAAGAGCGCTCGCTGAGCCTGGACTGCGTACAGCAGCGGGTTGAACGCCGCGACGTCCTGGAGCCATTGCGGCGCGAGGCTCATCGGCAGCAGCACGCCGGAAAGCAGCAACAGCGGCAGCGACGAGCTGAACACGATTGCGCCGAACGTGTTCTCGTCCCGCAAGACGAGGGCGATCGCGAGCGACAGCGTCGCCATGAGCAGCGCGATCAGCGCCATCAAGACGAATGCGAACAGCACTCCAGGCAGCCGCAGCGCGAGGCCGAACGGCACCGAGGCGACGACGATGATCGCCGCTTGCAGGAGCAGCATGACGATGTCGCGGAGCGTCCGGCCCAGGAGCAACGCCAGGCGGCTCGCGGGGGTCACACGTAAGCGTTCGATCACACCAGCCCTCACCTCGGCGATCAGCGCCCAGCCTCCGCTCGTCGCACCGAACAGCCCGAGCTGGACCAGCAGCCCAGGCACGAAGACGTTGTAGGCGCCGCCCTGCGGAAAGCCAGGCACGCCGGCCACCGACTTGAGCAGCGGCGCAAACAGCACGAGATAGAGAGCTGGCTGCGCAAGGCTGACACCCATGTAAAGCAGGCTGGAAAGACTCTTCCCCATATACCTGTGGAAGACGAGCCACGTGTCGGTCAAGAAGAACATCTCAAGCTGGCTCCTCGCGAAGCGACCTGCCGGTGTGGCGGAGGAACACGTCGTCGAGGCTGGGTCTGTGCAAGGAGACCGTGCGGACGTCGACGCCGTCCTGGTTCAGGATCCTGAAGATCGCCGGCATTGCCGTCTCCCCATCCTCGACATACAGGCGAAGGCTCGAAGCGCCGGGAGCAAGCGGTTCGTGGTCGCGCACGAAGGGCCGCAGCCGGAGCAGGTCGAGCGCCCGCGCCGCCTCGCCGGCAACGCCGATCGAGACCACGTCTCCAGAGACCGCCCGCTTGAGCAAATCAGGCTCGCCCTGCGCGACGATGCGCCCGCGGTCGATGATCGCGAGGCGATCGCACAGCTCATCGGCCTCCTCCAGGTAATGAGTGGTGAGAAAGACGGTTGTTCCCTGATCGCGCAGCCGGCCGATCTCGTCCCACATCCGGATTCGGCTTTGCGGATCGAGACCGGTGGTTGGCTCGTCGAGAAACAGGACGGCCGGGCGGTGGACGAGTCCCAGGGCGACCTCGAGGCGGCGGCGCTGGCCGCCTGAATAGGTGTCGATCCGGCGATCGGCGCAGCCCTCCAGCTCGAACGAGGCGATCAACTCGGCCGCACGGCGCCGCGCAGCGCCGGCCGAGAGGCGATAGAGGCGGCCCTGGAAGTGGAGCTCGTCCCGCCCTGTCAGGCTGTGGTCGCTGCCTCCCGACTGGCTCACGTAGCCGATCCGTTCGCGGATTCGCCTTGGCTGGCGGCGAAGGTCGAGGCCGGCAACGGTGGCGTTGCCGCCGCTGGGCTCGAGCAGGGTCGTGAGCATGCGCAGGGTTGTCGTCTTGCCTGCCCCATTCGGTCCGAGAAAGCCGAAGATCGTGCCCGAGTCGACCACAAGGTCGACCCCGGCGACCGCCTCGACTTCGCGGCCGTGGCTGCCGAAGGTCCTGCGCAGGCCGGACGTCTCGATCACGCTGTGGGCCGCTTGGGTATCATTCATGTGCGGAATATAACACATAGTGAAGACACTACACAATGTATCTGCTACCGAGGCGGCTCGGTCCGCGGCCCTCGAGCGGCTGTGGGGAGTTGCAGCGGTGCTCAGCGGAGGCATGGCCTCCGGACTGGCCGAACGCGGCCTCACTCTGGCCCGGGCCGCGCTGCTCTGGCAGCTGCAGCTCGATGGGCCTTCGACCCAGCACGCGCTCAGCAGGGCGCTCAGGGTGACGCCGCGAAACATCACCGGCCTCGTCGACGCGCTCGAGGCCGACGGTCTGGTCAGCCGGAAAGCGCATCCCACCGACCGCAGGGCCACCCTGGTCACCTTGACGGCCGACGGAACCTCGCTCGCCCGCGCCATGAAGCGAGACCAGGACGGGTTCGCCCAGGCTCTGTTCGAAGATGCCTCGAAGACCGACCTGGCCGCCTTTGTCAGGGTCCTGGATCAGGTCGTCCTGGTGTTGGGGAGGAACCTGCTCGCCCAAGAGCGGTCGTGAGATGAGCGGCAAGGTGGTCGTGAACAGGTCGATGTCGCTTGACGGCTTTATCGCCGGTCCCGGCGACACGATGGAATGGGTCTTCGACTTTGTGGCGCCAGACGAGTTCCCGGAGATCGCCGCGGCCACCGGCGCCATGCTCATCGGTCGGCGAACCTACGAGGTAGGCAAGAGAATGGCGGCCGAGAATTCGAGCGACGCGGGCTATCCGTTCTCCGGGCCAGTGTTCGTCCTGACCCACGAGACCCCCAAGCCGCCGGACCCGGAGGTCACGTTCCTCACCGGTGATATCGGGCAAGCGGTCGCCACCGCATTGGATGCTGCGGGCGGGAAGAACCTCGAAATCCTGGGTGCTGACGTCGCCACTCAGTGCTTGCAGCGAGAGCTCGTGGACGAGATCCTGGTGTATGTCGTGCCGGTGCTGCTCGGAGACGGCACCCGGTTCTCCGCCCCGGGTCTCGCGAGGATAGACCTGGAACCGCTCGACAGCACACGGTCGGGAGCCGTCACCATCCTTCGCTTCCGCGTCCGCAAGCAGTCATCGCCGTAGTACTACGGCCAGCGCTCATATGCCGAGGGCGCTCGCGATCTGACGCTCGGTCGGCGCCCCCTGGGCGCCCTCCTCGGTGCTGAACACCCGACAGCTCAACCCCACCGGCTCGGAACCGGTCGCAAATGGATCGCGACCGTCTATCAGGATGGTGGGAGAACCATGGAACTCGACCCGCACCGCCATCTCGGGCGAGTCGATCAGTTCGTAATCGAGCGTCACATCGTCAGCCGGCAGGCGCAGAAGGACGTTGCGTACGCGCTCGTCGGCCAGCCTCCAATGCGGGCACCCGTCGAAGTACTGGATGGTGATCTTCATCTGAGGTCAGGAGCGAGGAGCCTGGTCATCGAGCGTCCAAGCTCAAACGCCTCGTCCACCGAGAGCAGGATCGTTCCCTCATGGTGCGTCGTCCACCGGCCGCCGGTGGCCTTCGAGGCGAAGAAAAGGACGCGATGACAGAAGCTCTCGATCACGTCATAGCCGAAGGGACCGTCGGGGACCACCATCGAGACCACCGCTTCCGCCGGCTGCACGTCGCGCACTCCATCGGCGTCCACCACCAACGAAACAGTCTCGCCCGTCAGTGGATCAGCGCTCTCCACCCGCACGGACTTGCCCAGCAGCGGCGGAATGAACAGCGTGTCCAGTGCACACCACGCATAGGTCGTGGTGCCATCGACGAGAAAGCGGTACTCCGGGTCGAGCGCCGAGATGGCGTGTCCCCAGAAACCCACCACACGACCCTGCTCGTCTCGATAAACGCCCGGCCACGTGCCCAGCCTTTCCTCCAGGCGCTCGAGGGAGGCGCCACTCGCGCGGGCGATGGCCGCCGGCTCCACCGGCTCCCCGCTGCTCATCAGTCGATGGATCGCGACGGCAATCTTCTGGTCGGTCACATCGAGCTCTGGCATGGCGGCCTGGATGGCCTCGGCGATGTCGTCGATCGTCGGTCGAGTCTTCATGGGGTTGACCTCCACCACTTGATCCGCGGACTATGATATCCTGCTTTCCAGATATGTATTCCTCAAATCTTACCCGGACGGATCGGACTGCAGCGGCACGCTTTTTCCGGGTGCTGGGCGACCCGACCCGCCTCCACATCCTCGAGCTCCTCGAGCAGGGCGAGCGCACGGTTGGGGAGCTGGTGGCCGCGGTCGGCCAGCCGCAACCGAGGGTAAGCACGCACCTGGCGTGCCTGCGTCACTGCGGCTTCGTCGACACCGCCCGGCGCGGCAAGGAGGTCGTCTACCGGCTCGTCCTGCACGGCCTGGACGAGGTGGTGGCCATGGCCGGCGGCTCGCTAGATCCCATCGCCGAGCGACTCGCAACGTGCACGCGGATCGGGCCAGATTGGATGTGAGCCATCGCAACATCGGACCGATCGGCACAGCGACGCGGATAGTCCTCGGGACTGTGTTGTTCGTGTTTGGCGCGATCGGCGCCCGCATCATCGTGGTCCACGGCGCGCTTCATCTCGAGCTCGACTGGGCCGGGCTGGCGGTTGGCGTGATCGGCTACCCCGCGCTCATCCTCGCTTTTCAGTGGCAGTGGTCCCGGCGTACGCAATCTCCCCTCGAAGCGACCGGAGCGCTGGCCACCGTGATCAACGTCGTCGTCACCCTGGGGATCGTGATCGTGGCGATCTACTACGTGCCGGCGGTCTCGTTCCTAGGGACCGGAGCTCTGGTGTTCTATGGCGCGTCGATGCTGCTGGCCGCCTGGCGTGGGTACGCGGGCTGTGAGGTCCTGGCCGTGTCGAACTGGCTCCTGCGCCGCGACGATCAGATCGGATGCCTATGGCTGTCGCCTGTCGATGTCTTCGAGCGAGGGCTTGCCGTCAGACGCTGACCGCGACCTTCGCGCGCGCATGCCCTGTGTTCAGATACTCCATGGCCGCACCAACCTCGCTCACCGCATAGCGCCGGTCGATCACCGAGGTGATGCGACCGTCGGCGAGAAGCGACGCTAGAAAATCCATGGCCTCCTTGGTCAGGTCGGCGATGAACAGCGTGACCACCTTCTGCGAACCCAGAGCCGATGTCACGCGCGTGCGTAGGAGGTGCCCAGCCACGCGGATCATCCCAGCGCGCTTGTGCATGACGCCCGAAACTCCCACGGCTACATAAGTGCCACGCGGCGCGAGCACCCGCCTGCACGCCCCCAACGAGTGCGTGCCCGCGATGTCCGCGATCAGGTCGTACTTTTCAGAGCCGCGCGTGAAGTCTGCGCGGGTGTAGTCGATCACCTCGGCGGCGCCCAGTCCGCGGACCATCTCGACGTTCCGTGTGCTGCACACCGCGGTCACGGTGGCGCCCAGCCCAACCGCGATCTGCACTGCGAACGTGCCGACCCCGCCCGAGGCCCCATTGATCAACACCCGTTGTCCCGACACAAGACCGCCGTGGTCGCGCAGCCCCCGCAGCGCAGTCGTCGCCGCCACCGCGACCGCGCCGGCAGACTCGAACGAAACGTTCGCGGGCTTGTGCACGACCGCACCTCCAGCCCGCACGGATATGTACTCGGCGAACGCGCCGCGCGCGCCGCCAAAAACCTCGTCCCCTACCCGAAACTCGGTCACCTCGGAGCCCACGGCCTCAACCACGCCCGCGTAATCGGTGCCCACGACCGAGGGCTTGCGGCCTCCCAAGAGGTATCCCGCGAGCGAGGTGGGGAACACGTCGACCGGATTCGCGGACGTCGCCAGGACCCGCACAAGGATCTGATCGGAAGCAATCGAAGGCACGGGGATTTCGGTGAGCTTCAACGAGCTCAACGCGACGGGCCTGTCGACGACTACCGCTTTCATCGAAGTCACAGATGTCGGAGCAGCAACAGACATGACAACAAGGCTCAGCTCAAGCGGAACGGCGGGTACTGGTCCGTGACCAGCGTGAAGGCGTAGGCGTTCACCCGGTTGGTCCAGCGGAGCACGCCGACCACGTAGCTGAACAGCGCCCGCGGATACGTGCCAGTGAACAGGATCGCGAACCACGCCACGACGACCGCAAGCAGCGCACCGATCACAAGGAAGAACAGCACCACATAGTGCGGGATGGCGAGCAGCCACTTGACCAGGGGCAGCCAGCGGTTGAGCTGCTGAGCGTCGGGATACGCGAACTCGAGGTGCACCGACTGCTCCTCGTCCGTCGACGGGTACTGGTCGTCGAGCAGCGCGAGGTAGGCCGTCACGCGGTTCGAGAACCGGAGCACGTTGATGTTCCAGTCGAACCACCACCGCGGGTACTTCTGGCGGAAGACCAGCATCAACACCAGCGGCACGAACACCGCGGCGCCGCCGATGACGATCGTGTTCCGCGCGTCTTTGTTGTCACCGCCGAACGTCGAGCCTGAAAGCATCGTGAGGATGACCACGATCGGGATCGCGATGATGAATCGAAAGGCGGTCGAAAGCCTCCCGAGCGGACGGGATGGAAAATCGACGTCGAAAGAAACCGGGTAACTGCTGACCATGTTCACGCTCCTGACTGAATGGATTTGAGACTGATCACCTCGTGCCCGCGCAGGGCCTCGAGGAAGGACTGGAAGCTCCCGTACACGGTGCAGCGAAGCACCGAGCCCGCAACCGAAACGTCGCTGACGCCAACCGCCCGCTCGACCTGACGCACCGGCGGGGTCCCGACGAAGGTCACCTCGACTCGCTGCAGCGAAGGCTCCTCGCCCATCGCCAACGAGCCTAGGCAGGCCGCTCGAAACGCAAATCGGTGGAATTACCGATTTCCGGTAACTTCCGACTCGACCGTGGCCCGACCAGCCGTCCGCAAAGGCAATCTCCCCGCCGAAGCCACCAGCTTCATCGGTCGGCGCAAAGAGCTGGCCGAGATCAAAAGAAAGCTGGGAGCAGCGCGACTCGTCAGCCTGGTCGGCCCCGGTGGGGTGGGGAAGACACGCCTCGCGATCCGCGCCGCCACCGACCTGAACCGCCGATTCCCCGGTGGAGCGTGGCTGGTCGAGCTCGGCGAGGTGCAGGACGCCGCCCTGATGGGGAACGCTGTGATGGCTGCGCTCGACCTCCGCGACCAGGCCTCCACCGCGCCCCACGACCTGCTGCTCGGCTACCTGCGAGACCGCGAGCTTCTGCTGGTCCTGGACAACTGCGAGCACCTTCTCGACGAGGTCGCCCAGGGCGCGGCCGCGATCCTCGAACACGCGCCGGGCGTGCGGCTGCTCGTCACCAGCCGTGAACCGCTGTCGATCGGAGGCGAGCACGTGGTCGCCGTCCCGCCGCTCGAGCTGCCGGCACCTCACGCCACCGGCACCAGCGAGGCGGTCGCGCTGTTCGTCGAACGCGCGGAGGCGGCGTCCGGGAACTTCGAGCTGACGCCTCTCAACCAGGCGGCGGTGGCCGACCTCTCCCGCCGGCTCGACGGCCTGCCGCTGGCCATCGAGCTGGCAGCGGTCAGGACGCGTGTGCTGACCGTCGAGCAGATCCTCGACCGCCTCAGAGACCGCTTCGGATTGCTGACGGGTGGTGGCCGTGCCGCCCTCCCGCGCCATCAAACGCTGCAGACCGCGATCGACTGGAGCTACGACCTCCTGACCGAGCCCGAGCGCGTGATGTTCCGTCGTCTGTGCGTGTTCGCCGGCCGCTTCACGCTCGAGGATGTCGAGGCCATCGCTGAGACCGACGCGTTCGCTCACCTGTCATCTCTGGTCGACAAGTCGCTGGTCCTCAAGGAAGACGCGCGGGGCGCCGCGTCCTACCGGCTGCACGAGACGATGCGCGAGTACGCCAGGCAGAAGCTGGAGCAATCCGGCGAGCTCGAGCGGATCGTCGAGCGCAGCACCGACTACTACGTCACGCGCTTTCGGACCGAAGCGCTCCCTTCGAGATTTCGCATGCGCGAGTGGCTGGCGTGGACCGAGCTCGAGATCGACAACGTCCGCGCCATCCTCCGCCGGTGTCTATTGACAGGCGACTCGACCCGGGGCATCGACCTTGCCACCTCGCTTGCGTGGTTCTGGGTCAACCGGGCGACGACCGAGGGCGTGCGCTGGCTCGATGAGCTGCTCGCGTCGGGTCCCGGAGATCCCCTCATCCTCACCTGGACTTACTTCATCCGCGGATTCATCGCCGTGCTTCAGGGTGACGCGGCGACGGCCAGGCCCTTCCTGGAGAAAGCCATCGCGGTGGCGCGCGCAGAAGACCAGCCGGTTCAGCTCGCGCACTCGCTGACCATGGCGTCGATCGCCGAGGTCATCGCCGGCAACCGCGAACCGGCCTGGCGGTTTCTGCGGGAGGCCGAAGACGTCGCTAGCGGTATCGACGAGGTCACCACGCGAATCGCGGTCCTGCAGGCGCGCTGCCTCAATAGTGTGTTCGATGGTGATGTCGAGATGGTCACCGAGGCGGCGGCCGAGGGAGTGCGCCTGACCCGAGAAGTCGGGGACGCTTACGGCCTGCACATGATGCTGCTCAACCTCGGCAGCGCCGCACTGCTCTCTGGTGACGCCTTGGGGGCGAGAGCCAATTACGAGGAGGCGTTGCGTCTCGCCTACGAGGTCGACGACCGCATCGGCCAGTTCTACCTGCTGGGAGCGCTTGCGTACCTGGACGCGACAGGCAGTGCGAGGGTGGCCGCGCAGCTTCTTGGCGCGTCGTACGAGATTCGCGTCGGTGCCGGCGCCAAAGTGATGTCGGTCCTCGCTCCGTATCTGGTGATGGCCGAGGACGTGGCCGCGGAATCCCTGGGGCGGACCAGGTTTCAGGCGGAGTTCGATGCAGGCCGGCGCCTGACCCGCGAAGCGGCGGTGAGGCTCGCGCTCAACGAGCGGCGCCC
>DASYZS010000124.1:0-6074 GCA_035945895.1 Candidatus Dormiibacterota bacterium | reverse complement strand
GTGAAGGCGCTCGAGGCGGCGATGGACGGATTCCGCGTGATGAGGATGGATGACGCAGCGCGCGAGGGCGACATCTTCGTCACCGTGACCGGGGACGTGAACGTCCTCGACCGCAAGCACTTCGAGGCCATGAAGGACGGTGCAATCCTGGCCAACTCGGGTCACTTCAACTCCGAGATCAACCTGAAGGCGCTGGACGAGCTGGCCACGGGCGTGCGCCAGGTGCGGCCGTCGGTCCAGGAGTACCGGCTTGCCGATGCGCGCCGCCTGTTCCTGTTGGGCGAGGGCCGCCTCATCAATCTCGCCGGAGCCGAGGGTCATCCCGCGGCGGTGATGGACATGAGCTTCGCCAACCAGGCGCTGTGCTCCGAGTACATCGCCAGGCACGCGTCCGAGCTGGAGAAGAAGGTGTACGACGTGCCTGACGAGATCGACGGTGAGGTCGCGCGGCTGAAGCTGCAGGCGATGGGAATTGCGATTGACAGCCTCACCGACGAGCAACGCCGTTATCTTTCCTCGTGGGAGGAAGGCACCTAAGAAGCTGATGTTCGGACCCGCTCGGCGCACCTGGGTGCTGGGCGGCGGGGGAGCGAGAGGGGCAGCCCAGGTCGGCGTCATCCAGGCATTGTTCGAGGCGGGAGTCGAAGCCCCCGCCGCGATCGTCGGCACGAGCGTCGGGGCTTTGAACGGGGCCTCGATCGCGGCCTATCCGTCGCTCGCCGGGACGATGATGCTGCGCGAGGTCTGGCTGTCCCGGCAGGCGGCGGCAGTCTTCGAGGCGCACCCGCTCGGCGTCATAATCTCCGGCCTTCGCCGCGACCTCTTGAACCTGATGCCGCAGCAAAACGTGCGCAACCTGATCGGCCGCGCCCAGGCCCTCACCGGCATCACGACCTTCGAGCAGCTTCGCATCCCGCTCGCGGTGGTTGCGACCGACATGAACGCCGGCAAGCCGGCGATCTTCCGGTCGGGTGAGCTCGCACCGGCGCTCCTCGCCTCCACGGCGATCCCAGGCGTATTTCCCTCGGTCCGCATTGGCGAACGAGAGCACCTCGACGGCGGCGTAGTCGACAACACCCCCATGGACATTGCGGTCGAGGACGGGGCTCGGGACATCGTCGCGGTCAGCTTGATGGCGGGCGGCGAGTACGAGGAGGCCCCAAGCTCCCTGCCCGAGCTCGTCGCCCGGACCCTGCAGCTGGCCCTGCACCACCAGATGCTTGGCGACTACGAACGCCTACGCGATCGGGCTCGGATCGTCGTGCTCTGCCCGATCACCGCCCCGACGGCCACATGGGTCATGAAGCGCGAGCACGTCGAGGCGGTCATGGACGCGGCCCGCAAGGCGACCGCCGATCTGCTCCACCAGCGCGGATCGCGGCTGTTCCGGCACGGCGGAATCCACTACATCCCTCTCGGTTAGCATTTCCGAACTACCTGGCGCCTGGGGATCCGCCCAAACGGAGGCGAGTCCTTGCCGGCGTGGGTTAAGAGGAGGACCCGCCGATGCCGTCTTTGTTCACGTCCGAGTCCGTCACCGAAGGCCACCCCGACAAGCTGGCCGACCAGATCTCCGACGCCGTGCTGGACGCGATCCTCGCCAAGGATCCGCTCGCGCGAGTCGCGTGCGAGGCCATCGTCACCACCGGCCTGGTCATGGTCGTCGGCGAGATCACGACCGACTGTTACGTCGACATTCCCCGGATCATCCGGCAGACCGTGCGCGAAGTCGGCTACACGCGCGCCAAGTACGGCTTCGACGCAGAGACCTGCGGGATCGTAGTCAGCATCGACGAGCAGTCTCCCGACATCGCGCAGGGCGTGGATGTGGGCGGGGCAGGCGACTCGGGGATGATGTTCGGCTTCGCCTGCGACGAGACCCCCGAGCTCATGCCGCTGCCCATCACGCTCGCTCACCGTCTCGCGCGCAAGCTGTCGGAGGTGAGGCGCAACAAGACCCTCACGTACCTGAGGCCCGATGGCAAGGTCCAGGTCACGGTCCGGTACGCCGACGATGGCAAGCCCGACGGAGTCGACAACATCGTGCTGTCTGCGCAGCACCACGATGAGGTCGATCCCGGTCAGCTGCGGGCGGACATCGCGGAGCACGTGATCGATGCCGTCATCCCCGAGGAGCTGCGGAACGGCGCGGTGCGCTCGTTCATCAACCCGACCGGGCGCTTCGTCGTCGGCGGACCCGTGGCGGATGCGGGTCTGACCGGGCGCAAGATCATGGTCGACACTTACGGCGGATACGCGCGCCACGGTGGTGGCTGCTTTTCGGGGAAGGACCCGACAAAGGTCGATCGGGCCGGCGCGTACGGAGCCCGTTACGTGGCCAAGAACGTCGTGGCATCGGGCCTGGCAACCAGGTGCGAGGTGCAGCTCTCATATGCGATCGGCGTCGTGAAGCCGGTCGCGATCCGGGTCGACACTTTCGGCACGGGCAGAGTTCCTGACGCCGCCATCGCGTCGGCGATCGGGCGCCTGTTCGACCTCAGCCCGCTCGGAATCATCAAGGAGCTGAACCTTCGGCGCCCCCTGTTTCGCCAGACCGCGGTCTACGGCCATTTCGGGCGCACCGACATCGACGCGCCATGGGAGTCGACCGCCCGTGCGGCGGAGCTGACCGAAGAGCTGGTGTGACGCAACCGAAAACCGTCGGGGTGATCCCGGCCGGCGGCGCGGGCACGCGATTGTGGCCGCGCTCGCGAAGATCACGACCCAAGCACGCCCTGCCGCTCGGGGGTGGTGGGCGCACGCTGTTGCGCGAGACATACGACCGATTTCGCGGCCTGGCGCAAGAGATCTACGTCGTCACCGAGCTGGCGCAGCGCGACATCATCCGGCAAGAGCTTCCGGAGTTGGACGACGCTCATCTCATCGTCGAGCCAACCGCAAGGGGCACGACCAACGCGTACGGGCTGGCGGCGCTGACGATCGAGGAACGACACCCAGGCGCGGTGATGGTCGCCATGGCGTCCGACCACGTGGTGCGGGGACGCGCGGAGGTGACCAAAGCGGTGCGCCTGGCCGTACACGCGGCGCAGACAACCGACAGCCTTGTGCTGTTCGGCCTCAAGCCGACCTTTCCTTCGACCGGTCTGGGCTACATCCACGCACCGCGGCGCGGGCCTCTGGGAACGCGGAAGGTCGAAAGCTTCCGCGAAAAGCCCGACCTCGCCACCGCCACACGTTTCCTGGCGGCGGGCGGCTATTACTGGAACCTCGCCTGGTTCGCGTGGAAAGTCGAAGTCTTCTTGGGCGAGCTCTCGGCGCACGCCCCGCGCCACATGTCGGGCCTGGAGCGCGTGATGGAGGCGCGCCGGCGGGGCGACGAAGAAACCGCTGCGGAGCTGTACCGCCGGCTTTCGAACGAGGTGATCGACCGCAGCGTTCTCGAGAAGGCCGACCGGTTGCTCCTGGTGCCGGCGACGTTCGACTGGACGGACATCGGAAACTGGGCCGAGCTTGGCGACCGCGTGCACGCGGACGCGAACGGCAATTCCGTCGACGGCGAAGCGGTGCTGGTGGACACCACCGGCAGCCTCGTCTTCGGTGACCGCCGGCTGATCGCCGGGATCGGCCTGAAGAACATGATCATCGTGGACACCGAAGACGCGCTCCTGGTCGTCCCCAGGTCACGCGCGCAGGACGTCCGCAAGGTGGTGGACGCTCTGAAACGGTCGCGAAAGACCCGTTACCTTTAGGCACTGATGCCGGCTGCCACGCAGATCAAGTTCGGGACCGACGGCTGGCGGGGCGTGATCGCGGACGACTTCACGTTCGGCAACGTCCGCCGTGTGACCCAGGGCCATGCGCAGTACCTGAAGTCCAGGTCGAATGATCCCCTCGCGATCGTCGGTTACGACTGCCGGTTCGCTTCCGAGGATTTCGCGCGAACAGTGGCTGAGATATTCGCGAGCAACGGCATCAAGACGCTCGTGTTCGACCGGCCGTCGCCGACGCAGGTCGCCTCGTGGAGCGTCATCGACCGCAAGGCCACGGGCGCGGCCGTCATCACGGCGAGTCACAACCCCTACCTGTTCAACGGCTACAAGGTCAAGACGGAAACGGGAAGCGCCGTGCCGACCGAGGGCATCGCCGAGCTCGAGCGCTACATCGCGTCACTTGACGAGGTCAAGCCTCCCGAGCACATAGTCGGTCATGGCCTGGTCACTTCCTACGACCCGCGTCAGCCTTATTACGCGCAGATCGCACGCATGGTCGACCTCGACGCCATCAAGGACTCAGGGCTTCGCATCGTCCACGAGTGCATGTACGGCTCGGGCTACTCGTACATCGCCGAGATGATCGGCGGCGGGCGCACCCTCGTCACGGAGCTGCACAACCTGCGCAATCCTCTGTTCGGCGGCATCAACCCAGAGCCGATTCCACCCAACATCGACTCGACCATCACATTCATGAAAGTCGGTGGGCAAGACCTGTGCATCTGCACGGACGGTGACGCCGACCGCGTCGGGATCATCGACGAGAGGGGACAGTTCATCAACCAGCTGCAGGTCTTCGCGCTGCTGATGCTCTACCTGTTCGAGACGCGCGGGCAGCGCGGGCCGGTCGTGAAGACCGTGAACATGACCTCGATGGTCGACAAGCTGGGAGCTGAATACGGCGAGCGCGTCTTCGAGGTGCCCGTGGGCTTCAAGAACGTCGCGCCCAAGATGATGGAGACGAACGCGCTGCTCGGTGGAGAGGAGTCTGGGGGCTTCGCCGTGCGGGGCCACATTCCCGAGCGAGACGGCATCCTCATCGGCCTGCTTTTCGCGGACATGATCGTCAAGTCCGGCAAACATGTTTCCCAGCTCCTGGCCGATCTGGAGCGGCGCGTCGGGCCCCATGCGTACGCCCGCCACGACATCCACCTCGAGCGCGAGACGTACGACGCCGACCGCAAGCGCATCCTCGACACGCTCGAGAAGAACGAGCCGGACGAGATCGCCGGCGTGAAGGTGGTGAGGGTGCGGTCGGACGACGGGTTCAAGTTCTACCTCTCCGACGGCAGCTGGGTCTTGTTGCGTGCCAGCGGCACCGAAGCGCTCATTCGCATCTACTCCGAAGCCGCGGACCGCGACGCGGTCGAAGCGCGACTTCGTGCTCTCGAGGACATCGTTGGCATCAGGCAGCCGGCCTGAGTTCGGACGCGTCGACGAGAACAAGGTGGACAAGCCGTGGGGCTACGAGCTCCGCTGGGCGATCACCGACCGTTACGCGGGCAAGGTGCTCCACATCAAGAAAGGCGAGGCGCTGTCGCTGCAGTATCACGAGCGAAAAGACGAGTACCAGTACGTGCTGCGGGGCGCAGTTGACATTGAGCTCGGTGGCGCCGACGGCCCTCTTACCCGGCGGCGCATGACCGCGGGCGACACGCTGCACATCGCGCCCGGAACCAGGCACCGCCTCACCGCGGTCGAAGAGACGGACATATTCGAGGTTTCGACCCCGGAGATCGACGACGTGGTGCGCTTGGAGGATCGCTACGGCCGCGTCTAAAATTCCCCCTCTGTCATGAAACTCCCACCGGCTCTTGTGGAAAAGGTCGTCCCGACCGCCTCGGCGGCTACGGCCGAACGCGACCGCAGCTTCCTGATCTTCGCGGGCGTGGTGCTGATGGCGATCGCGCTCGGGTTCAAGTCGGAACTGCTCGCGCCGGGACAGGTCTGGGCGCTGGCGCTCGGGATCGTGGTGCTGGCGGCGCCCGCGCTGCTCGGATACCTCCGCGGCACCGAGGAGTTTCCGCGCATCGAGCACTACATCCCCGTTGCGCTCGGCGCGATCACGCTCGCGGGCCTGTCGCTGCTCGTGCCCGAGCTCTGGAAGTACCTGGTGCTGACGCTCGTCTTCGGGACCGGCTTCATCATGGCCGCGCGGCTCGACTACCTCAGGCTTCGCGCGGCCGAAAAGCCCGGCCACCTGGTCGTCCAGGAAGTGATCCTCGTGCTGGTGATCGCGGGCGCCTACCTGGTCGTGGTCACGCTTCCGTTCAACCCGATCCTGCGCCTTCTCTGGATCTTCACCATCACGTTCCTGGCGTCGTATCGCAGCTTTCGGATCAA
>DASYZS010000123.1:0-7736 GCA_035945895.1 Candidatus Dormiibacterota bacterium | reverse complement strand
CTGCTGCCGATCTACGACCGGCCGATGATCAACTACGCCATCGAGGCCCTGGTCGGGGCCGGGGTGACCGAGATCATGCTGGTCACCGGCGGGACGCACGCCGGGGAGTTTCTCCGGCTGCTGGGCAATGGCCAGGAGTTCGGGGTCGACCGGCTGTTCTACGCCTATCAGGACAAGCCAGGGGGCATCGCCGAGGCGCTTGGCCTGGCCGAGAGGTTCGTCGCCGGTGAGCGTTGCGTGGTGATGCTCGCCGACAACATCTTCGAGCGTTCGCTCAAGCCGTGCGTCGACTCATTTCAGAAGCAAGAGCGGGGTGCGCGGGTCGTCCTCACGCGCGAGAACGATTCCGACCACCTGCGCCATCTCGGCGTCGCCCAGTTCGACGGCAATCGCAAGATCGAGCGGATCATCGAAAAACCCGCCCACCCGCCGAGCGAGTACGCGGTCACCGGCGTCTATTTCTATGACGAGTCGGTGTGGCACGTGCTGCCCGAGCTGCAGCCATCGGGTAGAGGCGAGCTCGAGATCACCGACGTCAACAACTGGTACCTGCAGCAGGGTGTGATGGAGTACGACGTGCTGGACGGATTCTGGGGTGACGCGGGCGAATCGATCCAGGCGTACTACTCGGTGAACGACTTCGTGCGCAGCCGCGCCTCGGCTCCGGAGCCTCAAGAGCCGTGAGCATCGAGGGCGTGGTGCTCAAGCAGCTGACGACCCACGAAGACGAACGCGGGTTTTTCCGCGAGGTCATCCGCGAGAGCGACGAGTTCTTCGACCGTTTCGGCCAGTGGAGCCATTCGTTCATGTACCCAGGCACCGCCAAGGCGTGGCACATCCACCGTCGGCAGACCGACTACTGGTACGTGATCGGAGCGCTCAAGGTCGCGCTCTATGACACGCGCGACGACTCGCCTACCAAAGGCCGGCTGATGGATTTCCTCATGGGAGATGGGCAAGCGACCTGCCTCAAGATTCCGCCCGGCGTTGCCCACGGCTGTCGCGCTCTCGAGCGCACGCACCTGCTCTACATCACCACGCGCGTCTACGACCCCGACGACGAGGGGCGCATCCCCTATGACGACCCAAGCATCGGCTACGACTGGACGGCGGGACCCGCGATCAAATGAGCCGCACGATGAAGCGCCTGCTCGTTGCCGGCGCCGCGGGTTTCATCGGTTCCAACTTCGTCCGGCTTCTTCGCAACCAACGGCCCGATGTCTCGATCACGGTGATCGACAAGCTCACGTACGCGGGAAACCCGGCCAACCTTCAGGAGTTCGAAGGAACGCCGGGATATCGATTTGTCCATGGCGACATCTGCGATGCGGACCTGGTGAACACGCTTGCCGAGAAGGCGGACGCGATCGTCAACTTCGCAGCCGAGACGCACGTCGACCGGTCGCTGATGGACCCGTTCGCATTCATCGAGACCGACGTTCGCGGCACGGCCGTGCTGTGTGAAGCCGCGCGCCGGTTCGGACACGAGGTCTTTTTGCTCGTAAGCACGGACGAGGTGTACGGCCACGTCCAGGAAGGCCGATCCAAAGAAGGCGACGCCTTTCGACCGCGCAGCCCCTACTCGGCAAGCAAGGCGGCAGGCGAGCACATCGCCCACGCGTATGCGACGAGCTTCGGCCTTCCGTTGCTGGTGACGCGAGGGTCGAACAACTACGGCCCTTACCAGTACCCGGAGAAGATCGTCCCGGTCCTGATCACGAACGCAATAGACGACATGAAGCTGCCGCTCTATAACGACGGCTCGGCCGTGCGCGACTACGTCTACGTGGAAGACCACTGCCGAGCCATCGACATGGTTCTCCACGAAGCGCCTCTCGGCGGGGTCTACAACATCGGGACTGGAGCCGAAACGACCGGCCTGCAAGTCGCAGAGGCGGTGCTCGAGATCATGGGCAAACCTCATTCCCTGATCGAGTTCGTTGCCGACCGTCCCGGGCACGACTATCGGTACGCCCTCGACATCTCACGAATCACCGAGCTCGGTTGGGAACCGCAGGTCACGTTCGCAGAAGGACTCGAGCGGACAGTCCGCTGGTACGAGAAGCACCAGGAGTGGTGGCGGCGCCTGAAGTCAGGCGAGTACTGGGAGTACTACAAGCGCAACTACCGACCATTGGTCAGCTGACGGGAGGCTGCGGCACCGGCCGCCAGCTGCCGCCGTCCCACCAGTAGGCGCCGTCGCTCGAGCGCTGCGCTTGCGGCGGCACTTCCTGAGCCGCATCCCGCCAGGCCAACCCGTCCCACCAGTAGTGGCCGTCCGGCGACATTTGCAGGGATAGCGCCGGAGCGAAGGAGGCGTACATGCTCGGCGTCGCGCTGGGCCGGCGTCGCAGCAGGAAGAAGGCGATCAGCCCGACCATGACGACGACGAAACCAATGCCGGCGCCGAAGAACGCGATCGGAAACGATGCCAGCGGATTGGCGTTCTCCGGCCATTCGGACATGGGGATGGTGAGTCTCGGAGCCCGGCTGTACTGCGACTCGATCTGTCGGGTCGCATCGTCCAGGACGTCGTCTTTGTTGGACACGAACGCGATGCCAAAGATGTCATTCCCCTTGACGAAGGCGAAAAAATCTTCGATGACCTCGTTCGAAGCGTCCACGAAATGGGCGCCGTAATAGACGCTGATGCCGCTGGCCCTGTCCGCTTTCGTGTAGCTCGCGTCGGCCTTGTCGGAGGCCTCCATGCCGTTCAGCGCGCTCTGCGCACCGCGGCCGCCGCTGAACGCCATCACCGCCTCGAGCAAAGTGTGTCCTGAGGCGGCCTGCCTCCAGGTCATGCCGAAGCCCTCGACGAACCCATCTCGGTTGAGCGTGGCCTCGGTCTGCTGGGCGTCGCTGCTGCTGCCGCTCAGACTCGCCCAGTCGTGCGCCGTAAAGCTGCCGTGCAGAGGGCTCGTCGTCAGCTCCGCGAAATCAGACTGTGGAGGCGAGGCGAGCACGGTGTCGAGAGAGGGATTGGGCCGCGAGGTGGCGATGGCCGTAAGTGGAGCCAGAGCGACCGCCACGGTGAACAAAACCGTGGCCGGGCCCTTCACGCGGCACATGTTAGCGACCGGTCGCCACTCTTCCTACGATTCCGCGCCAATACCAGTGCAGGTATCGCGGAAGCCACTGCACGAGCTTGAAACGGCTCGTTCCGGCCGTGCGATCCCGCCAGGTGGTAGGCACCTCAGCGACCCTCAGCCCCAGGCGGTAGGCCTTGACGGTGAGCTCCAGCCCGAGCTCGAAACCGCCCCGCGACTCGATCGTGACCTGGTTCAGGAGCCGTTTCGAGTAGAGCCGGAAGTTGCTCGTGGCGTCGTGAGTGGGCAGCCCGCCGACCCAATGGAGGGACAGGCCCGCGGCGCGCGACATGGTTCGCTTGAGTAGGGGACCGCCGAGTTGATGGCCTCCGCTCATGTAACGCGATCCAGCCACGACGTCGGCTCCGTCATGCGCCAGGCGGTACATCGCATCGATGTCAGCGGCGTCGTCCGATCCGTCGCCCATCGTGATCACGACATACGGTGCGCGCGCCGCGCGCAGGCCTGATTTCATCGCATTGAGCACGCCGCGTCCGAGCGTGTTCCGGTGCAGCCGCAGCTCGGGAAACTCCGACTGCATAAGCTTGACGACGGGCACCGTCGTGTCCTCGTCGAAGTCGTGAACGACCAGCACTTCGAGCGGACGGACGTGCGTTTTTTCGACGACGCCGCGTAGCGTCGGCACCACGTTCTCGCCTTCGTTGTAGACGGGGACCAGCACCGACAGGGCCGGGGTTTCGTCCAGGCTCATATGCGGCCGGCGGAGATCTCTTCGCGGACCCAGGGAATCACCTCGTCCAGGACCTCTTCGAGTGACGTGGTGGCCTCGAACCCCAGGACCTCGCGCGCCTTACGCACGTCAGGCACGCGCATCTGCACGTCGTGCTCGTAAGGCGGGTCCGAGACGAGGCGCAGCGGCGTTTCGTCACCGTTAACCTTGCGCCATATCACCTCGGCGAGCTCCCGCACGGTGGTCGAGCGCGCCGTCGAAAGGTTGAAGTCCTCGTTGAGCGCCTTAGGAGATTCGACTGCAAGCCGGATGCCGTGCGCGAGGTCACCGCCGTACGTGTAGTGACGTACCTGGCTGCCGTCGCCCAGGATGTGTAGCGGATGCTGCCCTTTGAGCACCTTCTGCACGAGGTCAGGCACCACGTGGCTCATCGCCAGCTTCACGTTCCCGCTCATCACGGCTGTATCTCGGATCGCGCGTCGCTCACCGATGCCGACGCAATTGAAGGGACGCACGATCGTGTACGGGAGGCCGTGCTGCTCGTGCGCTCCGCGCGCGAAGTACTCGGTTGCCAGCTTCTGGAAGCCGTAGGTGGAGCGGGGCGGAGGGCTCGTCAGCTGCGCACCTTCCGGCGTCGGAAACACGTCCGCGGACTCAAACACCATGCTGCTCGAAAGGACGGTGATCTTCTGCAGCCGGCCGCCCTTGTGGGCGCTGACCGCCGCGTCGAACGTGGCCGCGCAGATCCTCTCGTTCTCCGCCAGGAGGTCGTAGGCGAATTCGTGGAAGTAAGAGATCCCGCCGATCATCGCCGCGCCGGCGACGAGGTGGTCGCAGCCGTCGGCCAGCTCGGTGAGGAGCGCTGCGTTTTTGGCGTCGCCTTCCACCAGCCGGTAGCGCGCGTCGTCGTCAAACGTGTGGCGTACGGGCCCGTACTTGCTGAAGTTGTCGACGCCGACGACTTCGTGACCGGCGTGCAGAAGCTCGGCGACAAGGTATCCGCAGATGAAGCCGGCAGCGCCGGTGACGAGAACCTTCATGCGCTGTGCCTAGGCCGGGCTTTGCCAGGCTGTCTAACACGCGGCACTAGGTCGCCTCCAGGCGTTGAGCCGGGACAGATTTATGGGACTCTTCGTTACACGAAAGGGAGAGCAGGAGCGCGAAGCGCTCCGATGAGAGGGAACGCCGCGTTCCCTCTCATAAGTCAAGCCGGCAGCGCCGGTGACGAGAACCTTCAGAGCCGGATCTGTCCCGTAACGCCCCAGATGTCGACCAGCTCACGCCCTGCAAGGTCGAGCTCGCGGTAGGCGCGATGCGGAGCGCCGATGACAAGCACGTCGGAGCCGTCGAGCACTCTTTGTAAGGGCTCGAACGTCTCGTCGAGGATGTAAGGGTCGGTGCACAACACGCGTGCGCCCTTGAACTGAGCGAGCTTGCGCAACTTGTAGCTCAGCGATGCGCGCGGGTCGTCGGACTCGCCCTTGAAGGCCATGCCCAGGATGCCGAGCGTGCGGCCGAGCAACGGGCGACGCGAGTTGAGCGTATCGACGATGTACCCCGGAAGACCCTCGTTCACCTGCATGGCCGCCTGTCCCATCGGAAAGTGGTCCGGGGTATAAGCGGAGAGCTGCATCGTGTCTTTCAGCAAGCAAGGGCCGGCGGCGAAGCCGGGGCTCGGCAGGTCGGCGGCGCGGGGATAGTCCTGGCGGATTGCGTTCAAGACTCGGTTGTAGTCAAGCCCCGACCGGTTGACGATCTGGAAGAACTGGTTGGCGATCGCGAACTTCATGTAACGCCACGTGTTGGTGAACAGCTTGGCGAGCTCGGCCTCCAACGGCGTCGTCTGGATCACCGTCGTGATGCCCATCCGTTCGAAGATCTCACGCGCCCGGGCGAAGGCCGCGTCCGACGTGACACCCACGATCTGAGGCAGCGTCCGAAGCTCCTCGAGCGCGTGGCCCTCGGCGATGCGTTCCGGGCAGAAGGCCACGTCGGCCTCGATTCCGGCCGACCGGAGCCGCCGCTCCACGGTTTCGGTCGTTCCGGGAAAAACGGTCGAACGGAGGATGACCAGCGTTCCGTGGCGCAGGTGGGGCGTGAGCTCGTCGAGCACGCGCTCGAAGATGCGGACAGACGGGTTCATGAACTCGTCGATCGGTGTGCCGATGACGAGGATTGCGGTCTCGGTTCGCTGGAGCATCGCCGGGTCTGACGACAGCGCGAGGCGCCCAGTCGGAAGGAGCTTGGCCAGGAGCTCTTCGGCGCCGGTTTCCCTGAACGGCACGTGTCCCGCCTTGACCTGCGCGAGCTTGATCTCGTCGATGTCGTTGATGCCGACCCTGTAACCAGAATCGGCCAGGGACAGCGCGAGCGGAAGCCCGACGTGGCCGCAGCCGCCGACGATCACCAGGTCGAGGTCGTTCATGGCGCGCAAATTATGCTTCCTAGATCTCATGAACTCATCTCGGAAGGGCTCTGGTCGCCCGTCCGTGCTGCTGGACATGAGGCCGCTTCAGGGTCCAAGCGCAGTTCGTGGCGTGGGCGCCTATGCGCGGGGGCTCCTCAACGGGATGATCGAGGCTGGGTTCGACTCGAACCTGACCCTGCTGCTCGACGTGGCCTCCGACACGCCGCCGCTGCCCGCCGGGAAGTACCGCCTGGCACGCTGCCGCCGGCGCATCCACGGTCAATTCGCGGCATACGAGGATGCGGTCGTCCTCGGAGGCGACATCGGAAGGTCCGGCGCCGACGTCTATCACGCCATCGACTTCCGTCTGCCGGCGCGCAGCCCGGTCCCCCTGGTTGTCACTCTGCATGACCTCATCCCATGGGTGTGGGGCGGATCCAGGATGCGAGGCGAGCGCGCGCGCTTCTGGCTCGGCCGCCGGCTGCTGCGTCGAGCAGAAAGCGTGCTGGCGGTGTCGACCTCTACTGCGCAGGACGCAGTCCGGCTGGGTGCAGTGTCTGCGAACCGGGTTCGCGTGATCCCTGAAGCGGTCGACCCCCGCTTCGCACCGCGGGACGGAGCGGCGACGCGGGTTCGCGCACGGTTCGGCCTCGAGGGACAGTTCCTTCTCTTTGTCGGCGCGCTGGACGCACGCAAGGATCCGGATGCTCTGGTCGCCGCCTGGCACACGGCCCGTCGGGAGGACGGAGACCTGCAGCTCGTGGTCACCGGGCCTCCCGGCAACGCTGCGCCCGCGATGTCCGGTGCCGTCAGGCTCGGGCTGGTGGAGACCGATGAGCTTGTCGACCTCTACTCCGCGGCCGCGTGTCTCGTGTTCCCGAGCCGGTACGAAGGATTCGGCCTGCCGTGCCTCGAGGCGATGGCGTGCGGCTGTCCTGTCGCAGCGTTCCGTAACTCGAGCCTGCCCGAGGTGGTCGACGACGCGGGCCTCCTGGTCGCGGATGGCGACGTAGATGCCCTCGGCCGGGCCGCCGCGCAGATGATCCGTAACCGGGATCGCTGGCGGGCTGCGGGGTTGGAGCGCGCCAAGAGGTTCAGCTGGCTCGAGACCGCTCGGGCGGTGATTTCGGCCTACGAATCCGTACTGCCATAATCCGCAGCCGTGAGCAAGGTCGCCGTCATCGGAGCCGGGTACGTCGGCCTGACGACGGCCGCCTGCCTGGCCGACCTGGGCAATAACGTCGTCGTGGTCGACGTCGACGAGAAGAAGATCGCGGGCCTTCAGCGCAACCAGGTCCATTTCTATGAGCCGGGGATCAACGAGCTGGTCGAGCGCAATGCCCGCGCGAAGCGCCTCCGATTCACGACCTCATACGTCGACGCTGTCCCTGGGGCGGAGTTCGCGATAGTTGCCGTGAGCACGCCCGAGGGCGAAGGCGGAGAGGCGGACCTGTCATACGTCGAATCGGCCGCCAGCTCGATCGCCGACGCGATGGACGGACCGATCGTCGTCGTGAACAAATCCACCGTTCCGCCGCTGACTGGCGACATG
>DASYZS010000122.1:0-2288 GCA_035945895.1 Candidatus Dormiibacterota bacterium | reverse complement strand
ATGCCCTGCGCGGCATCGACCACGAGGATCGCTCCCTCGCAAGCAGCCAGGGACCTGGAAACCTCGTACGCGAAGTCGACATGGCCCGGCGTGTCGATGAGGTTGAGCTCGTAGCTCTCCCCGTCGCTCGCCGGGTAGGTCATGCGGACGGCCTGGAGCTTGATCGTGATGCCGCGCTCGCGCTCCAGGTCCATCGTGTCCAGGACCTGGTCCTGCATGTCGCGCTGGCTGATCGCGCCGGTGTGCTCGAGCAGCCGGTCGGCCAGCGTCGATTTGCCATGGTCGATGTGGGCGATGATGCAGAAGTTCCGCACCAACGCCTGTTTTGTCGTGACCGCCACGGTCAGAATGCTAGGGATCATGGCAGTGGTGCTCGTCCTCGGAGCCTTGATCGTGATCGTTGGGGTCGTGCTCCTCGTCAATCTGCTTGGCGCCGGCGACTTCGTCATGCGCACCGTCACATCGAAATACCTGGGATCCCTGCCGCCCGGTTACGCGGCTTCGAAAGCCGGGTTCCGGATCTACTCGCTGCTTGTGGTTGCGATTGGCGTCGTTTTCGCCGGAGTTGGCCTGGCCGGCAGCCTGGTGGCCGTCGGAGTGGCGCTCATCGCGATCGGCGCGGTGGTCTTCGTCGTCACGTCGGTCATCGCGATCAGGGGTGAGGGCGAGACTATGCGCCGCGGGCGCTCAGCGCGATAGCGAGCCCGACCAGGGCGGCAGTGTCCGCACGCAGGTTTCGCGGGCCGAGCGTGGCGGTGACTTCGGCAAGCTCCAGCTCACGCTCGCTCCATCCACCCTCGGGTCCGATGAACAAAGTCAGGTGATCGAGCTCGGTCAGCTGCGAGAGCCGGCGCGGCGCTTCTCGCGTCAGCACGACAGGGTTTTCCTCGGACTCGAGCGCCGCTCCGAAGGACGAGGCGAGCGATACCTCCGGGATCCGCGACCGGCCGGCGAGCATCGCGGCTTCGCGGCAGATCGAGCTCCAGCGCTCGAGCTTGGCGGCGCGACCGACGCTGCGAGCGGCGGAAAAAACGACGAAGGCATAAGCGCCGGCCTCCGTGCAGCGCGAGAGCACCAGGTCGAGCGAAGGCGCCGGAAGGTTCGCGATCGCGATCGTGACGCGGGCTATCGGCTCGGGCCAGTGCGGCCGCTCTGCCACAACGCTGCCTTCAACGCTCGCCTGCGAAACCGAAACCAGGCGCACGGACAGCAAGAAGCCCTCGGGATCGATGACCTCGATCTCTTCGCCCGGCTTCGCGCGAAGCGACTTCGCGAGATGGTTTGCGTCGGCGCCGGTGATGAAAACCCGGCCGCCTTCGCGCCGGCCGAAGAAAGCAGGCACTACATCACGTTGAAGGTTTCGTACACCGCGACCTGGGCGCCACTCCTGATCACCGGGCAGCCCTTCGCGAGCTTCGTCGCCGCGGCGAGGTTCGGCGCCTCGATGATGCTGTAGCCCGACGCCCTCCGGCCGACCGCGCCTTTGGCCACCGCTCCATCGGCGTCGATCTTGTTGACCTTGCCGGAAAAGGGATTGCCGGGGTCCACGATCGCCGGGCCGAGCTTGCTGAACCACGTGGTCCACTGCTTCATCACGCGCGCCTGCTGCGCCGGCGTTTCGGGCATGCCGCCGCCGTAATAGACAAGTAGATATCTCACCGGGCAAAGTTTGACCGCTGCTCGGCGATCAGTGCGAGGGCCTGCGACAGTCGCTCGCGATTGGCCGCCGCGTTCAGCCAGCGGCTCTGTCCGGATGGGTGCGGCAGCGGGATGATCACCGGTTTCTCGCCGAACCGGTTGCCCACTCGGTCCTCGAGGGAGGCTGGTCCGAGAAAGCGCGTGATGGCCAGCTGACCGACCGGGATGATCACCTTCGGTCGCATCATCTCGAGCTCCGCGTCGAGCCAGTGCGCGCAGTTGGCCATTCCCCTGCGGGGCGGTGGCAGGTCGCCCGTGTTCTGCCGGTTGCGACCGGGAAAGCAGCGCATCAGCGCGGCTATGTACGTGAGGCGGCGAAATTCGGCCGCGTCTTCGAACCCCGCCCGAAGCATCCAGCGGTCCAGCTCCTTGCCGGCGCGGCCGGAAAACGGTTTGCGCGTGTGGCGTTCATCGGGACCAGGCGCCTGGCCGACGATGAAAAACGGCGCGCCCCAAACGCCGGAGAACGTCGGGTTGGCCTCGGCGATGATCCCCTGGTCCGCGCACACGGTGCACGCCCGGCACGCGGCCTGAAGCGAGAGAAGCTGCTTTTTCTTCAGATCACTCTTGCGAGGCGTGGGTTCGGGGCC
>DASYZS010000121.1:0-2274 GCA_035945895.1 Candidatus Dormiibacterota bacterium | reverse complement strand
CGGTCGTGATCGTGACCGACGAGGCCACCCCACGCAGCGTCGCGGGGATGCCGATCGATGCGCCCGCGGCGAGCGCCGACGTCACGCCGGGCACGACGATCACGTCGATGCCGGCGCCGGTCAGGTCGCGCAGCTCTTCCCCGCCTCGGCCGAAAAGGAATGGATCGCCGCCCTTGAGACGCACGACGAAGTGGCCCGCGCGCGCCAGCTCGACCATGCGCGCGGTGATCTCTTCCTGGCTGACGCTGTCCTCGCCGCCGCGTTTGCCGACCGCTTCGAGCCGTGTTTGCGGTCCGCACCATGCAAGCGTCTCGGCGGAGACGAGGGCGTCGTGCAGCACGAAGTCGGCGTCGGCCAGAAGCTCACGGCCTTTGACCGTGATGAGCTCGGCGTCGCCGGGCCCTGCGCCCACCAGAGCCACGCGGCCCGACGTGAATTCCGACGAGGCCAGCCGCATCGCAAGCCGCTCCGCCTCGGCCGCCTTGCCTGCACGCACGAGCTTGCGCACCTCGGAGCTGAGGATGCGGCGGTAGGCGATGGTCTGCTCCGCGAGCGAGACACCGCGCGCGCGGAGGTCGCGGCGGATGCGTCCGACGAGCGCCGTGAACGGTCCCCACTCCCCTCCCAACCACCGTTCGAGCCGAGCCCTCAGCGCGGAGGCAAGGAAGGGCGACTCGCCCGACGTCGAGATGGCGATGACGACCGGGTCACGGCGCACGATCGCGGGAGCGATGAAACGGCACTGGCCGGGACGGTCGACCACGTTGATCAGGATTCCGTCCCGCTCACACTCGTCCCATGCCAGGCGATTGACCTTGACGTCACCGCTCGCGTCGACGACCAGGCGCGCGCCGGCCAGCTGACCTGACCGATACTCGGCCGTTGCTACGATGCGCACGGATGCCCCCGCCTCGCGCAGCCCGGCCGCCTTCTCGCGCGCAAGCGCTCCGTCGCCAATGACGATGCAGGGCTGATCGACCAGGTCGAGGAAGACGGGGTAATACCTTTTCACAGTCACGCGGTCGCCTCCTCTCGCGCCGCGTCGAGCAGGACGCGCGCGACCTCGGGCCGCGTGAACTCGAGGGGCAGGTCACGGCCTTGCTCGAGCAGCTTGCGTACCGCCGTGCCGCTCAACGTCTGGTGCAGCACCTCCGGATGCGGGCACGTGCGCGTGGAAGCCATGCCACCGCAGGCCGAGCAGAAAAAGGTGTGCTCGAAGCGCAGGATCTCGATGCCGAGCTCGGCCGCGGAGTACTGGTCGAAGATCCGGTGCGCAGCATAGGTGTCGTAGTAGTTGCCCACCCCCGCGTGGTCACGACCGACGATGAAGTGGGTGCACCCGTAGTTGCGGCGCACGATCGCGTGGAACACCGCCTCCTTTGGACCGGCGTAGCGCATCCAGGCGGGGTTGGTTGCGAGCACAACGCGGCCCGGCGGGTAGTAGTTCGCAAGGAGCTCCTCGTAGCACCGCATGCGGACCTCGGCCGGGATGTCGTCGCTCTTCGTCTCGCCGACCAGGGGATGCAGCAGCAGCCCGTCGACACTCTCGAGCGCCACCTTCTGCAGGTACTCGTGCGCGCGATGCACCGGGTTTCGGGTCTGAAAGCCGACCATCGTCTTCCATCCGCGCTGCTCCTTGATCGCTCGTACCTGCGTCGGAGTGAGGTCGTAATCGGGAAAGCCGGATGCCGCGCGAGAGAGAGCCGTGACGTGACCACTCACCACCCAACGCCCTGACTCCCCCAGCACGCGGACGCCCGGGTGGGCGTCGTCGTCGGTGCCGTAGACCGCGAGAGCCTCGCGCCTGACGTCGGCCTCGAAGACGTCGGTCACGTCGACGATCGCGATCGGCCGGTCGCTGACGAAGAGCGCGATTCGACCGGCCGTCAGAGGCGCGTCCGCGCGGAGCGCAACCGGGATCGTGAACGGCGCGCCATGAACGAGGCGGCCGGCATCAAGGACCGCCTCGTAGTCATCACGTCCGATAAATCCCTCGAGAGGCGACAGTGCGCCGGTCGCGAGCATGAAAACGTCCGATAGCTCACGCGTGCCGACCTGCAGCCTGGGCAGCCTGCGCGCCTCGGCCCGCAAGGCGGGAAGATCCTCCTCGGATGGAAAACGGTCCACGTGGCGTCGCGGGAGATGGCCCAGCCGCTCGAGCGCATCGATCACCCTGGCCAGCGACCCCTCGAGGGTCTCTTGGGACGTATCACAAACGACCTCGGGGTTCAGGGGCTCTTCGTAGGGGTCGCTGACGCCGGTGAAGTTCGCGAT
>DASYZS010000120.1:0-11995 GCA_035945895.1 Candidatus Dormiibacterota bacterium | reverse complement strand
TTTCGCCTTAGGAGCGGGCTTCGGTGCCGGTGCAGCCGGTGCGGGAGCGGGGACGGACGCCGGGGCTGGTTCAGCAGCGCCCGAACCGATGCGCGCGATGGGCGCTCCGATCTTCGCCGGCACGCCCTGCTCGACCAGGATCTGCAGCACGCCGTCCGCGTCGGCTTCGAGGTCGAAGGTCGCCTTGTCCGACTCGACCTCGGCGAGCACGTCGCCACTCTTCACCTGGTCGCCGCTCTTCTTCTTCCACTCGACGATCGTGCCCTCCTCCATCGTGTCGGAGAGCTTGGGCATGTTGATGTCAGCCATCGATGGGCTTTCCCAACGTCGCCCGCACGAGGCGCTTGATGTCTTCGCTGTTGGGGATCGACGCCTTCTCCAGCCCCTGGTTGTAGGGCATCGGCACCTGCGCACCGCCCAGGCGTCGCACCGGCGCGTCGAGGTAGTCGAAGCACCTCTCCTGCACGCCGGCCGTGATCTCCGCGGTGATCCCGTAAGTCGACCAGCCTTCCTCGACGACCACACAGCGGCTGGTCTTGCGCACGGACTCAACGATCGGTTCCCAGTCGACGGGGCGGATCGACCGCAGGTCGATCACCTCCGCGTCGATGTCTTCCTCCTCGAGCTGTTTGGCCGCTTCGTTGGCCAGCACCGCCATTCGCGACACGCCGACGATCGTCACGTCAGACCCAGTCCGCCGGAGTGCCGCTTTGCCGAGGGGCGTGGTGTAGTCCCCAGTGGGAACTTCACCCTTCACGTTGTAGAGGCTCATCGACTCGAGGAACATCACCGGGTTGTCGGAGCGAATCGCGGACTTCAGCAATCCCTTCGCATCCTCCGGGGTCGTCGGCGCCACCACCAGCAGTCCTGGAATCAAGCCGTAAAGGACCTCGAACGAGTGCGAGTGCTGGGCTGAGAGCTGATGGCCCGCACCGCCTGGCATGCGGATGACCATCGGGACCTTCACCTCGCCGCCGAACATGTAGCGGATCTTCGCCGCGTTGTTGACGATCTGGTCGTAGGCGATGAGAGAGAAGTTGATGGTCATCATCTCGACGACGGGCCGCAGGCCGAGCATCGCGGCGCCGATCGCCGTGCCGACGATCACCTCTTCCGCGATCGGTGCGTCCACGACGCGCTGCGGACCGAACCTGTCGAGCAACCCTTCGGTGACCCGATAGGCGCCGCCGAACTTGCCGATGTCCTCGCCGATCAAGAAGATCGTGTCGTCGCGCTCCATCTCCTCGGCGAGCGCCTCACGCAGCGCGACCCGGTAGAGCTTCTCTTCGGCTTTCGCCGGTGCTTGCACTGCCATCAGACCCGCTCCGCGCGCAGCTCGGGTCGGTTGTCCCACTGCCCCGCGTACGTGTACTTGTAGAGGTCTTCGACCTTCGGGTCGGGACTCTCGTCGGCGAACTCGATGACGTCCTTGACCTGGTTGTCGACCTCGACGCGCACGTTCTTGAAGTACTCCTCGTCCGCCAGTCCGCTCTTCTCGAGCTCGTGCTCGAAGGCCACGATGGGGTCGGCCTTGCGCCACTTGACCTTGTCTTCTTCGGAGCGGTACTTGTCCGGATCGACAACCGAGTGGCCACGGAAGCGGTAGCACAGCGACTCGATGAATCGCGGAACCGAATCCTTGCGGGTCTTCTCCACGATCTCGTTCGTGCGCAGCAACACTTCGAGGACGTTCATGCCGTCGATCTGGATCGACTCCATGTCGTAGGCGCACGCCTTCTTGTATATGTCTGCCACCGCGGACGCCTTTTCGACTGGCGTGCCCATGCCGAATCGGTTGTTGACGCAGAACCAGACGACGGGCAGGTCGAACACCTTGGCCATGTTCAGCGACTCATGGAACGCGCCAATGTTCGTGGCGCCGTCGCCGAACATGCAGAACACGACGTCGGGCTGCTTCTGGTACTTGACCGCCCACGCACCGCCCACGGCGAGCGGCAGGTGGCCACCGACGATGCCGTAGCCGCCCATGAAGCGCCGGCTGTAATCGACGAGGTGCATCGAACCGCCGCGCCCGTGTGACGTCCCGGTCTCCTTGCCGAAGAGCTCTGCCATCACCGCCTTGGGATCCACTCCGCGTGCGATGGCGTGGCCGTGCTCGCGGTAGCTGGTGAAGATCCAGTCGTTCGGCTTGAGCGCCATGATGCCGCCGACCACCGTCGCCTCTTCGCCTATGTTGAGATGGCAGTAGCCGCCGATCTTGGCCTTCGTGTATTGCTCCTGCGCCCGCTCCTCAAAACGGCGGATCAGCTGCATCTCGCGGTGCATGCCGAGTAGGAAGTCGCGATTCTCCCTGGTCAACTCCAGAGACCTGGCGTTGACCGCCGCGGGCGCGGCAGCCGGCGGTGAGGAGGACGGTTTCACGGGGGCGGCCATGGGCTTCTCCTGATTATTGGTTGACTGCGCCACCGCAGTGGGGGCGGGTGCCGACCTGCGGTTGGTGATGTGGATCGCACGGCCCTGGGCGGCCAGGGCGGCCTCCATGAAGGACTCAGGGAGCGTCGGATGGGCGTGGATCGTGAGGTCGACCTGCTCCAGCGTCAGGCCGTTCTGGATCGCCAGCGTCGCCTCTGCGATGAGGTCTGTGGCGCGTGGCCCGATGATGTGCGCCCCGAGCAGCTTGCCCGACTCGGCGTCGGCGATGACCTTGACAAAGCCTTCCGTCTGGCCGAGCGTGAGCGCTCGTCCCGCGGCGGCGAATGGGAATTTGCCGACCTTGACGGCAAGACCCTTGTCCTTCGCCTCTTTCTCGCCGAGCCCGACGTGTGCGATCTCCGGGTCGGTGTAGATGCAGTTGGGCGCCGCGTGATAGTCGGGCACACGCTGGGAGTGGCCCGCGATGTTCTCGACCGCGCACACGCCTTCGTAGGACGCGACGTGCGCGAGCATGATGCCGCCGATCACATCGCCGATCGCCCAGATGCCGTCGGCGTCGGTGTGGAGATGCTCGTCGACGACGACGCGACCGCGATCGAGCTTCACCCCCGCCTTCTCCGCGTCGAGCCCCTGGATGTACGGGACGCGCCCGACCGCAAGCAGCACCTGGTCGGCGTCCACCGCCCCGCCTTCGCCGCCGGTCGAGAACCGGACCTGCAGCGCGCCATTCTGCTTTGCCACCTCCGACACCTTGGTGTTGGTGTGGATCTCGCCGCCGAGGCCCGCGAGGTGCTTCGTGTAGACCGCGACCAGGTCAGCGTCGACCATCGGGAGGACCT
Source organism: Candidatus Dormiibacterota bacterium (assembly GCA_035945895.1). Lineage (GTDB taxonomy): Bacteria > Chloroflexota > Dormibacteria > Dormibacterales > Dormibacteraceae > 40CM-4-65-16. The sequence goes on along the minus strand of DASYZS010000120.1, from coordinate 8,762 downwards.
GGGGCAGCATCTCGAGCACCGTGACCTGGCTGCCGAGGGCCGCGAACATGGCGGCGAACTCCATTCCGACCACGCCACCGCCGATCACCGCGAGCCGGCGGGGCACGTCCTTCAGCTCCAGGATCTGGTCGGAATCGATGGTCAGCTCGGCGCCCTTGATGGGGATGCGCGCGATCGCCGAACCGGTGGCAATGACGATGTCCTTGGACTGGACCTGCTCGCCTGACAGATCGACCACGCCCTTGCCGGCCAGCCGCGCCGACCCCTTGTAGGACGTCACGCCTCCGGCCTTGAGCAGGCCCTCGACGCCTTTGACCAGCTGGTCGACGACAGCGGTCTTGCGCTTCTGGGCGGCGCCCCAGTCGAACCCGACGTTGTCCGCCACCAGGCCGAATGGCGCGCCGCCCCTGGCCTGGGTGTAGAGCTCGGAGGACTGGAGCAACGCCTTCGTCGGGATACAACCCCGGACCAGGCAGGTGCCGCCCATCCGGTCCTTCTCGACGATGGCGGTCTTGGCGCCCAGCTGCGCGGCTCGGAGTGCGGCGACGTAGCCCCCCGGGCCACCGCCGATCACGACTACGTCAAAAGATCCCGCCATAGCTCCTGTCTATACCTGCGATCAATAGAAATTATGCCGGAGGTCGAACCCCGTTCGGACTGTACCGGTTGACGATCGGCATTCGGCGGTCGCGGCCGAACGCCCGCGGCGTGATCTTGACCCCCGGCGGTGCCTGCCGGCGCTTGTATTCGCTCCGGTCGACGAGCTGGATCACCCGCGCAACGGTCTCGGCGCGGTTGCCTGCGGCGATGAGCTCCTCCGGGCTGAGGTCGTCCTCGACGTAGCCCTTGAGGATCGGGTCTAGCTCTTCGTAAGGCGGAAGGCTGTCGGTGTCCTTCTGACCGGGCTTGAGCTCGGCCGACGGGGGCTTGGTCATCACGCGCTGCGGGATGGCCGGCCCAAGGGTGTTCCGATAGTGGCTCAGCTCGTAGACGGCTGTCTTGGTGATGTCCTTGAGCACCGCGTAACCGCCGGCGATGTCGCCGTACAGGGTTCCATATCCCGTGGCGAGCTCGGACTTGTTGCCAGTGCTCAGGACGATGTAGCCGAACTTGTTCGAGAGCGCGTGCAGGATCGTGGAACGAATGCGCGGTTGAAGGTTTTCCTCCGCTACACCCGGCTTGGTGCCTTCGAAGACAGGAGCGAGGATCTCCTCGAAACCTCGGTGCGGCGGCTCGATCGAAAAGTCCATCAGCTGCATGCCGAGGTTTTCGGCCACCGCGCCGGCGTCCTCCAGGCTTTCTTCTGAGGTGTGGCGCGACGCCATGCGCACGCCGATGACATTCTCCGGGCCCAGTGCATCGCACGCGATGGCTGCGGTCAGGGCCGAATCCACACCGCCTGACATGCCGATGACGACCTTCTGGAAGCCCTGCTTGCGCATGTAGTCGTGCGTCGCCAGAACAACCGCCGCGTAGATCTCGGCCGCCCCTTCGAGCGGGGTCGCGAGCCTGGGCGCGATGCTCGGCTTGGCTTCGGTACTGGGCTCCTGGGCCATGACCTCCGACAGCTCCAGCTCGAGGCCCTCCGCCGCCTGCGCCTCGCGGCGCAGGTTCTCGGTCGTCCGGTGCCGTGGATAGTCGGTGGCGATGTCGTACACGAGCAGCTCTTCAACGAACGACCCGGCGCGGGCCACGACTCTGCCCTTCGGATCGACCACCACGCTGTTGCCGTCGAAGACGAGCTCGTCCTGACCGCCCACGGTGTTGACCCACACGACCCAGGCGCCGTAGTCGCGCGCCCTTCCGGCGACCATCGCCTCGCGCGGCGCGCGCTTTCCGTAGTGGTAGGGCGACCCGTTGATGTTGACCAGCACCTGCGCGCCGTGGTCCGCCTCCCAGGCCATCGGACCGGCGGGGAACCAGCAGTCCTCGCAGACCGACAGGCCGAGGCGTTCGCCGCCGAAATCGATGATCGGCGAGATGTGACCCTGGGCGAAGTAGCGCTTCTCGTCGAACACGCCGTAGTTGGGGAGGAACACCTTGTGGTAGATCGTCTTGACCTCGCCGGCCTGGCAGAACGCGGCGGAGTTGAAGATGTCGCCTTCCTCGTCGACGAAGCCGACCACGACCGCGATGCCCCGTGCGTTGGCGGCGATCGTCTCGAGCGCCGCCCGGTTGTCGCGCACGAACGACGGTTTGAGGACGAGGTCCTCGGGCGGATAGCCGGTGATCGCGAGCTCGGGGAAGCACACCAGGTCGGCACCCTGCGTTTTCGCGCGCTCGGTCCAGTCGATGATCAGACGGCTGTTGCCGTCGAGGTCACCAACCGTCGGATTGATCTGCGCAAGCGCGATCCGCACCCATCCATTTTCGCTGTCCGCGCGTCCTTACCATTTGGCTTGCGATGAGCTACTTCGAGCGGTTGGGCACGCTTGCCCGCGAGCGGCACACGATGCTGTGCGTCGGCCTGGATCCCGATCCCGAACGCATCGCCGGTGGCGCGGCGGGCGCGCTGCGCCACTGCATCGAGGTGGTGCGGCAGACCGAGGAGCATGTCTGCTGCTTCAAGCCCAACAGCGCGTTCTGGGAGCAGTACGGGCCCGACGGCTGGAGAGCTCTGATGGAGCTGCACGCCACCGCTCCGAACACGCCGTTTCTCTTCGACGCTAAGCGTGGCGACATGGACAACACGATGCGCGCCTACGCGCGGGCCATCTTCGGCACGCTCCGCATGGACGCGGTCACGGTCAACCCATATCTCGGATCGGATTCGCTGCGCGAGTTCACCTCTTATGAGGACCGCGGCGTCTACGTGCTGTGCCGAACCTCGAACCCGGGCGCCGCGGACCTGCAGCACCTCGAAGCGGCGGGCGAGCCGCTGTATCGGCACGTGATGGCTCTGGCCGAGAGGCTGAACCAGGCCGGCAACGTCGGGCTTGTGGTCGGCGCAACGGCGCCGGCGCAGGTGGCGGAGGTTCGGTCGATGAGCACGCTGCCTTTCCTGCTGCCAGGCGTGGGCGCGCAGGGTGGCGATATCGAGGCGGCCGTGCGCGCAGCGTGGAACGGCGACCCGGCATCGTGCCTGGTCGCGGCGAGCCGCAGCGTCCTCTACGCCGAGAGCCCAGCGCGCGCCGCGGCGGCCCTGCAGGCTCAGATCAACGCCGCCGCCGGCGTACCAGCGTGAGCGAGGGAAAACACACCGCACGGCTGGTCCTGCAGGGCCACATCATCGACTCGATGATGCTGCCCCAGGTCATGGACCTGGTGATGGACCTCGGCGGCAACTTCACCATCGAAGAGCTGAAGGTCGGGCAGCACAAGACCGATACGTCGATCTGCCGCATGGAGGTGTACGCGGACTCGGCCGAAGTGCTGGAGGGAATCGTGTCGCGGGCCCGCGCGCTGGGCGCCACCGCCGAGCACGAGCAACCGGTGCGTCTGGACAGAGTTTCGCGTGAGGGGGTTTTTCCGGAAGGGTTCTACTCGACCAGCAACCTTCCGACCGAGATCCTTCTCGATGGCCAGTGGATCAGCGTCGAGAACATCGAGATGGACTGCGCGATCGCCGTTGACCGGAGGGCCCGGAGCGCCCGCTGCATCGTGTTCCAGGACGCCAAGCCCGGGATGGATGTCGTGATCGGCTACCAGGGCGTGCGCGTCACACCGCTCGAACGCTCGCGCCAGACCGAGATCTTTTCCTTTATGGGCAGCGAGGTGTCAGCCGAGAAACCCAAGAAGGTCTTGATCGCCGGCATCGCCGAAGAGATGCGACAGGCGCGTGAGGCAGGCGGACGCATCCTTGTCGTTGCCGGCCCGGCGGTGGTCCACACGGGCGCCGGCGTCTATCTCTCACGGCTGATCGAGTTGGGTTACGTGCAGGTCCTGTTCGCGGGCAACGCGCTCGCCGTGCACGACGTCGAGGCGGCGCTCTTCGGCACTGCGCTGGGTGTGAACATCGAGAGCGGCCTGCCCATCGAGCGTGGCCATGAGCACCACATGCGCGCGATCAATCGCGTCCGCGGCGCGGGCGGCCTGCGCCAGATGGTCGAGAGCGGACAGCTCCGCTCAGGCGTGATGAAGTCGGCAATCGAGCATGGCGTGGAGATCGTTCTGGCCGGGTCGGTGCGCGACGATGGCCCGCTGCCGGACGTGATCACCGACACGATCGAGGCCCAGCGGCGCATGCGGGCCGCGGTGCGCGGCGTGCGCATCGCCTTGATGCTCTCGACGATGCTGCACTCGATCGCTACCGGAAACATGCTGCCGGCGGGCGTGCGGACGGTGTGCGTGGACATCAACCCCGCGGTCGTCACCAAGCTCGCCGACCGCGGGAGCTGGCAGACGATCGGCCTGGTGACGGATGTCGAGTCCTTCTTGCGCGAACTGGCCCTGGTCATGGAAACTGGGCGCCATGGGTAAAGGCCGAGACAAGCAGGGACGCGAGAAGAAGAAGCCGAAGAAGCAAAAGCAACCGGGCGCTGACCGAGGGTCGAACGTGGAGTTTCGCCATCACTCGGTCGTGATGAACCAGCCCGAGACGCCGATCCGGACCACCCCGGAATAGACCGCCGCGCCGTTTTTACGGCGATTGGTTTTCTGGGCGGCCTGCTCGGCGGATTGCTTGGGGTCGGCGGTGGTTTCGTGCTCATCCCACTGCAGGTGCTTTGGGCCGGCGTGCCGCAGCGCAACGCCAATGCCAACTCGATCGTGGCCATCCTTCCCATCGCCGTCGCGGCGCTCCCGATCTACTACTTCCGGGCCGGCTCGGCCGGGATCGACTTCCGAGTCGCGCTGTTCCTGGTCATCGGCAGCGTGGTCGGCGCCTATCTCGGGGCGCGCCTTCTGAAAAGCATTCCGGATCGGCCACTCAAGCTGGCCGTGGTCGTCATCCTCGGCGTGGTCGGGTTGAAGGAGTTTTTGTTTCCGTGAGCTGGCGCGACCTGATCCTCGTCGTCGGTGGATTTGCGGCAGGGTTCCTCTCGGGCACGATCGGCATTGGCGGAGGCGCGCTGTTCGTACCGACGATGACCGTGGGCGTCGGCCTGTCCCAGGCCCTGGCCCAGGGGACGTCGCTGGTGGCCATCGTTCCGACCGCGCTCGTCAGCACCGTTACCCACTTCCGTGAAGGCAACGTGCTGCGCGACGCAGCGCTCTGGATGGGGGGTGGGGGAGTTGTGGGCGGCGTGATCGGCGCCCTAGTTGCCGTCCACGCGCCAGGGCCGATCCTGGCCCGGGTCTGGGGCGCGTTCCTCCTCTTCACCGCCTACCGGCTGCTGGTCCAGGCGCTCCGGGCGCCGAAGATCGCCGCCTAAGCACGTTGACTTCGGGCCCTGGCGGCGCGTAAGGTCTCTGGCGCAGAAACGGTACGTACGAGTACTGGAAGGTTTTGGAGCCAAGGAGATCCGCGGGGCAAGAGATGGTTTCGTTCGAGCTGACCGACGAACAGAAAGAGATTCGCGACTGGGTCCACAGCTTTGCGGAGAAGGAGATCCGGCCGGTCGCACACGAGTACGACGAGTCGGAGGAGTTTCCATGGCCGGTCGTCAAAAAGGCGGCTGAGATCGGCCTTTACGGGACCGAGTTCCTGCAGCAGACGTATGGCGACGGGACAGGCATCATGCCCGCCCTCGTGGCCGAGGAGCTGACATGGGGCTGTGCCGGGATCGCCCTGGCCATCCAGGGCACGGGGCTGCCGGTCGCCGCGATCTTCTCTCAGGGCACGCCTGACCAGATCACGACGTGGATCCCGGCCTGCTTCGGCACTCCTGAGAAGCCGGCGCTGGGCGCGTTCTGTGTCACGGAGCCCGACGCGGGGTCAGACGTGTCCTCGATGAAGACCCGGGCGGTGCGCAAGAACGGCTCGTGGGTGTTGAACGGGCAGAAGGTGTTCATCACCAACGGCGGCATCGCGGACGTCCACGTCGTGGTCGCGGCGGTCGAACCGGAGCTGGGGACCCGCGGCCAGGCTTCCTTCGTCGTTCCGCCGGGGACCAGCGGTCTGCGCATGGGCAAGAAGGAAAAGAAGATGGGCATCCGCGCCTCGCACACCGGCGAGGTGCTGCTCGAGGACTGCACCATCCCTCTGGAAAACGTGCTCGGCGGAATGGAGAAGCTCGAGGCCAGGCTGGCGCGCGCCCGCGAGGGCAAGCACCAGCGATCGTCGGGCGCCCTGAAGACCTTCGAGCTCTCACGCCCGGTCGTTGGCGCCCAGGCGCTGGGCATCGCCCGTGCGGCCTTTGAGTTCGCTCTGGATTACGCCAAGCAACGCAAGCAGTTCGGCCGTACGTTGATCGAAAACGAAGCGATCGCCTTCATGCTCGCCGACATGGCGACTGAGATCGAGGCCACCCGGGCCCTGATCTGGCGAGCCCTGTGGGAAGGTCGCAACGGCGGCGAGTTCAAGCGGGCGGAGGGCTCGATGGCCAAGCTCAAGGCCGGCGAGGTGGCGGTGAAAGTCACCGAGCAGGCGATCCAGATCTGCGGCGGCTATGGCTACATCCGCGACTTCCCGGTCGAGAAGTGGCACCGCGACGCCAAGATCTACACGCTCTTCGAAGGCACGAGCGAGATCCAGCGCCTGGTCATCTCGCGCGCGCTGGCCGCGGACTAGCCGGCTTGGCAGTGCCTGCTGCGCAGCTGCGGCGGGACGCGAGGATCGAAGGACGCCGAAGGCGGGTCGCGGACTCGGCCCTCGCCCTGTTCGCCGAGCGCGGCTACGGCGTGACCTCGGTCGACGAGATCGTGACGCGCGCGCGCGTCTCGAAATCCGCGTTCTATGAGTTCTTCGATTCCAAGGAGCAGTGCATCCGCGAGCTGCTGGCGCAGGAAGGCGGCGCGCTGATCCACGACGTCTTGGCGGACGCCGCGGGCGGCCGCGACCATCACGAGCGATTGCGGTTGGGAATTACTCGATTTGTCACGTCGTGCTTCGAGCGGTCACACGTGGCTCGGTTGCTGATCGTCGAGTCCGTGGGGTTGAGCGCCGAGGTGGAGGCCGTGCGCCACGACCTGCAGGCTCAGTTTGCGGACGCGGTGGCCGAGGAGGTGCGCCATGCGATGTCGCACGACGCGTTCTACGCCGACAAGGACCCGGTGGTCTTCGGACGCGCCGTGGTTGGCGCGGTCAGCGATTCGGTGGGGTATTTCCTGACCCATCCCGGCGCCGACGCGGACTTGCTGGCTGCGAGCCTCTGCCGGATCTTCGCCCCCTAGATCCTCAGGAGCATCAGGCCGAGCAGGACCAGCGCGAGCGCGACCAACGCCACCCCGGCCACCTGCTCGGCGCGCTCGCGAATGAGGTCGCCAATTCGGGCGCCGAAGCGCATGCCTACCTGGCTGGCGACAAAGGCCTGGACCGCCACCCAGATCACGACCAGAGCGATCGACAGGCCGAGCAACCCCGCACTCAGGCCGATCGTCAGCTCGTCGATGCTGACGCTGATCCCGAGCGCGAGCACTGCCGCGCCGCGAGCATGCGCCAGCATGCTGACCCGGCGCTCCTCGGCCTCGTCGTCCTGCCCGGGTCGAAGCATGTACGCGCCGGTGGCGATCAGCACGGCGACCGCGACGTAGCCCGACCGATCTCCGACGAGGGCGCCTACGGCACGCCCCGCCAACAGGCCGAGAATCGGCATGCCGGCTTCGAAGACGGTGAAGACAAGCGCGACGCGAAGGCGCTCCTGGGCGCGCAGGCCGGCCATACCGAGGGCCGCCGCGATGGCGAAGGTGTCCAGGCCGAGGGGGAGGAGGAGACCCGCTGTGATCACGATATGGCGCATCGGGAAGCAGCTTAACAAGCGCCCGGTTGCGTTCCGAACGCTCGTTCGCTATCATTTATGTACGAACATGCGTACGTTGGTGACCCAGGTCAAGTTGCGCCGGCTGGTCCGCACCTCCGCTGAGGCCTGGAATCGCCTTGCGTCGGATCCGCTCGAAATCGCCCGGGCGGGAACGACCGTGGACAGGCTCCTGGCGCTGTCAGCCGAGGTCCGCGAGGCCTGGAAGCACGAGGTCGAGGCGGAATCGCTGGACGAGCCCTTGGAGCGCTACGTGCGCGAATCGCTCCGGTCGGCGGAGCTGGCGATCACGGGGCTTCAGCAGGCCGGCGCCGACATCGAGTTGCTCCGAGACGATTTCGAGGCGGCAGCGCTGCCACTCGAGGTCTTCCTGAGGGGCGTGGACGCCGAGCCTGCGCTACAACGCTCGGCCTGAGCCTTGGCGGAAATCAAAGAGACTGCCGGGTTCGTCGACGGCGAAGGCTGTATCGCGGTTACGAGATCGTACGTTCGAAGGCTGGAGCGATTCCAGTACAGCGTGCAGATCGTTGTGGCTAACAACCGCCGCGAGGTCCTCGACTGGCTGCAAAGCATTTGGGGTGGCTGGGTCGTGTCGTTTGGCTCTCCGGATCGTTCAGCCTCAGGATTGGCCAAAGAGGGCTGGCACTGGCGCTGTCCGACCGGGCAGAACGCGAGACCCTTTCTGGAAGGAGTCCGACCACACCTTAGGCTCAAACAAGCTCAGTGTGATAACGCCCTCCGCATGGTTGACTTGTTGAAACGAAGTCGCCGTACCCTCGGTCCGACCAAGATGCCTCCGGCTTGGCGGGACGAACAAGAACACCTGTACTGGAAGCAGCGCGAGCTCAATCACCGGGGTAGGGCTGAATTTGTCCGGAAGGCGATGCACTCGCCTCGGCAAATCCACCGGGCTCGGTTATCAAGCCCATAAGCTCCGGGAAAGAGTCATTATCGTCATCATCATCA
>DASYZS010000119.1:0-7404 GCA_035945895.1 Candidatus Dormiibacterota bacterium | reverse complement strand
CGCGCGCGGCGTCCTGGAAGTTTTTCCGGATGCCGAGGTCATCGAGGTGCCGGTCGCCGACGGCGGAGACGGCACGGTCGAGGCGCTTGTCAGCGCCCGCCGCGGTCACTACTGGATAGCGCGCGTCGAGGGGCCGCTCGGCGATCCCGTGGTCACCCGCTACGGACTGATCGACTCGGACAGCACCGGGGTGGCGGAGCTCGCCACCGCGAGCGGCCTGGTCCTGATCCCGCCCGACCGGCGCGACCCGCGCAAGGCCTCGACCTACGGATTTGGGCAGCTGCTCGAAGCCGCTCGCCGCATGGGTGTCCGCGAGATCGTCGCCGGCATCGGCGGATCCGCGACCAACGACGGAGGGGCGGGGATGGCTCAAGCGCTCGGCTATCGCCTGCTGGACCCAGACGGTAGGGAGCTGCCTCGCGGTGGAGCGGCCCTTGCCCAACTCGAACACATCGACGCGTCGGGTCTTGATCCCGGCTGGTCTTCGGTACGGGTGCGGGTTGCCTCGGACGTGACCAACCCGCTGACCGGGCCCCTGGGCGCGAGCGCCGTCTACGGGCCGCAGAAAGGCGCCGACCCACCGACCGTCGCCGAGCTAGACGCGGCGCTGAGCCGGCTCGCCGAAGTGGTCGAGCGGGACCTTGGCAAGAAGGTCAGGGATCTTCCCGGCGCCGGCGCGGCGGGCGGGACCGGGGCCGGCCTGGTCGCCTTCCTGGGAGCCACGCTCGAGCCCGGCGCGCCGCTGGTCGTGTCCGCAACGGGCTTCGACGGGCACCTGCCCGGCACCGACGTCGTCTTCACCGGCGAGGGCCGAGCCGACGAGCAGACGGCCTACGGCAAGGCTCCAGGCGAGGTCGCAAAGAGGGCTGCGGCGGCCGGCATCCCGGTCGTGCTGCTGGCCGGCAGCAGGGGGCCGGGCTGGGAGGCGTTGCAAGGTTTGGGGGTAACCGCGGTGGTCACGCTGACGGACCGCGGCGGCGGGGAAGCGGAGGCCTTTCGCGACCCAGGGGGGTCGCTATCGAGGGCCACCGTAGTAGCCTGCCGCAGTCGCAAATGGGAGAGGTAGAGGAAAACACCCCGGCCGCTGGGCAAACCGGGCCGACCGACGTCGAGCTCGTGCGTGCCTACCGCGCGGGCGACGTGCACGCGTTCGAGGAGCTGCACCGGCGCTACGTCGCGTCGATCTACCGGCTGGTTCGCCGCAAGCTCGGGGACGCGCTCCTGGCCGAGGACATCGCCCAGGAGACGTTCATGAAGGCGCTGCGGATGCTGGACCGGGTCGACGACACGTTCAACTTCGGCGGCTGGATCCACACCGTGGCTCGCAATCTCTGCTACGACGAGCTGCGCCGCCGCCAGCGCGACCTCCGGGCCGACGGCACGACCGACGAGGAAGACGACGAGCTCATGACCAACCTCCCCTCGACGGCCAAGGCCTTCGACCCCGTCCAGGTCCAGGAGTCGAACGAGACCCGTCGCCAGGTCTGGCACGTGGCACAGCGGCTGCCCGAGAAGTACCGCCTCGTCCTCACGTTGCGCGAGCTCCAGGACATGAGCTACCGCCAGATCGCGCGCACCTTGAAGATGTCGGAGAGCGCGGTCGAGACGCTGCTGTACCGGGCGCGCCTCAGGTTCAAGGAAGAATACCTCGCCTCCCAGCGGGAAGGCGAGATCACGCACGAGGAGGCGCTGCCGCTGCTGGCGCCGTATCTCGCCGGGAAGCTGCGCCGGCCGCAGGCCGAAGCAGTTCGCATCCACATCGCCACATGCAGCAAGTGCGCCCGTCGCATCGGCCGGCGAAGCCTCAAAGAACAGCGCAGGAGTCAAGCTAAATGAGGGTTAGTACAGTAGGTGTGAAATGGCCCGCGTAGTCGTGCGCTTCTTCGACGACGAGACGGTGGAAGGGGCGGCGCGTGACCTCGATTTCGACGAACCCGACTTCCTGGTCGAGGTGGATGACGCGGGTGGACTCGAAAACAACGAGACCGCGTGGATCCCTCTGACCGCGGTCAAGTGGGTCGAGCTCCAGCGCGACAAGGAGCTGGCCGATACGCCGACGCGCAAGGTTGCCATCCGGTTCCTCGACGGTGAAGTGCTGCGCGGACACCTCGACGGAACCCTCGAGCGACACCGGTACGGTGTCGTGCTGCACCTCCACGCGGAGCACACGGACAGCCCCATTCGCAAGCTAGGGATCCCGTTCTCGGCGGTCAAAGCCTTGTTTTTCGTGCGCGAGTTCGACGCGCGGGGCGAGGAGGCCGGCACTGCGTCGGACGCCTACCTGGCGAGGCGCACGATGGCGCCGCTGCTCGACGTGCTCGAGGAGATGGACATGCTCACGCGATTGCACCGCGATGGGCTGCTCTCCGACACCGAGTATGCGAGCAAGCGCACCCTGGTCCTGGAGAGGCTCTAGCCGGCGGATAGTCCGGACTAACCGCGGTTTTCGCCGCCCAACAGGCCGGATAGTCCGGACTAACCGGGATTGACGAAGGCCCCCGCGTAGAATTCTGGACCGTGGCCGAAACCAACGGCTCCCGCAATGGCGGGAGGTCGGTGACAGGATCTTTCAAGGTCAAAGCCGGCCTCGCCCAGATGCTCAAGGGCGGCGTGATCATGGACGTCGTCACGCCCGAGCACGCGCGCATCGCCCAGGAGGCCGGCGCGTCCGCAGTCATGGCGTTGGAGCGTGTCCCCGCCGACATCCGCAAAGAGGGCGGCGTGGCCCGCATGTCCGACCCCGACCTTATCAAGTCGATCATGGCGGCGGTCACCATCCCCGTCATGGCCAAGTGCCGTATCGGTCACTTCGTCGAGGCCCAGATCCTCGAAGCCCTTGGCGTCGACTACATCGACGAGTCCGAAGTGCTCACGCCGGCGGATGAGGAAAACCACATCGACAAGCACCCCTTCAAGGTGCCGTTCGTATGCGGCTGTCGCGACCTCGGCGAGGCCACGCGCCGGATCGCCGAAGGCGCCGCGATGATCCGCACCAAGGGCGAGGCGGGCACCGGCAACGTCGTCGAAGCGGTGCGCCACGCGCGCGCCGTGAATGCCGGCATCCGCAAGCTGCAGGGCATGAACCAGGCGGAGCTCGTGCACGAGGCCAAGGAGATCGGCGCGCCAGTCGAAGTGCTGGCCGAATGCCAGAAGCTCGGCCGGCTACCGGTCGTCAACTTCGCCGCCGGCGGCATCGCCACACCCGCCGACGCCGCGCTGATGATGCAGCTCGGAGTCGATGGGCTTTTCGTCGGGTCGGGCATCTTCAAGTCCGAGGACCCCTTGAAGCGTGCCAAGGCGATCGTCGCCGCGACCACGTACTTCGACAAACCAGAGGTGCTGGCCGAGGTTTCGGCGGGGCTGGGCGAACCCATGCGCGGCCTCGAGATCCCGGCCATCCCCAAGGACGAGCTGCTCGCTGCCCGAGGCTGGTAGCACAAAAACAAAACCCCTCATCGGGGTCCTCGCGATGCAGGGAGCGTTTGCGGAGCACGTCAAGGCGCTGGAGAAAGCAGGGGCGCGCACGCGCCTGGTCCGGACGCGCGAAGACCTGGAAGGCCTGGACGGGATCGTCCTGCCCGGAGGCGAGAGCACGACCATGACGATGCTCATGGAGCGCGTCGGTTTGCTCGAGCCCTTGCGTGAAGCCATCCGCAGCGGCCTCGCGACCCTTGCGACGTGCGCGGGAATGATCGTCCTGGCGCGCGACATCACCGATGGGATGGACGACCAGAAAGGCCTCGGCCTGCTCGACATCGCGGTCCGGCGCAATGGATACGGACGGCAGGTCGACAGCTTCGAGTCGCCGCTGCACATCGAGGGTATGAACGGCCATGCGTTTCCGGGCGTGTTCATCCGCGCGCCGCTGGTCGAACAGACCGGCAGCGCAGCGGTGATCGCCGAGCTCGACGGTCATCCCGTGGCAGTTCGACAGAATCGCATCCTGGCGCTCTGCTTCCACCCGGAGCTGACCGACGACCTCAGGCTTCACAAAGAGTTCGTCCGCCTCGCAGCGGGGCGCGCGTGAAAGTTCGCCCGGCCGGCCTCCTCGACCTCGCGCGGATCGAGGAGATGCACCGCTCCTCCGAGGTCCGGTTGTCCGCGGCCGCGCCTCCTGCCGCTCGACTCTGGTCGCTGCTCAGCTCGACGCTGTCGGCTTTGCTCCCCCTCTCCCAGGAGACGTTGATGTACGTCGCCGAGGAGGGGGGAAAGGTCGTCGGCTTCATCCAGGCTTCAGGGCAGCCGCTCAGCCTGGATTTGCGCCGCGCCCGGATGCTGCAGGTGTTGAACCTCCAGGTCGCCGACGGGGTGGACAGCGACGAGGTCGCGCCCGCGCTCGTGCAGCATCTGAGCAACCAGGCCCTCGAGCGTGGCGCCCTGCGCCTGTTCGTGCGCGTCCCCGATCGCGACCCGCTTTTGCCCGCCTTCCGGCTCCAGGGATTTCGGCAGTACGCGACCGAGCAGGTCGTCTACTCCGAGAGGCCGAGGCAGCGGTCGACGGACTATCCCGTGGGCATCAGGCCCTACCGGCGAGGCGACGATCGCACGCTCTACGGCCTCTATCGCAAGGTGACGCCGCAGGGCGTTTCGCAGCTCGAGGCGCCTACATATCGGGAGTGGAAAGCGATGCATTCCGCCGAGCTGACCGGGGGCGAGCTCGTGGACCGCGTGGAGGTGGTCGCGTGGCTCCGGGCTCAGCGCAGCTCGGGCGCCCGGCCGAACACGTTGCAATTCATGTCCCTGCCCGAAAACCCGCTGCCCGCCGAGCTCGCCGATTACGGGATCTCACTGCTCGGCGCGGGGCCGGCCTGGTCCAGCCTCCGTCACTATGATTCGCACATGATCGACGCCCTCCGAGGGCGTGGGTTTTCCGTGCTGCTGACGCAGTTGCTCCTGGTCAGAGAGCTTGCCTTGAGGGTGCCGAAACCGGTCCGGGAGAAAGGACTGGTTCCATCTTTCGGATGAGCGCTCAGCCTTCACCTCGCATGGCGAACTGGGACGAAGAGATCGAGCTGCTCGCCCGCGCGCTTCCGCCTGAGCTGGCGCGCGCGCTGCACGAACGCATCGATCCTCGCGAACTGCTCGAGATCGTCCTGGACCTCGGCCGGGAGCCGGAGGCGCGGGTACCCGGGCGCGAGATCCTTCTCGCCGATCATCCTGTCACCGCGTCCGACCTCGACCACGTGGCCAGCAACGTCGGCCAGTTCGGCGACGACAACCGCGCCGGCATCGAGCGCACGCTGCACCGAGTCTCTGCGATCCGCAATCGCTCCGGCCGCATCACCGGGTTGACAATGCGTGTGGGGCGCGCGGTCACCGGTACCGGTGAGATCATCCGCGACATCGTCGTGTCGGGCGAGAGCATCCTGCTGCTGGGTCGCCCGGGCATCGGCAAGACCACGATGCTGCGAGAGTGCGCGCGACTGCTTGCGGACGAGCTGCGCAAGCGGGTGGTCATCGTCGACACCTCGAACGAGATTGGCGGCGACGGCGACATCCCACATCCCGGCATCGGTCGCGCGCGGCGCATGCAGGTGAGGACTCCGCTGCTGCAGCACGCGGTGATGATCGAAGCGGTCGAGAACCACATGCCCGAGGTCATCGTCATCGACGAGATAGGCACCGAGCTTGAGGCTGCGGCAGCGCGGACGATCGCCGAGCGCGGCGTGCAGCTGATCGCCACCGCGCATGGCCAGACCATCGAGAACCTGCTGGTCAACCCCACGCTCAACGACCTCCTGGGCGGCATCCAGAGCGTGACCCTCTCCGACGAGGAGGCGCGTCGCCGCGGGACGCAGAAGTCGGTGCTCGAGCGCAAAGCACCTCCGACCTTCGACGTGCTCGTGGAGATCCAGGACCGCGACCGCGTCGCTATCCACGCTCCGCTGGCGGACGTGGTCGACGCGGCGTTGCGCGGCCCGCTTCCGAATCCCAAGATTCGCGTCCGGACCCGCGAGGGGCGCGTCATCTCCAATGTGGAAGCGCCGGTCGTGGTCGAGCCCGAACCCCCACCTCAATCGGGGCCGGTGCAAAAGCCGTTGGGCATCTTTCCGTTTGGGGTCAGCAGGGGTTTCGTGGAGCAGTCGATCCGCGAGCTCGACCTGCCGGTGCGCGTGCTGGGGAACCTCGACGGCGCGGGGGCGGTGCTGACTTTGAAGAATCACTACCGGCGCAGGCCGGACAGTCTTCGCCAGGCGGAGAGCAGAGGCCTGCCCATTCACATCCTGAAGAGCAACTCGCTGAGCCAGGTGCGTGACGCGTTGTCGCGGATCTACGGCGTGGACAAGCAGGACGATGCGACTACGCGCGCGTTGGCCGAAGCGGCGGCCGCGATCCGCCACGTGAAGACGACGCTTCGACCGGTCGAGATCTCGCCCCAGAACGCCTACCTGCGCCGGCTGCAGCATCAGCTCGTGGCCGAGAACGACCTGTCCGCGCGCAGCACGGGCAAAGAGCCCCAGCGCCGGTTGCGCATAACGCCCGCCCCCGAGGTGCCGGCTTAGCTACCCCGAGCGTGCGACACTCATCGCGCGGGTGGCGAAGAGGGGGCTGTTCATCACTTTCGAGGGCACCGAAGGGTCGGGTAAGACCACCCAGGCCGAGCTGCTTGCCGAGTGGCTGGCGCAGCGCGAACCGGTCCTCGTGCGCGAGCCCGGCGGCACGGAGCTGGGTGAGCAGATCCGCGAGGTCCTTCTCTATAAGGGCCTGGACATCGACCCCGAGGCCGAGATGTACCTGTTCATGGCCTCGCGCCGCCAGCTGATCGCCGAGGTGATCGCGCCCGCGCTGGCCTCAGGTGAGATCGTGATTGCGGATCGCTATCACGACTCCACGCTTGCGTATCAGGGCGGGGGCCGCGGCGTGCTGACAACCTGGCCGCCGACCTTCCCCAGACCGGACATCACCTTCCTCCTCGAGGGCCGGGCGGAGATCGGCCTCAACCGTCATGAAGGGGCCGGCAAGACGAAGGACCGGATTGAGCAGGAGTCGATCGAGTTCCACCGCCGGGTCGCGGAGAAGTACGGACAGCTCGCCGCGGACGAACCGCAGCGATTCGTCCGGCTCGACGCCGCGGGGCCGCGGGACAAGATCCATCTGGAAGTTCGCGATCACCTGAAGGCGCTGCTCGAAGGCGTTTAGTCCAGAGTTCTCGCGGTGATCCTGGTCGAGGGCCTGCACAAGAGCTTCGGCGACGTCCACGCGGTGGCCGGCGTCGACCTCCGCGTCGAGCGTGGCGAAACCCTGGTCCTGCTCGGCCAGAACGGCGCGGGGAAATCGACCACGTTGCGATGCCTCGGCGGCATCCTGCGTCCCGATTCGGGATTGATTGAGCTCGACGGGCTGCGTGTGCCCGACAAGCTCGACCAGGTCCGGGGCCGGCTCGGCGTGGTGCCCGACCAGGCG
>DASYZS010000118.1:0-3424 GCA_035945895.1 Candidatus Dormiibacterota bacterium | reverse complement strand
GCACCGTGCCGGCCAGGGCGTCTTCACCTTGAATGTGACCGACCGCGTGGGCAAGCTCGCGGCGGTGCGCGTGGTGAGCGACCCGGAAGAGGAGATCCTCGTCATCAGCGCCAGCGGGATGGTGCTGCGCACGTCAGTCGGCGCAATCTCTCAGATCGGCCGCCAGACCCAGGGCGTGATCGTGATGCGGCTTACGCCGGACGACCAGGTGGTGGCAATCGCACCTGTGATCGAAGAAGCCGACGGTAAGGAGTGAGGCTGCCGGATCTCGATCTCATCGGGATCGGGCTCCTCGTCATCGCGTTCGTCTTGATCGTGATCGAGGGCGTCATCGCCATCGTCTGGTCACTCCGGCTTGCGCGCAAGGCTCGCGAGTTGAGTGCAGGTCTGGCGGCAGAGCAGAAGAGCTTGAAAGCAGATGTCGACCGTGTAAGAGCTTCACTCGCAGAGACACAGGAGTTGTGGAAGCCGTACCGCAGGGCCTTGCGCTTATTGCGCCATCCGCTCACCATGGCGCTCATGCAGTCCTTTGCGGCGCGGCGCGCCGGGATCCGTTGACCGACACCTTCGCTCATCAGGCCGTCGAGGATGCGGTTGGGCGCGAGCGTGCCCGCATTGCACGCGAGCTGCACGACGGCATCGCCGCCGAGCTCGCGGGTGCGATCTCGCTGTTCAAGGTCTATCTCGAAAGGGCGAATGGCCAGACCGATGAGACGCTGAGCAACGTCTTCACCATCCTCGAACGCTCGCTCAAGAACGTTCGTGAAGAGCTGGCCGAGCTGCGTCCCGCCGCCATCAGCCCAGATGGGCTGGTCGTCGATCTGCGTCATCAGGCGAAGGAGTTCTCCCAGCTCTACGGGATTCGCGTGGAGATTTCGACGAACGGCACCGAAGACATGATTTCGCCGCAACACCGGGAGGTCGTCGCCCAGATCGTGCGCGAGGCGTTGACCAACGTTCGGCGCCACTCTGAGTCTCCGATCTGCCGCGTCAAGCTCGGGTTCGCGGCGCGTCCGTTTCTGATCGAGATTTCGGACGAAGGTCGCGGCTTCGTCGCCGGCGGCGGTGGCTATGGCCTCATGGGCATGCGGGAGCGAACCGCGGGCATCGGAGGAAGGCTCGAGGTGGTGAGCACCGAGGGCAGAGGCACGACCGTTTTCCTTTTCGGCCCGAACTAGCTACCAGGTCATTCGCTTCAGCTGCATCGCGGGAAACTTCAGGTCCTGGTCGCTCACGACCTGGAGCTTGCGCGTGACCTTGTCGACGAGCGCCTGCGCGCGTCTTGCATCGATGGCCATCGCGCGGGCAATCTCCTCGCTCGAAAAACCGTGACCCAGCAGGTGTGCGACCGCGGTCTCGTCCTCGTTAAGCCGGGCCAACGGTCCGCGAAGCGCGGAGACCATCGGGGCCAGGCTCGAGCCCAACGCTTGCGCGTAGGCGATGTCGTCATCCGAGTACCAGTGGTCGCGCCGGCAGCCGACGATCAGTAGCCCGACCGGCCGCTTGCCCGTTTCGCCGATCGGCGCGTACATGATTGCCGGCCAGTCAAGCTCCCAGTCGTACTCGTTCGAACCCTGGTCCGCCTCGATGACCGTGTTGATCACCAACGGCTTCTGCTCGTACAGGGCGCGACGAGAAAGCGGCTGAAGCTCTTGCCCGCGCAGGAAACGACGCGAGATCTCGGAGGCGGCGATCGGTCGCAGGCATCCGCCTCGCAGATAGCCGACGACCCAGCGGTCGTTGGTGAGGGCGCTAAGGGCCAGCCCCAGCCGGCGCCTGGCTTGCTGGAGGTCTGGAAGCTGGCCCATGCCGCGAGGTTATGGCGGGCTGTCCCTGCCGACCTCATGCGTGGTTCAGCGTTTCCTCAAGAAACCTTGAACCTGCTACTTTGCCCGCGGGGAAAGGAGGCGTGACCGCCAAGCTCCTGGTCGTTGACGACGAGCCGCGGACGGCGGAGCTCACCGCCGAGATCCTCCGGCGCGCCGGTTACTCGGTCGACGTCGCGGGCAGCGGGACCGAGGCGCTGGATCGGGTGCGGGCCGGTTCTCCCGACCTGATGCTGCTCGATTACGAGATGCCCGACATGGAAGCGCCCGAGGTGCTCGACTCGCTTCGCTCGGGAGCGGACCGTATCCCGTTCCCGGTCATCATCCTGACCGGTGCGCGGCACTCGCCTGCGGATCAGGTAGTGGGCATCGAGCGTGGGGCGACGGACTACATCGTGAAAGGGACCGACCGGCAGGTGATGTTGGCGCGCGTTCGCGGCATCTTGCGGGACCGGACCCCTCAGCTCGGCCTGGTCGTGCGAGGCAGGCTGCAGGTCAACGCGCAAAGAGGCGAGGCCAGGCTCGGCGATCGTCTGCTCAAGCTCGAGCGCCGGCCGCTCCTGATGCTCCACGTGCTGGCGATGGGGGCGGGCGAGGTGGTGTCAAGAGCGGAGCTGCTCGAGCGCGTCTGGGGAAGCACTTACGCAGGTTTCGAGCACACGCTCGAGCAAGCCGTGCATCAGATCCGGCGCGAGCTCCGCGAACCTGGATGGATCGAGACAGTCCGCGGGATTGGATACAAGCTCGTCGTCCAACGCTAACGTCGCGGCGAAGCTTCACCGCCTGCGCTCGACGCTTGCGAGGATGAAGGCGGCGCTGGAGCTCGGCGAGCCGGCTGAGCGTCTCCTGGGCGACGTTCAAGACGCGCTCGATGCCCTGGGCGAAGTTGAAGCGGCGGTCTTGCACTTCGTTCCAGTCCTCGTGCTGGACGACGACGAGAGGCTGGGGGAGCTGACCGCGCGGGGTTTGCGACGGCTGGGCTATGAGGCCGAGGCCGCGGTGTCGATGCGCGCGCTGCGCCGCGGCGAAGTCGTGGTGTTCGACCTGAGCCTGTCGGCATCACTGCGAGCTGACGAGCGTGCGGCTTTGGCTGCTTCTCGACCGATCGTCGTCACCGGCGCCGCGGATTCGGGCTCACGCGCGATCGCTGACGAGCTTGGCGCGAGCGACTATCTGATCAAGCCGGTGGAGATGAGCGCTCTCGCCGCCGCCATTCAGCGCCGCGCGGACGCGAATCGGCCTCTCTAACTGGCGTAGGGCGGCAGCGTCACGGTGAAGACGGCGCCTTTTCTATTTCCCTCATAGAGCAGCTGCCCTTGGTGTTCGCGAATGATTCCGTAGGACATGAACAGTCCGAGGCCAGTGCCCGTTTCTTTGGTGGTGAAATGGGGTTCGAAGAGGTGGTGACGGTCTTCGTCGGGGACTCCGGGGCCGTTGTCCGAGACGCTGAAATATGGCGAGCCGTTCGACCGACGCCCAGTTGAGAGCACGACGTGGCCGTGGTTCGGAGCGGCGTCGATGGCGTTGTTGACGAGGTTGGTGATGACCTCGCGGAGCAGCAGTGGGTCAGCCTTGACCTTCACGGGCTCAGGCGACTC
>DASYZS010000117.1:0-7675 GCA_035945895.1 Candidatus Dormiibacterota bacterium | reverse complement strand
CAGGTGGGATGGATTTGAGATTCGAAGTGAATACGTTTGTTCTTCTTCCCCATGCTTGGGGCCCTAAAACGCGGTTCACCCTAGTCTTTTACCGATGGCCATATACGAGCTCGACCCCGTCGACCGCATCGTGGTTGCGGCAGTCGGCGATCCGGGCCAGCGCCACTTCTTTCTCCTCGCCAGCGGATCGGGTCGGACGCTGACGCTGGGCTGCGAGAAGTCCCAGATCCAGGCCCTCGTGCTCCGCCTCCACCAGATGCTCGAGGCTCAGCAGATCGAAACCCAGGACGCCACGCCGGCCGAGAGCTCGAACGACGCCCCCGGCGAACCCGAGTGGCAGATCGGAGAGATGGGCCTGGGGTACCACGAGGCGCGCCGCATGTTTGTCCTGGTCGCGAGCCAGGCCGCGGTCGGCGAGTCGACCGACGAGACGGAGGCCAGCGACGCACCCAGCGTCCGGTTCTGGCTCAGCCCCGACCAGGTCGTGGCCTTCTCCAAGCAGGCGGAGTCCGTCCTGACAGCCGGGCGGCCGCTATGCCCGCGCTGCGGACTGCCGATGGATGCCTCCGGCCATCCCTGCCCGGTCATGAATGGCGCGCGCCCGATCTTCTGAGCCCGAAGAGCAGCTCCTTCGCGAGCTGCCCGATATCAAGCTCCTTGGGATACTGCACGGGGCGTCCAACTACACGTTCCTTGCCCGTCTCGATCCGCATCCCCCGAGCGGGCTGCGGGCCGTCTACAAGCCCGCGCGCGGGGAGTCGCCGCTCTGGGATTTCGAGGCCGGCACGCTGTACCGGCGCGAGGTCGCCGCGTACGAGCTGAGCAAGGCACTCGGCTGGCCCAACGTCCCGCCGACCGTCGTGCGAGACGACGCACCGCACGGAGTCGGCGCGGTGCAGCTCTTCATCGATGCGGACCGACGCCATTTTCTTGGAGAGAACGCCGCCCTTCGGGACGTTTGGATCCGCATCGCTCTGTTCGACGTGATCGCCAACAACGCCGACCGCAAGTCGAGCCACTGCCTCTTCGACGCGGCGGACAAGGTGTGGGTGATCGACCACGGCCTCACCTTCCATGTCGACGACAAGCTGCGGACCGTCATCTGGTATTTCTCGGGGCAGACGCTCCCCGAGGACCTCTGCGCGGACGTCGAGCGGACACTCATCGACCTCGAGCGAGGCGAGCTGTCGAAGTCGATGAAGGAACTGATCAGCCCCGCCGAGGTGCGGGTGCTGAAGCGCCGGATCCGGGGCGTCCTCGACGGGGCCTGGAGATTTCCGGAACCGACGTCTGCCTGGTCGATTCCATGGCCTCCGATGTAACCGAACGGCTTCTGGTATCGTTCCGGCGCTTCATGCGCTTTCCCCGTGGCTTGGGGCTAGGCCCAGCCGCCGTGGCGCTGGCCGCAGCCGCTTTCAGCCTGTTTCTCTTCTCCCACGCGCCCGCGGTGCACGCTGAATGCGGAACCGCGAGCAGTCCCTGCCCGACGCCGACGCCGATTCCCATCAACGCGTTTCTCTCGATCGACCCCACGACCGGCGATCCGAACACTGTGATCAATGTCTCTGGCGGGCAGTTCCTGCCGAACGAGTCGATGTCGCTCTACTGGGATCAGCAAGACCACGTGGCGGGCTCGGCGAAGGCTGACGCCAATGGCAACGTCAACACTGTCCGGGTCAAGCCGTTCGCGGGCGACTCGCCGGGCGTGCATCGCCTCTGCGCAAGCGTGCCTCCCAACCCGTGCGCCAACTTCACCCTGCAGGCACCGCCGGCCACCCCGTCCCCATCGCCCACGCCGACGGAGTCACCGTCGCCGACCCCGACCCCGATCGCGACCGACACCACCCCGATCGCAGCGCCGCCCGCGCGCAACATCAACGGCTTCGACGTCATCACCAAGCCGCCGTTTGTGTTTCTTCCGATCGCGGGGTTGGCCGCCATCGCGCTGGCTTTCGGGTTCTGGCTCTTCAGCTACATGCGCCGCCCGCGCCAGCCGGCCGCGCTGCCCACCGCTGCGGTGGTGCACCGCGCGATGCGGCCCGACTACTCAGCAGGCTTCGGCGCTCCGCCGCCGCCCACACCGGCGCCTGCCGAGCCCTCGGCTTGGGACCCGTCCATGGCCCATCCGCCAACCTCTTCCCCACCCGAACCGTCGCCACCACCGTCCGAGGAGTCGCAGGTTTCAAACGTCGAGTGGGGTGAACCGGTCGAGTGGGGCACCGGATCTGGGGACTGGGGCTTCCCCGAGCCTCCGGCTGAGGGAGACGAGCCCTCGGAGCCTCCTCAGTCAGGCCACTAATCGCCTCGAGGCGCAGCCGAACTTAGTATTCCGCTGATGCCGTCGCTGCTCGAAGTGAAGGACCTGGGCGTCCGCTTCGGCGGCGTGGTGGCGCTCGACAAGGTCTCCTTCGCCGTCCAGGCGGGAGAGACGGTCGCTCTTATTGGTCCTAACGGGGCAGGCAAGACCACGCTCTTCAACGTCATCACACGGATCTACCGACCGAGCACAGGCACGGTCCTTCTCGACGGTAATTCCGTCCTCGCAATCCGGCCACACAATGTGATCCGCCACGGATTGGCGCGGACGTTTCAGAACGTCGCCCTTTTCCGCTCCATGACCGTGCTCGACAACGTGCTCGTCGGCGACCATTCGCGAACCCGAAGCGGATGGCTGCAGGCTTCTGTTCCCCTCCCTGACGCAACCAGGGCCGAATCCGGGTCCCGCAAACGCGCTATCGAGATGATCGAATTCGTCGGACTCGGCCCCCAGGCCAACCGCCCGGTGGCGGTGCTGCCTTTCGGCTTGCAGAAACGCGTCGAGCTGGCGCGCGCCCTCGTCTCCCGGCCGCGCATCATCCTGCTCGACGAACCCGCGGGCGGGATCAGCCAGGCAGAGGTCGACTCGACATCGCGCTTGCTGAAGCGGGTGCACGACGAGCTTGGCGTCACCATGCTGCTCGTCGAACACCACATGGCGTTCGTGATGGGCATCTCCGACCGGGTCATCGTCCTCGATTTCGGCAAGAAGATCGCGGAGGGCACTCCCGCCGAGGTGCAGCACAACCAGGCAGTCATCGAGGCCTATCTCGGCGCCGCATGACACAGACCGCGCTGCTCGAGCTCGAACAAGTTCACGCCGGCTACGGCCAGACGTCGGTCCTCCATGGCGTTGGGCTTTCAGTGCCCGAAGGCGGCGTGGTCTCGCTGCTGGGCGCCAACGGGGCGGGCAAGACGACCACGCTTCGCGCCATCACCGCCGGCGTGCATTGGTCTGGCGACATCCGCTTTGGAGGCCGCTCCCTGCGCGGCAAGTCGACCGAAGAGATCGTGCGGAGCGGCGTGGCGCACGTGCCGGAAGGCCGCGGCATTCTGACCGAGCTCACCGTCGACGAGAACCTCCGCCTTGGCTCGCGCATGCGGCGGGACGGAGCCGAGGTTCGCAAGGACTACGACCGCGTCTTTGAGTACTTCCCGGTGCTGAAGGAGCGTCGCAAGCTCTCCGCCAGCACACTTTCCGGTGGCGAGCAGCAGATGCTGGCGCTCGCCCGCGCGTTTTTGATGAAGCCGCGCCTCATGCTCCTCGATGAACCGTCGCTGGGTCTCGCGCCGATCGTCGTGCGCGCGATCTTCGAGATCATCAAGACCATCAACCAGACAAGCCAGGTCGCGGTGCTGCTGGTCGAGCAAAATGCCCGCATCGCGCTCGAGCTCTCCAGCACCGCCTACGTGCTCGAGGTCGGGCGCGTGGCCGTGCGTGGCGAGAGCGCGGAATTGAGGGGGAACGAGTCGGTGCGCCGATCGTATCTCGGTTACTGATGCAGGAGTTCTTGCAGCTCGTCGTCAGCGGCCTCGCCACGGGCGGCATCTTCGCCAGCCTGGCGCTCGCCCTGGTCCTCATCTACAACGCGATGGGACTCGTCAACTTCGCGCAGGGCGAGATGGCGATGCTGGCGACCTTCGCGGCCTACGCGTTGATCCAGCGAGGCCTGAACTACTGGATCGCCTTCCCCGCGACACTGGTCATTGCCTTTGTGGCCGGCATCCTCATTCAGCGGCTGGTGATCCGCCCGGTGGAGCGGGCGCCCATTCTCACCCTTGTCATCATCACCCTCGGCCTCGCGACCCTGGTGAACGGACTGGCCGGATTCCTGTTCGGATATCTGCCTCGCTCGTTTCCGAGCCCGTTTTCTTCGCAGACCGTCTCCCTGGTCGGGGTTTTCGTCAACTACCGCGACCTGGGAGTCATCGCCGTGTGCGGGCTGGTGCTGCTCTTCATCTACCTCTTGCTCCAGCACACGACGCTCGGCCTGACGCTGCGGGCCGCTGCCTTCCATCCCGAACCCAGCCGGCTGCTAGGCGTGCACGTCAGCTGGATGCTCGCGCTTGGCTGGGGCCTCGCGTCCGCAGTGGGCGCAGTCTCGGGGATCATGGTCGCCCCCGTGCTCTTCCTCGAGCCCAACATGATGCAGTCGATCATCATCTACGCGTTCGCCGCGGCGGTTCTCGGCGGCATCGAGAGCCCGTTCGGCGCGGTGGTCGGAGGACTGATAGTCGGTGTGACCATCAACCTCGCCGGCGCCTATCTTCCGGGGGTCGGCGGCGACCTCCAGCTCGCGGTCGGCCTGGCGATCATCATCATCGTCCTCATCCTCAAGCCCAATGGCCTCTTCGGCCGCGCCGCCGTGCGCCGCGTATAAGTGGCCCGCTAAGTGGTCGAACGCCTCCGTACCGCACCCCCGCGCTACTGGCTCGTCGGGCTGGCCGTCATCTTCTTCATCGGGCTGCCGACCGTCGTAAGCAGCTACCTGGCCAGCGAGTGGGGGCAGGCGCTCGTCCTCGCGATTGCGATCATGGGCCTGAACATCCTGGTCGGCTACAGCGGACAGCTCTCGCTGGGCCATGGCGCGTTCATGGCGCTGGGCGCTTACACCTCGGCCATCCTCGCGCATCGCTTCAACGCCGGCTACCTGGTGACCATCCCGATCGCAGGCTTGTTGACTGGTGGAGTCGGCTTTCTCTTCGGCATCCCCGCGCTGCGCCTCTCGGCGCTGTACCTGGCGCTGGCCACCTTCGCGCTTGCCGTCGTGACGCCGAGCCTGATCAAGCGACCGGCGCCTCTGACCGGCGGTGTGCAGGGCATCCTCATCAACCAGCCCGACCCGCCCGCTGCCGCCAGCAGCCTGTACGCCGCCGTAACGGGCACCGCAATGACGAGCGAGCAGTGGATCTACTACATCACGCTTTTCTGCGGCCTGATTCTGTTCTGGCTGGCCTGGAACCTGATCCGCCACCGCCCCGGCCGCGCCATGCGCGCGATCCGCGACGGTGAGGTTGCGGCCGCCGCGTCAGGCGTCAACATCGCCGGTTACAAGACGCTTGCGTTCGGCATCTCCGCTTTCTACGCCGGGATCGCCGGCTCGCTGTTCGGTCTGACGGTCGGCTTCGTCAGCCCGGACACGTTTCCGGTGGCGCTGTCCATCCAGTTGCTCGTGGGGGCAGTGATCGGCGGCCTCGCGTCCACCCCCGGGCCTCTGCTCGGGGCCGTCATCGCGTACTTCCTGCCGATCGAGTCCAACCAGTGGGTGCCGAGCCAGACCTGGATCCCAGACCAGATCACTTCGACCGTGAAGAACGCCGGTCCGGCGGTGAGCTACGGCGCGCTGCTGATCCTGATCATGATCTTTGCCCCGAACGGCGTCGTCGGCCTCTTGACGCGGGGATACGCTTGGCTCAACCAGCGCCTGCGGGGGGTCGGTGAACGGGAGGCCATACAGCTGCCGTTCGATGCCGAGGCCCGGTAGGTAAAGCCAGCAGGTAGGCCAGAGAGGCCTACCTGCTAACTCCAGTCGCTACTTGATCGTGCCTCGCTCGTCGATGAGGCTGCCCTGCAGATTCCAACCTGTTCCGCCCCAGGTTATGACCTGCTCTTGCATGATCGGGAAGTGGTCGCTCGACGTCGTCTTGACCTTCACTCCCGGAAGCAGAAACGGGTTGTTCTCGTTGAGCTGGTTGGCCGCGATGTTGATGACGTTGGCGCGGGTCAAGGTGTTTCCCGCCTGCTTGAGCACGTCGACCATGGTGTACGCGACCGCGACGCCGTAGATGTTGAAACCATCGTTGACGTTGCAGGTCGAGCAGAGGGCGATGACCTGCTTGTACAGCTGCATGCCCGAGTCACTGGCCCACTGCGGATCGGTGGGGTCTTTGATGTAGCCGACGCTTGTCACGTTCTTGAGCTCTGCTCCGGCCTTCTGAGCCGCGAGCATATAGATCTGCGGGCTGGACACCGAGTTCAGGTAGATGGTCGGCGCCCAGTGCACCTTGGAGACGAACACCAGCGACTGGATCGATGGTTTCGGTGTGGAGAAGAGGAACAGCGTGTCAGCGCCTGCCGCCTTCAGCTTCGTCAGCTGCGCGAACGGGTCGGCGGCCGTGACGTCGTAGCTCTCCTTGTCGACGATCATCGATGCCTTGTCGCCTAGACCGTCGGTCAGGCCCTTCAGGTAGTCCTGGCCGTAGTCGTCGTTCTGGTAGAGCACGCCGATCTTGGCGTTGGGGTGGTTTTGCAGAACGTCCTTGGCGTAGATGCGCGCCTCACCCTGGTAGGGCGGCTGCCAGCTGAGCGTCCACTTGCTGGTGGCGTAGTCCTTGCCCCATGTGGTCGCTCCCGTGGCGACGAACAGCTGCGGCACCTTCTTCTGGTTCAGGTAATCGCGAACTGACGTCTGGTCCTGGGTTCCCAGGCCACTGAACATCGCGAAGACCTGGTTCTGCTCGACAAGCTGATGAGTCAGCGGCACCGTCTGCGCCGGGTTGTACCCGTCGTCGAGGATCGTGAACTGGATCTTGCGTCCGTTGACGCCACCCTTGTTATTGATATAGGTGAAGTACGCCTGCTCGGCATTGCCTATCGTTCCGTACGCCGCAGCGGGTCCGGACTGGGCGATCGTGTTGCCGAGGAGTATCGAGCTGCTGGTGATGCCCACGTCGGTCTGCGGAGCGTTGCTGGTCGAGCCGCCGCAGGCGGCAAGGGCGAAAAGAAAGGCCGCCAGCGCGGCCAGCCGTGGCCCGTGTCTACCCATTGAACATCCTCCCTTTATTGCGGACGGCTACTTCCCCTAACTCAATCACGTCGGCAAGACGACGCAGACTTGTACTCGAGACTAGGTTGACCGATAGTACTCTCGGTCAATCGAGCATGGCAAGAATCGAGTTCGCCCGGTGAACCACAAGCCCCTGACCCGACGGGAGGCCAAGCAGCGGACGCGGGGACGCCTGCTCGACGCGGCGCGCAAGCTCATCCTCGCCGGCGGCGAGGCCAGCATCTCGGCGAGCACGGTCGCCAGGCACGCGGGTGTGGCGGGTGCGACCTTCTACGAGCACTTCGCCAACCGCGACGACCTCGTCCAGGCCCTGTCCGAAGAGCTGTTCGACGACTTGCGCGACAAGTTGGCCGTGCAGCGCCGCGAAGCGCTCGAGGCGCCCTACGACGAGGAGAGGCTCCGCCAGGAATTTCGCACGCCGCTGGAGCTGTTGTCCTCGAACGCCGACCTTTTCCGCCTGGCCCTTCGCGTCCGCCATCATCCAGGCTCACCGCTCGGCGACTCGAGCCGCCGCCTCACCGGCAACACGAGGCGCGACATCGTGGCCGAGCTCGTGGCGCGCGGCTACCCCA